>JAGRMO010000024.1 GCA_020441205.1 Maritimibacter sp.
GCCGTCAGCGTCGTCTTGCCGTGGTCAACGTGCCCGATCGTCCCGATGTTCACGTGCGGTTTGGTACGTGCAAACTTTTCCTTGGCCATGAGCCACAAGCCTCGCAATTGGGGGGTTCACCCGAGAACCCGGTTCTTATTCCGCGCGCTCGTTACTGTGCCTGCGCCGGAAAATCAAGCGCCTGAGTGCCGGTTTCAGCCCTCCTGGACGCTCACCGATCCCTGTGGCGGCAGGGGCTGCACCGGCCGGCCGGCCGAGGTGCTGGCCGGGTCCATCAGGCTCGCGTCCCCGAACCAGTCGGGGTTTTCCAGCATCCATTCGTGGATGCTTTTCGCCAGGTTGCGCGACAGGCTCGCCATCTGCTCTTCGGCCGTCCGCGTGAGGCCCGAGCCGACGATCACGTCGCCGCCCTCCTCGAACACGGTAAATTGCTTCGGCTCCTCGACGATCGGCTTGCCGCCCTGGGTATCGTCGAACACCCGCACGTCGGCGATCAGCACGCTCTTCGGCGCCGCCACGATCGGCACCCCGGGCTGTGCCAGAACATAGCCCAGCACCGCCACCGAAATGTGGTAATACTGGTCGCCGTCGTAGCGCGAGAACCGCTCGTTGACCGCGGTGCGCACCGCGCTCACCCAGGCCTCGTCCTCGACCTTGCGCGACGCCGGCCCCACCTCGGCGTTTTCCACCACGATCGCCACGTTATGGCCAAGCAGGAAGCGGCCCATCGGCTGCGGCGGCCCGTCGAGATCGTTGACGGCGCAACCGGCCATCAGGCCGAGGCTCACGACGAGGCCGGCAACCTTGGTGGCGATACGGGGAAACGGGGTCATGTCAGCGCTCCTGGCGGCAAGGGGACGGGGGGCGGGGCGGGCTCGTCTGTCCGCGGTTTCCGACTGGATAGCGCGGGACGCGTCCCTATGCAAACGCGGGCAGGCCGGCGATGCGCGCGCCGCCGCCGGCGTGGCCCCGGCGCGACAAGCCGAGACCCCTTCTCTGGCCCCTTTCGTCGTTGCCCTGTCCCGCGGTTGCTCCTAGGTTCGCGCCATGAGCGAGACACCCCCCAAAGCCGGCAAATGCCCGGTCACCGGTCTCGGCGGCGAACCGGAGCCTTCCGCGGCGGAAGCCCCCGACGCGGCCCGGCCGGCCGCAGCCCCGAACCCGGCCCGCAAGCGCCAGCCGCGCAAGACCGCGCCCGAAGCGGCGCTGCTGCCGGGCCGCGCCGGGCTCTTCACCCTCGTGCGCCTCGCCCGCGGCAACGTGCTCAATGTCATTCCCCAGCCCTCGCTGCGGCTCGGCATGGTCTCGGGCAAACTCCTGCGCCGCTTCCACGTCGTCACCAGCCCCGAGGGCAACCGCCGCATCCTCAAGACCAACATCGCCAATTACCCGAAGTCGCCCGAATTCAAGGGCGTGCTCGAAAAGGCGCTGAAACAGGGGCTGTTCGTCATCGAGGGCGAAGAATGGCGCTGGCAGCGCCGGGCGATGAACCCGGCCTTCGCGCCCCGCAACGTCGCCCGCCTCACCCCGCCGATGACCCGCTCCGCCGAGGAAGCCGCCGAGCGGCTCGCCGGCCAGCCTGGGCCGGTCAACATCTCCTACGAGATGATGAAGACAGCCTTCGACGTGATCGTGCGCGTCACCTTCGCCGGCGGCGACGGCGAGAGCGCCGTGCCGCTCGATACCGTCTCGACCGCCATCGACCATTACCTCGGCGATACCGGGCGGGTCTCGGCCTTTGATTACCTCGGCCTGCCCACCTGGATCCCGCGCCCCGGCCGCGTGCGCACCCACCCGACGCTGAAGGCGCTGAAGGACGGCGCCGACGCCGCCATCGCCGAGCGCCGGCGCAAGCCCAATACCGAGAGCCCGGCGCTGCTCGATCTGCTGCTCGACGCCGAAGACCCCGAGACCGGGCGCAAGATGAACGACGTCGAACTGCGCGACAATCTCATCACCTTCCTCATCGCCGGCCACGAGACCACCGCCATCGCCCTGTCCTGGGCGCTCTACCTGCTCGCCTTCGAGCCCGCGACCCACAAGCGCGCCGCCCGCGAGGCCCGCGAGGTGCTGGGCAAGCGCGCCGCCACCGGCGAGGACGTGCCCCGGCTCGTCTACATCCGCCAGGTGCTGCAGGAGGCGATGCGGCTCTACCCGCCGATCCCGGTGCACCTGCGCACCGCCGAGGCCGACGACACCGTCGCAGGAACCGAGATCCGCAAGGGCGACACGATGATCCTGCCGTTCTACGCCCTGCACCGGCACAAGCTGCTGTGGGACCGGCCCCGCCAGTTCCGCCCCGAGCGCTTCGACGACCCGTCCAAGATCGACCGTTACGCCTACATGCCGTTCTCTGCCGGCCCCCGGGTCTGTATTGGCGCCGAGTTCGCGATGCAGGAATCGATCATCATCCTCGCAACCCTGCTCGCCCGGTTCGATTTCGCTCTCACCGATCGCCCGGCGCCGAAGCCCAAGCTCATCCTCACCCTGCGCCCCGACCGCGATATCTGGCTGAACGTCACGCCGGCCCGGCGCGGGAAGGGCGGCAAACCCCGCGCCTGACTTCCCCTGTCACGGCGGCGCCATCCGTGGCAGACAGGACCTGCAGCGAGGGAGAGACGCCATGCGGTTCAGCATCGCCAGTTTCAACGTGAAGAACCTGATCGGACCCGACCGGGAATATTACCGGTTCCAATCCTACACCCCCGAGGAATACGCCTGGAAACGCGACTGGCTCGCCGCCCAGCTCGTCGATCTCGACGCCGACGTCATCGGCTTTCAGGAAATCTTCGAGAAGGACGCGCTTGCCGACGTGATCGCCGAGGCCTCCGCCCGCGCCCGCGCCCTCAACGAGGCGGTGATCCCCGACAAAGGCAAATCCTACCACCGCAAGGTGATCTTCGACAAACTCGGCGTCGCCCCCTGGGACGGTGCCGCCCTCGCGTTCGCCCCGAACGCCGCCGACGCGGGCGTCCCCGGCGAGCGCCGCCCCGGCGTCGCCGTGCTCTCGCGCCTGGGTTTCGCGGGCAAACCCGAGGTGATCCAGGATCTCCCCCGCCCGCTGACCATCCCGTTCCAGCCGCTGCGCGGTCTCGACGGGGCGCTGGACGCGGGCAGTTTCACCCTGCGCCGGCTGTCGCGCCCGATCCTCAAGGTGCGCATCCCGGTGGGCGAACGCATTATCACCCTGTTCAATTGCCACCTGAAATCGAAACTCGGCGAATACATCACCCCGCCCGGTGCCCCCTATGCGCCGGAAGCGGACCTCACCCGTTACGATCCCGCCGGCCGCGCCCTCGGCGCGCTCCGCGCTGCCCTGCGCCGGATGGCCGAGGCCTGGGTGCTGCGCCGCGAGATCGTCACCGAGCTGGCCCACGGCAACCCGGTGGTCGCGCTCGGCGATTTCAACGACGGCGAACACGCGGTCTCGTCTGAGATCGTCTCCGGCGAAATGCCGTTCAAGAACTACGCCTGGATGCTGCGCCACGACGCCGACTGCTACGACGACCGCTATTCCGCCGAAGAGCACAAGGCGATCACCGAGGCCGTCGAACGCACGCGGCTGCATTCGGCCGAAGGTCTGTTCGTGAAGAAATCGATGCGCGACATGGTTTACACTTCGGCCTTCGGCGGGGTCTACGAATCGATCGACCAGATCCTTCTGTCGCGCCACTTCCACCCCGATTTCGCCGGCGCCATCGCCGAGATGGAATATTTCTCGGTGCTGAACGACCACATCACCGACGGCTCCCACCCGGAAGCGCCCTATAACAAGCTCGCCTCCGACCACGGCCAGATCAAGGCTCACCTCCGGCTCAAGGGCGAGGGCTGAGGCGCCGGGGGTTCCACCCCCGGACCCCCGGGAGTATTTAGGCCAAGATGAAGGGGCCCGGATGACTGGGCCGAGGACAAGACATGTCGCAGGATCGTCCGGGCCGCCATGACCATACGCGTGCGGATGTGGCGGGTGGCGCGCATGGTCACCATACGCATACGCACGGCCACCACCATATCTCTCCGGAAGCCGGCGACCGCGCCATCGTCGCCGCCGTCGCGGTCAACCTCGCGCTCACCGTCGCCGAGTTCGTCGGCGGGCTCCTGTCGGGCTCCGTCGCGCTGATCGCCGACGCGGTTCACAACCTCTCCGACGCGCTGTCGCTGCTCATCGCCTGGGCCGCGCGCCGCATCGCCCGCCGCCCCACCGATGCCGCGATGACCTTCGGTTACCGCCGCGCCGAGCTGGTTGCGGCCCTCATCAACTACACCACGCTCATCGTCCTCGGCCTCTGGCTGGTCTGGGAGGCCATCGACCGCTTCCTGCATCCGCAACCCATCGCGGGCGGCCTCGTCATCGCTGTCGCCGGCCTCGCACTGGCGGTTGACGCGATCACCGCCGCGCTCATGTTTCGCCTGTCAAAACAGAGCCTTAATATCCGCGCCGCTTTCCTGCACAACCTCGCCGATGCGCTCGGATCGGTCGCGGTGATCTTTGTCGGCCTCGCGGTGATGCTGTTCGGCTGGCAGATCGCCGATCCGCTGGTCACCGCCGGCATCGCCGCCTACATCCTGGCGATGGCGCTGCGCGAGATCCGCGGCGTGATCCGCATCCTGATGCTCGGCAGCCCGCCCGACATCGACCCGCACGCGGTGCTCGCCGCGATGCACGCCGTGCCCGGCGTCGCCGACGTCCACCACCTGCACCTGTGGCAGATCTCCGAACACGTGACCTCGCTCGAGGCCCATGTGGTGGTCGACGCCGGCACGCTCGCCGCCGTCGCCGCAACCAAGAAAGCCCTGCGCGACATGCTGGCCGAGCGCTTCGCCATCGCCCATGTCACCCTCGATACCGAGACCCCGGCAGAGACCTGCGCCGGTGCCGCCCAGCGCATCGGCGGCAGGTTCTAAACAACATACGCTAACGTATCGCCGCATCGCGGCACTACCCTATGTCCCCCGCGGCTTCGCCCGCAGCGTCGGCTCGGCCACGCGCGGGTCTTCCGGCCAGGGATGCTTCGGGTAGCGCCCGCGCATCTCCTTGCGCACGTCGGCATAGGAGCCGTCCCAGAACGCCGGTAGGTCAAACGTGGTCTGCACCGGACGTCCCGCCGGGCTCAACAGCGTCACCCGCATCGGCATCTTCCCGACCACGGGATGCCGGGTCACGCCGAACATCTCCTGCAGCCGTACCGCGATCTCGGGGGCCTTGGTGCTATAGTCGATCGGCACCTTGCGTCCCATCGGCGTGGTGAATTGCCCCGGCGCCGCGGCGTCCAGCGCCTGCATCTGCCCCCAGTCGAGCCGCGCGCGCAAGGCCTCGAGAATGTCGAACCGCTTCCAGTCCTCCGCCGTCCGCACGCCGCCGAGAAAGGGCAGGAGCCAGTCCTCGAGACCGCCCATCAACGCGGCCTCCGTCATCTCCGGCAGGTCTTCCCCGCCGCCACGCACCAGCTCGACCCGCGCCATGAAGCGCCGCGCCGCCTCCGACGGCCGCAACCCCAGCTGAGTTACGCCCTCGAGCATCGCCCGCGCCACCGCGTCGCGCCCCGCATCGCGCCAGATCCGGTCGTCGAGCACCAGCGCGCCGAACCGCTCCTGCTCGCGCGCCACCACGCGGCCCTCGCGTTTCGACCAGTCGCAGACCCGCACCCAGCCGATCTCGCCTGCAAAAAGCCCGCGCAGCTCGGCCTCGCTGATCGCAATGGCCATCCGCACCCGCGCCTCGACCGGATCGCCGTCGCTGTCGGTGACCACGATCAGCCGCTGCCCCGCCAGCGGATCGGCCTCGTCGATCATCGCGCCCTTGCCGCCCGACAACACGTAGCGCGGCGCATCGCCCTTGCGCCTCAGCCCGACCCGGTCGGGGTAAGCCAGCGCCGCCATCTGCGCTGCGCTCAAGTCTTTGCCGTCGCCGGCAAGTCGCGCAAGCCGCTTCGCCTCCAGACGGATGCGTTCGATCCCTCCCCGGTTCACGTCAATACCGCGTTCACGGATGAACGCGTTGGGATCGCGCACCGCGGCCAACCGCAATTCGAGCGCCACCGGCGCGCCGCGCGGCAGCGGGTCGCGCTCTTCCATCAGCGCGGCAAGCGGCGCGGCCGCCGGCCCCGCCTCCACCAGCATATGGCCGAGCCGCGGATGCAGCGGCAGCCGCGAAAGCCTTTGTCCGTGTTCGGTAATCCGCCCCGCCGGATCCAGCGCGCCGAGCCGGGCCAAAAGCTCACGTGCCTCGCCCAGAACGCCCGGATTGGGCGGCGTAAGGAACGCCAGCGCCGCCCCATCGCCCGCCCCCCAGAGCGCCAGTTCCAACGCCAGCGGCGCAAGGTCGGCCACTTCGATTTCGGCCGGTGGGAAAGCGGCCATCCCGCCCTCTTCGCCCTTCGTCCACATCCGGTAGCAGACGCCCTCGGCCACCCGGCCGGCGCGGCCCCGCCGCTGGTCGGCCTCGGCCCGGCTCAGCCGTTCCGTCACCAGCCGGCTCATGCCTGTCCCGGGATCGACCCGCGCGCGGCGCGCCCGCCCGGCGTCGACCACCACCCGCACATCCTCGATGGTCAGCGAGGTCTCCGCGATCGAAGTCGCCAGCACCACCTTGCGGCCGGCACCTTCGGGCCGGATCGCCGCCCGCTGCGCCGCCATCTCGAGCGCGCCGTAAAGCGGTCGCACGACGCAGTCACCCGGCAAACGGCCCCGCAGAAGCCCCTCGACCCGCCGGATCTCGCCCTCGCCCGGCAGAAACACTAATACGCCACCGTATGTTTCGCCGACGGCGCGTTCAACCAGCCCCGCGACCGCCTCTTCGAAGCGCACCCGCTTCGTCATCGGCGCCTCCAGCCAGCGGGTCTCGACCGCAAACGCCCGGCCTTCGCTCACCACCACCGGCGCGCCGTCGAGCAGCACCGCCACCGGCTCGGCGTCCAACGTCGCCGACATCACCACCAGCGCCAGGTCTTCCCGCAGCGCGCCCCGCGCCTCCCAGGCCAGCGCGAGCCCGAGATCGGCGTTGAGCGAGCGTTCATGGAACTCGTCGAAAATTACCGCGCCGATGCCCGCGAGCCCCGGGTCGGATTGCAGCATCCGGGTCAGGATCCCCTCGGTCACCACCTCGATCCGGGTGGCCTTGCCCACCTTCGCCTCGCCGCGGATCCGGTAGCCCACCGTCTCACCCACCCGCTCGCCCAGCGTCTCGGCCATCCGCTCCGCCGCGGCCCGCGCCGCCAGCCGTCGCGGCTCCAGCATCACGATCCGCCCGGCAATATCGTCGAGCAGCGTCAGCGGCACCCGCGTGGTCTTGCCCGCCCCCGGCGGCGCCACCAGCACCGCCCGCCCGGCCGCGCCCAGCGCGGCGCGAAGCTCCGGGATCACGGCGTCGATCGGCAGGGCGGCGAAGGGTTGCGTCATGGCGCCCTTGTCGCACCGCCCGCACCGCTGGACAAGCGCGCCCGGCCCGGGCATCACGTCCGAAACGGAGGACGCATGGATATCGACGATCTTGCCGCGCGCGTCATCGCCGGCGAACGCCGCGCGCTCGCCCGCGCCATCACCCTGGTCGAGAGCGGCCGCGCCGATCATCGCGCCGCCGCCGCCCGTCTGATCGAGATCGTCGCCACCGCCGGCCGCCAGGCCCTGCGCATCGGCCTCTCCGGCACCCCCGGCGTGGGCAAGTCGACCTTTATCGAAGCCTTCGGCATGTTCCTGATCGAGAAGGGCCTCAAGGTCGCCGTCCTCGCGGTCGATCCCTCCTCGGCCCGCTCCGGCGGCTCGATCCTTGGCGACAAGACCCGGATGGAGCGCCTCGCCCGGGAACCCGCCGCCTTCATCCGCCCCTCGCCCTCGCAGACCGAGCTCGGCGGCGTCGCCCGGCGTACCCGTGAGGCGGTGGCGCTCTGCGAGGCGGCGGGCTTCGACGTCGTGCTGATCGAGACCGTGGGCGTCGGCCAGTCCGAGACCATGGTGGGCGCCATGGCCGATCTGTTCCTCCTGTTGATCGCCCCCGCCGGCGGCGACGAGCTCCAGGGGGTGAAGCGCGGCATCATGGAGATGGCCGACCTCATCCTCGTTAACAAGGCCGACGGCGACCTCAAACCGACCGCCACCCGCACCTGCGCCGATTACGCGGGCGCGCTCCGCCTCCTGCGCAAGCGCCGACGCGACCCCGAAGGTTACCCGAAGGCAATGATGGTCTCGGCCCGCACCCACGACGGGCTCGCCGAGAGCTGGGCCGCGATGACCGAGCTCGCCGACTGGCGCAAGGCGCAAGGGGTCTGGGCCGGAACCCGCGCCGACCAGGCCCGCGCCTGGTTCGAGGACGATCTGCGCCACGCCCTGCTCGCCCGGCTCGAGAACGATCCGAAGATCCGCGCGATGGTCGAGACCCTCGGGCGCCAGGTCGCCGAGGGCGCCACCTCGCCCGCGAGCGCCGCCGACCGGGTGATCGCCGCCCTCGACGACTGACCGGCTCCCGAACCGCCCCCCCTTCTTTGGTCGCCAAATATCCCGGGGGCGCGGGGGCAGAGCCCCCGCTCTGGCTCTAGGATGACTTCGGCCTGGCCGGGCAGAGCCCCCATGACGCCACGAAAAGGGGTGACACAACGCCCGTCCCGCGCTATCACCCCCGCATCCGAGGATACCCCTCATGACGGAGAACAGGATGTACGCAATCAGGACCCCACACCGCCGCTAGGCCGCCGGTCCTGATCGGGCTGACCGCCAGCCCCGCATCCTCCTTCCCGAAATCCATACCCGGATTCCCGTCATGTTCCGTTTGTTCGAAAACCTCGTCGATCCCTTTGCCCCCGCCAGCACGGCCACGCCGCCCGCCACCGTCTGGGCCTATCTCAAGACCCATCTCGCGAGCTTCGGCCGCTGGATGTGGTGGATGGCCGCCACCGGCGTCGCCGTCGCCCTGATCGAGACCGGGCTGATCTTCTACACCGGCCGCGTGGTCGACCTGATGGACGAAACCGCGCCCGAGGCCTTCTGGGCGAGCCACGGCGCCGAACTGGCCGCCGCCGCGCTCTTCGTCCTGATCCTGCGGCCCCTCGCCATCGTGCTCAACCACTTCTTCCTCGAGCAGACCCTCGCCGGCAACCTGCAGGACCAGGTGCGCTGGCGGGCGCATAAACACATGCTCGGCCAGTCGATGGGCTTCTTCCAGAACGATTTCGCCGGCAGGCTGTCGAACCGGGTCATGCAGCTCGGCCCGGCGGTGGAAGACAGTACCTACATGGCCTTCGAGGGCATCTGGTACTCGGTCACCTACGTGATCGCCGCGATGACGCTTCTTGGCCAGGTGAACCCCTGGCTCGCACTGCCGCTGGCGATCTGGCTGGTGCTCTACATCGCCTATACCCGCTGGGTCGCGGTCCGGGTGGCGGAGGCGAGCGAGAAATGGTCCGACGCCCGCTCGCTGGTCACCGGCCGCGTGGTCGATGCCTATGCCAACATCGAAAGCGTCAAGCTGTTCTCCCAGGGCGACCGCGAGGAAGCCTGGGTGCAGAACGCCATGCGCCGCCACCGGCTCAGGTTCCAGCGCTTCCTGCGGCTGATGACCGAACTCTCCTTCGGCCAGAACGTGCTGAACGGCATGCTGATCGCCGGCGTCCTCGGCCCCGCGCTCTGGCTCTGGACGAGGGGCGCCATCAGCGTCGGCGAGGTCGCGGCCGCATCGGCCCTCACCATCCGGCTCAACGGCATGTCGGGCTGGATCATGTGGGTGACGATCCGGCTGTTCGAACATGCCGGCACGATCCGCGAGGGCCTGCGCTCGATCTCGGTCGCCCACGAGATCACCGACGCGCCGAACGCGCCCGCGCTGCGCCTGACCCGGGGCGAGATCGTCTTCGACGATCTCAGCCACCATTACGGCAAAGGCTCGGGCGGGCTCGACCACGTCTCGCTGACCATCCCCCCGGGCCAGAAGGTCGGGCTCGTCGGCCGCTCCGGCGCCGGCAAATCCTCGCTCGTCAACCTGCTCCTGAGGTTCCGTGACTGCGAGGAAGGCCGCATCCTGATCGACGGCCAGGATGTGGCCGGGGTGACGCAGGACAGCCTGCGCGCCGCCATCGGCATGGTCAGCCAGGATTCGTCGCTTCTGCACCGCTCGGTCAGGGCCAACATCCTCTATGGCCGCCCCGAAGCGACCGAGGCCGAGATGATCGCCGCCGCCACCCGGGCCGAGGCGCATGGCTTCATCCAGACGCTCGAAGACCCGCGCGGCCGTACCGGCTACGCCGCCCATGTCGGCGAAAGGGGCGTGAAGCTCTCGGGCGGCCAGCGCCA
>JAGRMO010000163.1:0-139 GCA_020441205.1 Maritimibacter sp.
GTGGTAGCGCACGCCCGGAAGGTCTTTCACCCGGCCGCCGCGGATCAGCACCACAGAGTGCTCCTGCAGGTTGTGGCTCTCGCCGGGGATGTAGCTGATGACCTCGAACCCGTTCGACAGCCGCACCTTGGCGACCTTC
>JAGRMO010000163.1:170-1999 GCA_020441205.1 Maritimibacter sp.
ACGCCGCGCTTCTGCGGGCAGGATTCCAGGTGCTGGGACTTGGAGCGTTTGACTTTGGGCTGCCGCGGCTTGCGGATCAGCTGCTGGATCGTGGGCATTGGGCTTCGTTCCCCGTGTTGCAACACTTATGTTCATGGGGCACGCGCGCCCCGGTTATCGTCGGTCTCGCACCTCGCGCGTCCGCAAAGCGCAATGCGCCGCATCCGCCCCGTCCCCGGGGCGATGCGGTGGGTTCTCAGAGGATCGGGGCGGCCCCTGTGGGGTGGAGCCCGGATCTTGTCCACTACAACTCTGATGCAGGCGCCGGGATAGCCCGGCGGCCCGAATGGGGGGCGTATATGGGGAGTCGGAAGGGTTGTCAACACACCGGGGCGCCGGCAAGGCGACCCTGCGCGACAAGCCCGCGCGCGGCAGGTCCGAAGCGTGCCGGGGGCCCGGAGCAGGGTCGGCTGCCCGTGACCGCGGCCGGCCAGATGTGACCGGCGTCCTGGGCCGCGGACCGCGGTCAGAGCGCGGACCGCTCAGTCGCCGCCCGCGTCCTCCAGGGCTTTTAACGCCGCCTTCAGCGCCGGCAGGTCGATCCGGAACCGCTTGCGCAGCGCCTGCTTGAGTTCCCCCTCCTCGGCCTCGAACTGCGGTTTCACCCCGGGCGCGCCGCTGTCGTTCGCCCCATGCGCCCCGCGCACCCACATGATCTCGTCGGGCAAGCTCACCGTAGCCATCTGCTGCCAGATCACATGGTGCATGAAACCAAGGATGTGGTGCCCGTCGCCCGGCCTGGTGGCGATGGCGAAGGCGACGCCGAGAAACGCCTCGAGCCGTGGCACGATCTCGAGCCGCCCGCCGGGTTCCGCCGCCAGGTTCACCCCGCGCGTGTAGTCGATCGCGATCGGCCCCGCGCGGTCGGCGTGAAACCCCTTGAGCTTGCGCCAGTCGCGCCTCAGTCGCCGGACGAAATCCACCGCCACCGCGTCGTCGTCGTCGAGACGGAACTGCAGCACCACCTCGGCCCCCGGATCGACATGCGCCTTGATCGCATCCCCGCAGATCTTGCGGTGGTGCTCGGGCGGGGCGAAATGCGCTGCAAGCTGCGGGATCCGCGCGACATGCTCCATCATCCGCCCCCGCCAGGGCTCGGGCATGTCCTCCCCCATCAACACGACGAGCCTGAACGCGTCGTCCCGCTGCGCCGCGATCCCCGGCAGCGTCACGTTCTCGAACCAGGCGAAGCGTTGCCCGAGCCGCGCGGGGTCGTAGAGATAGGCCCGCCGGTCCTCGATGCTCGCGTGTTCGATCTGGAACGCGCCGAGCGAGGGCACCGAAAACCGGGTAAGACCCAGAACCTGGATCCCCTTGTCGGTGCTGAGATCGTGATCCGCCATGCCCGCGAGTCTGGCAGAGCCCGGGAGCCCGCGAAAGCGAAATGTACCGAAGCCCGCCAGCCTCGCACCCGCCCCGAAAGCAAAACCCCCGCCACGACGGGCGGGGGTTTCGTTTCGTACATGGCGCCGAGGGGATTACTCCTCGCGGCTCTCCGGCGTCTCGACCAGGCCGAAATCGTCGCTCATCGGCCCGCCGAAGATGTCGTCGACGGCGATGTCCATCGCATCCACCGGCGCCGCCAGCGCCGCCGCGGCTTCCGCCTCGGCGCGGGCCTGTTCGATCACCTTGCGGTCGCGCTCCTGGGCGATGTGGCGCACCTTCATCGTGGCCCCGCCGGTGCCGGCAGGGATCAGCCGGCCGACGATGACGTTTTCCTTGAGCCCGACGAGCTTGTCGCGCTTGCCCTGCACCGAAGCCTCGGTCAGCACCCGCGTGGTCTCCTGGAA
>JAGRMO010000025.1:0-5203 GCA_020441205.1 Maritimibacter sp.
TTGCCGATGAAGCCGTCGCAGACGCCGGCGAGCACCGGGAGCTTGCGCAGCCGTTTGGCGAGCGCAAAGCCGGTGGCGAGGGCAGTGTCGGCGCTCGCGTCGCCGCGGACGATTTCGAGAAGCTTCATGATATGGGCGGGGGCGAAGAAGTGGAGGCCGACGAGGCGCGAGGGGTCGGCGAGGACGCCGGCGATCTCGTTCACATCGAGATAGGAGGTGTTGGTCGCGAGCACCGCGTCGGGGCGCAGCGCGGCTTCGAGCTTCTCGAACACCGCGCGCTTGACCTCCATCGATTCGAAGGCGGCCTCGATGGCGATGTCGCACCCCTTCGCTGCCGTATAGTCGTCGCTCGCGGTGAAGGCGGCACGGCGTTTGGCGGCGCCGGCCTCGTCGATCAGCCCGCGCTTCAGCGAGGCGGCGACGATCTTTTCGACATTCGCTTCAGCCCGGGCAACGCCGGCGGCATCGGTTTCGAGCAGCACGACGGAGATGCCGGCGTTGAGCAGGGCATAGGCGATGCCGGCACCCATCGTGCCGCCGCCGACGACCGCGGCGGAGGCGATCTCGGCGGCCTTGGCCCCGGCGAGTGCGGCGGGAACCTTGGCGCCGCGCTCGGCGAAGAAGATGTGGCGCAACGCCTTTGCCTGGGCGCCCTGGCGGAGCCTCAGAAATTGCTCGCGCTCGGTCGCCATGCCCTCGGCGAGCGGCTTCTCGGTCGCCCAATGGATCAGGTCGACGGCGGTCGCGGGGGCGATCTGGCCGCGGAACTTGCGCTCAATCAGATCGCGCGCGGCGTTGAAGGCGGCGGCGTCGCGCGGGGGATTGGGCAGATCGCCGACCGGCACCCGGGTGGCGAGATGTTCGTGGTTGACCTCCTGGGCGGCGAAGAGCGGATCGTCGGCGAGTTCGTCGACGAGGCCGATGGCCAGCGCCTGGGCGCCGGGCAAGGTCTTGCCCGCAGGGATCAGATCGAGTGCTGCGGCGAGGCCGACGAGGCGGGGCAGGCGCTGGGTGCCGCCGGCGCCGGGGACCACGCCGAGGGTGGTCTCGGGCAACCCTACGGTAGCGTCGGGTGCGGCGATGCGGTATCGGCAGGCGAGCATCAGTTCGCAGCCGCCGCCGAGCGCGGGGCCCCTGACGGCCGCGATCCAGGGCACCTCGCAGGCCTCGATCCGGTTGACCACATCGGGCAGGTGCGGCGCGAGCGCGGGGCCGTCGAATTCACGGGCGTCGGCGCCGGCGGCGAAGGCGCGGCCGGCGCCCGAAAGGATCACCCGTTCGAGCCCGTCCTGGGCCTCGACCCAGTCGAGCGCGTCGATCAGGCCCTGACGGGTCTCGCGCCCGATGGCGTTCACCGGTGGGAAATCGAGGGTGACGTAGGCGGTGGCGCCGTCGCGGCGATGGGTAACGGGCATGGTCGGTCTCCGGGGCAAAGGCGGACCGGGGGCGCTGCCCCCGGACCCCCGAGGTTTTTTCGGCAAGAAAAAGGGGTCAGGCGAGGAACCGGTTGGTTTCGATCAGGGCGATGAGGTCGTCGAGGCTTTCGGCCTCGGTCTTGCCCGAAGTGTCGAGCCGGGCGAGGGCGCGGTCGTAGAGCACTTCGCGGGCGGTGAGGATGGATTTGAGCTGGTCCATCGCCTCGGGATTGCCGGCCATCGGCCGCTCGTCGCCCTGGTCGCGGACCCTTGCCATGTGTTCGGCCGGGGTGGCCTTGACCCAGACGGTGTGGAAATTCGCGAGCAGGGTGGCATAGGTCTCGGGTTCGGCGACGATGCCGCCGGCGACCGCGAGGATCATCGTCTCATGGGTGGCGATGACGCGGGAAATCGCCTGGGCCTCGAGGCGGCGGTAGCCCTCCTGTCCGTAGAGGGCCATGAGCTCGTCGACCGGCATGCCGGACTGTTCTTCGATCTCGCGGTTGAGCTCGACGAAGGGGATGCCGAGCCGGGCGCCGGCGAGGCGGCCGAGGGTGGACTTGCCGGCGCCGCGCAGCCCCACGAGGCAGATGCGGTGGGCGCGGCGGGCCTCGGCGGGCTCGGGCGAGAGCACGGCGCGGACCTTGGCCTGAACCGAGGCGGTGGCGGTGCGGTAGAGATCGGCGATGCGCAGCGTGTCGGAGAGATAGGGATCGTCCTCGCCGACCAGCCATTCGATCCGGTGATCGAGCGCGTGGGCGATACGCTGCAGGAGGGCGATGGAAATGTTGCCGGCGCCGGCTTCGAGCTGGGCGAGGTAGCGCGGGCTGACGCCGGATTTCTCGCTAAGCACCCGGCGCGGGATACCCTTGCGGTCGCGGGCGCGGCGGACGCGCTCGCCGACGCGGGCGATCAGGGTGTCGACCTCGCGGTCGGCTTCGGAACGTTCGGCCTGCACTTCGCCGCGGAAATTGGTGATCTCGGCCATGCCGTGTCTCATACTGGATAGTGCAGCGAGTCTACGGGGAGTTGGCGGTTTGCTCAACGGGGAAGGGGCACAATAGTGCATCAATCCGCTCCCGAAAGCATCGGTTCGACGAGGGTGCGCACCACGGGCGGCACGTCGCGCTTGGCGAGGCTGCCGGCCTCGATGAAGACGCAGGTGAAATTGCCCTCGAAACAGAGGGTGTCGGCCTGATGGCCGGTGACCCGGAAGCCGATCGAGCTTTGGCCGAGGCGGCTGGGGGCGACGGTGCAGATCAACCGGTGGCGGGGCGTGATCGGGCTGCGAAAGTCGAGATCCATGTGGACGAAGGGGGTGCCCCAGCCGAGATCGAACTCGACATGGAACCAGCCGGGGCCGCCGAGGATGTGTTCCCACCAGGCCTCGATGGCCTTGAGCGCCCAGGCGGGGATATTGGCGGTGTAGGCGATACGGGCGGGGTCGCAATCGCCCCAGCCGACGCGGATCTCATGGGTGAAGGGCTGGGGCATGGCGGCTCCGGTTGGGCGGGAACGGGCGCCATGACGCGCCCGGGAACCGTCTGCGGGGACGGTGCTCGCGGTCAGTAGGTTTCGACGTGGTAGCGGCCTTCGCCGCGCATCGTGTCGCGGATGTCTTTCCAGTCGAGGCCGGCCGACCGCGCGATGTCGGAGAAGGCCTCCTCGACGCCCTGTTCCATCTGCTTCAGCCCGCAGATGTAGACATGAGCCTTTGGGTTGGTGAGCAGGGCGGTCACGCGGGGGGCTTCCTCGCGGAGCTTGTCCTGGACGTAGTGCTTGGGCTCGTCCTCGAGGCGCGAGAAGGCGAAGACCTTGTGGAGGAAGCTGTCGGGCACTTTCGCGAGCGGGCCGAAATAGGGCAGCTCGGCCGGGCGGCGGGCGCCGAAGACGAGGTTGAGCTTGCCCTTGAGGCCCGGGGTCTCGCGCTGGCGGCGCATGGTGAAGCCGCGGAACGGGGCGGAGCCGGTGCCAGTGCAGATCATCAAAAGCTCGGCCTCGGGATCGTTCGGCAACAGGAAGGTGGCGCCGAACGGGCCGGTGACGCTCACCTTGGCGCCGGGCTTGAGATCGGTGACGTAATTCGAGCAGATGCCTTGGGGCTCGCGCTTCACGGTGAGCGAGAGGTTGTTGTAGTTCTGGCGCTCGCCGTCGCGGGGGCTGGAAATCGAATAGAGCCGGGGCAGGTGCGGCTTGCCGTTCGCGTCTGTCCCGGGCGGCAGGATGCCGATCGACTGGCCTTCGAGCACCGGCATCGGCTGGCCGCCGAAATCGAGGAAGATCTGGCGGACGTCGGCGTCGGAACTGTCGGCGGTGAGGCGGAAGTTGCCGGTGACGGTGGCGGTGGCGGGCTTGGAGATGGTGTAGAGGTTGACCGTGGGCTTCGAGGCGGTGGCGGGCGCCTTGGCCTTGCCGCCGGCGCCCTTGTGGGCTTCGGCCAGAAGCGCGGCCATGGCCTCGTCGAGAGCTTCGAGCCCGGTGTCGGCCTCGCCGCCGTCGGCAAGCTCTTCCTGGGCGGGCAGCTCGGTGAAGGCGAACTGGTCGTCGAGCGAATAGGGGGTGGTGACGACGCGCCATTCGTCGATCGAGCCGGTCGGGCAGACCGGGATGCAATCCATGCAGAATTCGCATTTGTCGACGTCGATCACGACGTTTTTGTCGTCATGCACGATCGCCTCGACCGGGCAGGTCATCTCGCAGGTGTAGCAGCGGATGCAGATCTCGGGGTCGATCAGGTGCTGTTTGACGGGTTTGTTCATCATGCTTCCGGCAGTTCGGGCCAGCCGCTACAAAGCGCCTGGCCGTCAGAGCGTTTGCGATTACGCCATGTGCAGTTTGACGTATTCGAAGTCGCCCGGCTTGTTGTCGATGCCGACCTTCGGCGCGGCGATCCAGCCGGCGTATTGGCCAGGTTCGGTGACCGGCTTCATCAGCGACTGGATGTAGTCGCCGTCGGCATGGGTCGGCAGCCAATCCTTCTGGCCGGCGTCGTAGTCGGCGCCCGAGACGAGCTTGCCATCGGGGTTGAACAGATGGCCCGAGAACACGCCGATCTGGCGATGGAAGCTCTCGTGCGGCAGCTTGAGCTCGAAATTGATGCCGGCCTTCTCGATGATCTTGTTCCAGCGGCCGACGCCACCTTCGGCGTCGCGGGTGTAGTCGTCACGCAGCCGCATGTTGATCGCGGTCAGCGCCGGGACTTCCTTGCGCACCACCTTGCCGTCTTCGAGATCCCAGACGGTGTAGCTGTCGTTGGTCAGCTTGTGGTCGTCTTCGAGACGATGCTCGTGGTAGCGGCCCTTGATGCCGGCGGTGAAGGCGTTGGCGGCGTTGGTCGAGACTTCCTGGCCGAACAGATCGAGGCTCAGCGTGTAGTGCAGGTTGAGCTTCTTCTGGATCAGCGGCAGGTCGATGACGCCGAACGAGCGGATGCGGTCGGTGTCATAGGGATCGTCGATGCCGTTCTCGCGCATCACCTGGCAGGTGCGCTCGATGGTGCGGCCCACGCCGGTCTCGCCCACGAACATGTGGTGGGCCTCTTCGGTGAGCATGAAGCGGCAGGTGCGCGACAGCGGGTCGAAGCCCGACTGGGCGAGGCTTTCGAGCTGCATCTTGCCGTCGCGGTCGGTGAAGTAGGTGAACATGAAGAAGGAGAGCCAGTCGGGCGTTTCCTCGTTAAATGCACCAAGCATCCGCGGCGCCTCTTCACTGCCCGACTGGCGGCGCAGCAGATCATCGGCTTCTTCCCGGCCGTCGCGGCCGAAATACTTGTGGAGCAGGTAGACCAT
>JAGRMO010000025.1:5257-33930 GCA_020441205.1 Maritimibacter sp.
ATGTCGTAGAGCGAGGGCGCGGTGAGGGCGAGGAAGCGCTGCTGTTCGACCGAGGCCGGCTCGGTATCGCCCTGGATGACGATCAGGCGCTTCATCAGGTTGCGGTATTCGCCGGGAACTTCCTGCCAGGCGGGTTCGCCGGCGTGCTCACCGCAGGGAATGGTGCGGCCCTCGACCTGCGGCGCGAGCAGAACGCCCCAGCGGTATTCGGGCATCTTGACGTAGTCGAACTTGGCCCAGCCCTTCGGGTCGACCGAGACGGCGGTGCGCAGGTAGACCTGCGACTGCTGGAAGCGGTCGGGGATCAGGTCGTTCCACCAGTTGATATAGCCCGGGTGCCATTTCTCCAGCGCCTTCAGCACCGTCTTGTCGGACGAGAGCCCGACGTTGTTGGGGATGAGGGTGTCGTAGGAGACGTTCATCAGGTCTTGCATGGGGTCGTTCCTCCCTGGGTTTGAGGGACCGGGGCGCGGCCCCGGCCTAAGGTGTGACGGTGCGGTCGGAACGCGTCAGACGCGTTCCATCTTGTAATCGCCGCGGATGCCGGTGCCGTAGCGCTGCAGCGCGCCGTCGGGGCCGGTGGCGTTGGGGCGGTTGAAGATCCAGTTCTGCCAGGCGGTGAGCCGGCCGAAGATGCGGGTTTCCATCGTCTCGGGGCCGGCGAAGCGGATGTTGGCTTCCATCCCGGTCATCGCGTCGGGCGAGAACGAGGCGCGCTCTTCCATGAAGATGCGGATCTCGTCTTCCCAGTCGATATCGTCGAGGATGTAGGTGACGAGGCCGAGGGCGTCGGCATCTTCGGCTTCGAGCGCCTCGCCGACCCTGCCCTTCGCGGCCTCGACCGTCTCGGGCTCGCCGAGGAAGCGGGTATCGAGGCGGGAGAGATCGTTGGCCATCGGATAGGTGCCGAAGTTCGAGGCCGAGAGGGTGATCGCGGCGGTGGGCCGGTTATCGCCGTCGAACTCGTCCTGCATCATGTAGGAGCGGTCGACCGCGAAGAGGATCTCGGCCAGAACGCCCGCGAAGCAGGAGCCGTGTTCGACCAGCGCGACCAGCGAGCGCGAGGTCATGTCGATGCGCTTCAGCACGCGCTTCCAGTATTTCAGGATCTCGTTGGCGAGCCAGTGGTCGGCATTGGCGAGCAGCAGGTCTTCATGCGCCTTCACCTGGGCCGGATCGCCCTGCGAGCGGAACACGATGAGGCCTTCCTCGCGCTCGTTGAGGCGCAGGTGCAGGATCGCGTCGTCGAGCTCGCGGGCGAGCTTGAGCAGGTAGAACTGATCGCCCTGGGCGACGACATCGTCCATCGAAGCAGGGGCGTCGGCGCCGGGGCCCGAGAGGCTGATGGTGGCCTTGTGGCCAGTACGGTCGATCTCGACTTCGACCAGCTCGTAATGCAGCGCGTCGGCGTCGATCTTGCGCTTGAGCGGGGTCAGCGCGATGCCTTTGGAAACGTCGGGCTTCGTCGAGGCGGCGGCGAATTCGGCGGCACGTTCGGCGACGGTGGCGTCGAACTTCGAGTTCGGGATCACTTCGTCAACCAGGCGCCATTCTTCGGCGCGCTTGCCGCGGATGCCTTCCTCGATGGTGCAGAAGATGTCGGCGCGGTCGCGGCGGACCTTGCGCTTGTCGGTCACCCGGGTGATGCCGCCGGTGCCGGGCAGCACGGCGAGCAGCGGCACTTCGGGGAGCGCCACCGAGGACGAGCTGTCGTCGGTCAGCATGATGTGGTTGCAGGCGATGGCAAGCTCGTAGCCGCCGCCGGCGCAGGCGCCCTTGACCGCGGCGATCCATTTCTGGCCGCTGTCGGCCTCGGCGGCCTCGAAGGTGTTGCGGGTCTCGTTGGTGAACTTNNNNTTGCAGAAGTTGACCTTGTGCGCGTGGGCGGCGCCGCCGAGCATGCGGATGTTGGCGCCGGCGCAGAACACCTTGTCCTTGCCCGAGCGCATGATGACCACCTTCACCTCGGGGTGCTCGAAGCGCATCCGCTGGGTGACGTCGTAGAGCTCGATATCGACGCCGAGATCGTAGGAATTGAGCTTGAGCTGGTAGCCCTCGAACAGGCCCCCGTTCTCGTCGACGTCCATGGTCACGGTGGCGACGGGGCCGTCGTAGGCCACCTTCCAGTGGCGGTATTTCGCGGGGTCGGTCTGGAAATCGATGATCTTGGTCACGGCGCGTTTCTCCCTGTTCGTAGTGGCAGTATAGTGCGACATTTTGTGTCGATCAAGTGGTGATGTGCACTATAATGCTATTAACTTAACGTGTGTTTTCAGTATGTTGCTGGTTTCCCAGGAAACCGGGCTGTGGTGACTTGTGCACTATCATGCATATCTCGGGCGTCATGGCGGGCGGCGAGAATCGCCTGGCGCAGGCGGGCGAGCTCGGCCGCCGCCCAGCCGGGGGCGAGGCCGAGGCAGGGGGTGGCGCCGGCGCGGGCGAGGTGTTCGGCGGCGATGGCGGCGATGCGCTCGGCGGCGGGCGCGCGGTCCATCCGGAGCTTGAGCCAGCCGTTGGCGAGCTGGATCAGCCCCTGCAGCAGCGCGCGTTCGCGCGAATTCGGCGGGGCGGCGAGCCAGAGCGGCTCCCAGGCCTCGTGGGCCTCCCAGAAATAGCCGGCGCGGTAGAGGGCGAGGCCCTCTTCGAGCCCGGGGGCGATCTCGGCGCGGGGGCGCGGGGTGAGGCCGGGCAGGTGCGGGATCATCGCACCGGCTCCGCCGCCTCGATGCGCTCGAGCCGGGCGCAGAATTCGGCGATGGCGGCGTGGGTCTCCTCGGGCTTCTCGAGATGCGGCGCGTGGTGGGCGCCCGGGATGATCGCGGTCTCGACCGGGGCGTAGCTGCGGGTTTCGATCTCGCGGATCTGGGCCAGCGTGCCGTACTGGTCGTCGGCGCCCTGGATCGCGAGGCAGGGGATGCGCCAGTAGTCGATCACCTCGGCCACGTTCCATTTGCCGGCGAGCTCGTTGAGCCAGGCATCGTTCCAGCCGAAGAAGGCGTTGTCGGGGTCGCGGTGGTACTTGGCCATCTTGCCGCGCAGCTCGGTGGTGACATAGGCCTTGCGGGCTTCGGCGATCTCGGCGAGCCCCATCTCTTCTGTGAAGAAATGCGGGGCGATGAGGATGAGGGCGCGGACCCGGGCGTCGGACACGCGGCCGGCGTATTCGGCGGCGATGGTGGCGCCGTCGGAATGGCCGAGGAGGACGCATCGTTCAATGTTGAACGCGTCGAGAACCCGGGGCAGGACCTCGACCGCTTCGGCCGTCATGTAGCCCTGCGGGCGGGGCAAATCAGCGGGGTCGGACTGGCCGTAGCCGGCGCGGGAAAAGGCGAGCACGCCGAAGCCGGTGATTTCGGCGAGACGCGCGGGCAGGTCGCGCCAGAGCGCGACGCAGCCGAGGCCCTCGTGGAGCAGCACGAGGGTGGGCGCGTCTGCCGGGGCGGGGCCCCAGCAGGCGTATTCGAGCGACTTACCGGCGGCTTCGATCGTGCCGTTCCCCCAGGCAGCCATCACTTGGTCTCGCGCAGCTTGAAACGCTGGATCTTGCCGGTCGCGGTCTTGGGCAGATCCTCGACCACCTCGATCCAGCGGGGGTATTTCCACATGCCGATCTTCTGCTTCACCAGCTCCTTGAGCTCTTCGGTGGTCGGGGCGGGCAGGCCCTCCTTCAGCACGATATAGGCGGCGGGCTTGACCAGATCCTTCTCGTCGGCGCGGGCGACGACGGCGGCCTCGAGCACGGCGGGGTGCTCGATCAGCGCCTGTTCAACCTCGAAGGGGCTGACCCAGATGCCGGAGACCTTGAACATGTCGTCGGTGCGGCCGCAGTAGACGTAGCGGCCCTCGGGGGTGCGCTCGTATTTGTCGCCGGTCCGGGTCCAGTGGCCCTGGAAGGTGTCGCGGCTCTTATAGCGCCGGTTCCAGTAGCCCTCGGCCGACGACGGGCCACGGACCAGAAGCTCGCCCACTTCGCCTTCGGCCACGTCCTCGTCATGCTCGTCGACCAGCCGGACCTCGTAGCCTGGGACCGGGAGGCCAGAGGTGCCGTAGACGATATCACCGGGACGGTTCGACAGGAAGATGTGCAGCATCTCGGTCGAGCCGACGCCGTCGACGATCTCGGCCTGCCAGAGTTTCTGCCAGCGCTCGCCGATCTCGCGGGGCAGGGCTTCGCCCGCCGAGGTGCAGATGCGGATGGTGTGATCGGGGGCGGTGCCGGCCTTTTCCTGCTCGGCGACCAGGGCGGCGTAGAGCGTGGGCACGCCGCAGAAAACGCTGGGTTTTTCGTCGGCCATGATGGCGAAGACGGCGTCGGGGGTGGGGCGGCCCGAGAACAGGAGCGTTGTGGCGCCGACGCTCATCGGGAAGCTCATCGCGTTGCCGAGGCCGTAGGCGAAGAACATCTTGGCGACCGAATAGACCACATCGTCCTCGCGGATGCCGAGCACCTGGCGGCCGAAGGTATCGGCGGTGGCCTTGAGCGAGGAATGGACGTGGCGCACGCCCTTGGGGGTGCCGGTGGAGCCCGAGGAATAGAGCCAGAAGGCGAGCTCGTCGCCATGCGCCTCGGCCGGCGGCAGGGCCTCGGCATCTTTGACGAAGGCGCCGTAGCTTTCGGTGCCCTCGGGGGCGTCGCCGATCACCAGCACGGCGCGCAGGTAGCGGTTGTTCTCGATCGCGGGCTTGACCGTCTCCCACAACGGTTCGGAGACGACGAGGATCGAGGCGCGGCTGTCGTTCAGGATCGCCTCGTAGACCTGGGCGGCGAGGAGGGTGTTGAGCGGCACCGGGATGGCGCCGGCCTTCAGCGCGCCCCAGAACACCACCGGAAACTCGATCTGGTCGCGCACGATCATCGCGACGCGCTCTTCGCGGCGCACGCCGTGGCGGGCAAGCGCGCCGGCGAAGCGGGCGGTTTCCTCGGAGAGCTGGCCGTAGGTCAGCGTGCGCTTGGCACCGTCGGCCTCGCGAAAGGCCTGCTTGGCGCCGCGGCCCTCTTCGAGGTGCCGGTCGACGAACCAGATCGCCGCGTTTTCGTTTTCCATGTTGTCCTCCCTGACCGGCCCGCGTGTTATTGTATACGGTGCCGTATGTTTCTGTCGGCTACTTGCCGGTGAATTCGATCGCGCCCTCCGGCAGCAGGTAGATCACATAGGCATCGCCGCCGGTGACGGTGGGGTGGTGATCGGAGCCCGCGGGGTAGACATAGCATCCCGGCGCGAAAGCGTCGAAATGCGGGGCGCCCTCGATCGGTATCACCGCGCCGATCTCGCCATTCGGGTGGATGTGATGCGGGCCCTTCACATCCTTCATCCGCACGACATCGACCGAGAACTGTCCGGTGGCGCTGCCGGGCTTGATGGCGCGGCCGAACTTGATGCCGCCGTGCTCGCGGCTCATCAGCCAGCCGTCCTTCTCACCTTCGGCGCAGAGCTCGGCGAGGCGGGTGAAATCGGCGCCATCCTGCGGATATTCGGCGTTGAGGAAGGCGGCCATGCTGTCGTCGAGCGGCATGCCTTCCAGCTGTGCGGCCACCCCGGAGAGCAGCATCGAGAACTCTTCGGCCGACATGGTTCCTCCCTAGATCCGTGCGCGAGTCGTTTATGCTATATAGTGCACATGCGTCAGGTTGACGCAACAGTTTTGGCACCGCCCAGAGGGCGGTGTGCATTTTTTTGCATAAGGTCGCGCGGGGAGGTTACCCGAGCAGGGCGTCGAGATGCTTGATGACCGAACGGGCGAGGGCGTGGGGCTCGTAGCCGCCTTCGAGCATCGAGACGATGCGGCCGCCGGCATGGGCCTTGGCGATCTTCACCAGCTCGGCCGTGAGCCAGTAATAATCCTCGTCCGACAGCATCAGCGACGACATATCATCGGCCATGTGGGCGTCGAACCCGGCGGAGATCAGGATCATCTGCGGCTGGAAGGCGTCGAGATGCGGCAGCCAGTGCTCGGCGATGGCCTTGCGGAAAGCCGGACCGTCGGTGCCGGCGGGCAGCGGCACGTCGACCAGATTGTCGGTTTCCTTCTCGTGGCCGGTGAAGGGGTAGAACGGGTGCTGGAAGGACGAGCAGAACAGCACCCGCTTTTCGCCCCTGAAGATGTCTTCGGTGCCGTTGCCGTGGTGCACGTCGAAATCGACCACCGCGACGCGCTCGAGCCCGTGGACCTCGAGGGCGTGGGCGGCGGCGACGGCGATGTTGTTGAACAGGCAGAACCCCATGGCCTGGGCGCGGACCGCGTGGTGCCCGGGCGGGCGGATGGCGCAGAACACCGGATTGGCCTCGCCCGACATCACCAGATCGACGGCCTGGACGCCGGCGCCGGCGGCACGTTCGGCGGCGCGCAGCGTGCCCGGGCTCATCACCGTATCGCCGTCGATCTCGACGGGCGCCGCGCCCTTCGCGGGCGCCATCGCATAGACCCGGTCGACATAGGCGGGATCGTGGACGCGGTTCAGATCGGCGCGGGCGACGATGGGGGCATCGTAGTGGCGCAGCACGTAGTCCATGCCGCTGGAGATGAGCTGGTTGGTGATCGCCTCGAGCCGGACCGGGGCGTCGGGATGCAGATCGCCGGTGATGTGGTCGTGGCACTCGTAATGCGAGATGAAGCCGAGCATGGGAGCCTTCCGTCAGAGATTGCGTTCGACGAGGACGAGTTCGAGGTCGTCGGGGTCCATCCGCGTGGTGAAGCCGAGATCGTCCATCAGGTGCAGCATCGGCGCGTTGTTCTTGAGCACCGTGCCCTCGATCACCTGAAGGCCGTGGTCGCGCGCGGCGCGGAACAGCGCTTTCATCAGCCTTGTGGCGATGCCCTGATGCGTGATCTGGTCGCCGACCACGACGGCGAATTCGCAGCTCTTGCCATCGGGGTTGATGACGTAGCGGGCGACGCCGACCTGTTTTTCGACCCCGTCGCGCACCGCCATGGCGACCAGCGCCATCTCGCGGCGGTAGTCGATCTGGGTGAACTGCACCAGCATCTCGGGGCTGAGCTCGTTCATCGCCCCCATGAAGCGGAACATCTTGGCCTCGTCCGACAGCTCGCGCACGAAGTTCTGCTCGCTCTCGGCGTCCTCGGGCCGGATCGGGCGGATGATCAGCGGGGTGCCGTCGGCGAGGTGATCCTCGACCACGAGGTGGCGCGGGTAGGGGTGGATCGAGACGTGATCGTAGCGGCCGTCCTTCGCGGGCGGACGGGCCACCTTGACGCGGGCGTCGACGGCGAGCACGCCCTCGGGTCCGGCGAACAGCGGGTTGATGTCGAGCTCGATCACCTGCGGCAGTTCGCAGACCATGTCGGAGACCCGCATCAGCACGTCGATCACCGCGTCGCGGTCGACGGCGTCGCGGTCGCGGAAGGCTTCGAGCAGCTTCGAGACCTTGGTGCGGTTGACCAGACGGTCGGCGAGTACGGAGTTGAGCGGCGGGAGCGCGACGGCCGAATCCTGCAGCACCTCGACCATCGTTCCGCCGGCGCCGAACAGCACGACCGGGCCGAAGACCTTGTCGCGGCTCGCGCCGATCACCAGTTCGCGCGCGCCGGTGAGGCGGGCCATGCTCTCGACGGTGACGCCCTTGATGCGGGCGTTGGGGCGGGCCTTCTGGGCGGCGTTGACGATCGAGCGGAAGGCGACCATCACCTCGGCCGCGTCGGTGATGTTGACCCGCACGCCGCCGACGTCGGACTTGTGGCTGATGTCGGGCGAGTTGATCTTCATCGCCACCGGGAAGCCCACGGTCTCGGCCGCGACGAGGGCGGCGGCCTCGCTGGAGGCCTCGATGGTCATGTTGACCGGGATGTGGAAGGCCCGCATCAGGGCCTTCGATTCGATGTCGGACAGCATGTCGCGGTCGTCCGCCAGCACCGCGTCGACGATCATCCGCGCGCCTTCGAGGTCGGGATGGTGGGTTTCCGACAGCGGCGAGGGGGTTTCGAGGGCCAGCCTGCGGTTGCGGTGGTGGAGCGCGAGATAGGAGAAGGCCGAGACCGCCGGTTCGGGGGTGGCGAAATCGGCGATGCCGTTGGCCGAGAGATATTCGCGCGCGCCGCTCACCGAGGTTTCGCCCATGAAGCTAGCCAGCACCGGCTTGGTCCGGCGCTTCGGCAGAGCCTCGACCACCGCCTTGGCGATGGCGTCGGCATCGGTCATCGCCTGCGGCGTGAGCAGGAC
Source organism: Maritimibacter sp. (assembly GCA_020441205.1). Taxonomy (GTDB): domain Bacteria; phylum Pseudomonadota; class Alphaproteobacteria; order Rhodobacterales; family Rhodobacteraceae; genus Sinisalibacter. Next base: position 13,434 of record JAGRMO010000025.1, read on the forward strand.
CAGCATGCCGTCGACGTTCGGGTCGTCGTAGACCGCCTTTACCGCGGCGCCGTATTCGGCGGCGCCGGCATCGCCCAGCACGTCGACCGGGTTGCCGTGGCTCCAGAACTTCGGCAGCACCTTGTCGAGCGTTTCGATGGTCTTGGGCGTGAGGTTGGCGAGATCGACGCGGGTGTCGCCGGCGCGGTCGGCGGCCAGCACGCCAGCGCCGCCGCCGTTGGTGACGATGGCGAGGCGGTTGCCGTTCGAGCGCTTGTTGGAGCTCAGGATCTCGGCGGCGGCGAAGAGCTGACCGAAGGACAGCGCGCGCACCGCGCCGGTGCGTTCAAGCGCCGCGTCGAAGACGTGGTCAGCGCCCATCAGCGCGCCGGTATGGGTCGAGGCGGCCTTGGAACTCGAGGCGTGGCGGCCGGACTTCAGCACGATCACCGGCTTCAGCCGTGTGGTCGCGCGCATCGCCGAGAGAAACGAGGGGGCATGTTTGACGCCCTCGACATAGAGCAGGATCGCGTCGGTATGCGGATCGGTGGCGAGAAACTGCATGATGTCGCCGAAGTCGATATTGGTCGCGTTGCCCAAGCTCACCAGCGCCGAGAAGCCGAGGTGGTGCGGGCCGGCCCAATCGGAGATGGCCGAATTGAGCGCGCCCGATTGCGAGATCAGCGCGAGCCGGCCCTTGGGGGTGCCCGCGCGCAGGAAGGTGGCGTTCAGGTGATGCCAGGGGCGCACGAGGCCCACGCAATTGGGGCCCATGAAGCGCACGCCCGCGCGGTTCGCGGCCGCGATCAGCTCTTTTTCGTATTGCTTGCCGTCGCCGCCGCCCTCGCCGAAGCCGGCCGAGAGAATGATCGCGTTCTTGATCCCGGCCTCGCCGCAATCGCGGATGATGCCGGGCACGGTGCGCGCCGGCGTGGCGATGACCGCGAGATCGACGTCTTCGCCGATGTCGAGCACGCTCGGGTAGCAGGGCAACCCGCCGACCTTTTTGTGCTTGGGGTTGATCGGGAAAATCTTGCCTTCGAAGCCGTCGGCGCGGAGGTTCGAAAACACCCGGCTGCCGACGCTCGTGCCGTTCTCGGAAGCGCCGTAGACGGCGACCGAGCGCGGATTCATCATTTTTGCGAGGGGGTTGGCTTCCATGGTCTTCGAGACTCCTTCGGCCCGGTGGGCGCGTGCGCAGATGCGTCCGCCCCCGGGCTGACTTCGGTTTCCTCTCCCCGGGGGCATTAGGCGCCATTAAGTTGACGTTTCTTTGACGTGGGTCAACTTTTTCGCCGGGTCACATCGGTTTTCGCGAATTCGTGTCGTCGGTGTCGCGCCGTGCCGGTTGCGGTTTCGTCCAGGCGCGCAGGTGATAGACTTGGGGCGGAGCGATCGAGGCGGACATGGCAAACCAACGCTTGACGGGGCTCACCAGCCAGGAAGCGCGCGACAGGCTCGCGCGGGTCGGGCCGAACACGCTGGGCGAGGCCCCGGGTGTGCAATGGCCCGCCATTCTCGTGCGCCAGTTCACCGGGCTTCTGGTGGTGATCCTGATCGTCGCCGCCGGCATCGCGGCGGCGCTGGGCGAGGTGATCGACGCCGTGGCCATCGGTCTCGTGGTCCTGCTTAACGGCGCGCTCGGCTTCGTGCAGGAATGGCAGGCGGAAACGGCCATCGAGGCGCTGCGCTCGATGCTCGCGCAGAAGGCGCGGGTGCGGCGCGACGGGGCGGAACGGCTGGTCGACACCCGCGAGATCGTGCCGGGCGACGTGGTGCTGCTCTCGGCCGGCGACAAGGTGCCCGCCGATCTTGCGCTCAGGCGGTCGGTCGAGCTCAGCGTCGAGGAAAGCGCGCTCACGGGCGAGAGCCTGCCGGTCTCGAAATCGGCGAAAGACCCGGAGGCGAAGCTCTTCATGGGCACCGCGGTGGTCGGCGGCCATGCCGAGGGCGAGGTGCTGGCCACCGGGCGGGCCACGGCGTTTGGCGAGATCGCCGAGCTCACGACCTCGGTGGGCGAGAAGACCACCCATCTGCAGGTGGCGCTCGCGGGGCTCGCGCGGCAGATGGCGCTGGCGGCGGTGACGCTCGCCGCGCTGGTGGCGGCGGCGGGGCTCTACACCGGGCATGACTGGCACGAGATGTTTCTCATGGCGCTGTCGCTGGCTGTCGCCATCGTGCCCGAGGGGCTGCCGGCGGTGGTGACGATCACGCTGGCGTTGGGCGCGGCGGCGATGGTGCGCAAGCAGGCGCTCGCGAGGCGGCTGCAGGCGGTGGAGACGCTGGGGGCCGCGAGCGTGATCTGCACCGACAAGACCGGCACGCTCACCGAGGACAAGATGACCGCGACCCGGGTGGTGACGCCGGACGGGGAATACCGGGTGACTGGCGGCGGCTACGACCCGGCCGGGCATATCGAACGCGACGATGGCGTCGCGGTGCGGGCGGCCGACGATGCCGATCTCGGCGCGCTGCTGGAAACGGTGCTCGCCTGCAACCGGGCGCATCTGGAACGCGATGGTGACGCCTGGCGGATGGTGGGCACGCCGACCGAGGGCGCGCTGGTGACGCTCGCCTACAAGGGTTGGTGCCCGCTGCCCGGGGCCGATCCGGTGGCGGAGCTGCCGTTCTCGTCGGAGCGCAAGCGGATGAGCGTGCTTTCGGCGGGGGCGGGCGACTGGGTGCTGCATGTGAAAGGTGCGCCGGAGCGGGTGCTGGAGCGCTGCAGCCATTACCGCGCCGGTGGTGAAGACCGCGCGATGGGCCGCGAGGACCGGTTGCGCTTCGCCGCGGCCTGGGAGCGGCTCGCGGGCGAGGGTGCGCGGGTGATCGCGGTGGCTCGGCGCCACCAGGGCGCGCCGGTGCCGCCGGCCGACGAGGAGGATCTGACCTGGCTCGGCGCGGTCGGGTTGATGGACCCGCCGCGCGAAGAGGTGGCCGAGGCGATCGCGGCGGCGAAGGCTGCCGGCATCCGGGTGATCATGATCACCGGCGACGGGGCGGCGACGGCGCGGGCGGTGGCGGGGATGGTCGGGCTCGAGGTGGCGCAGGTGCTGACCGGGACCGATGTCGAGACGCTCACCGACGCCGAGCTCGACGCGGCGCTGGAGCGTGACGTCCTGTTCGCGCGCACCGCGCCGGCGCACAAGATGCGGCTGGTGAAGGCGCTGCAGGCCAAGGGCCAGATCGTGGCGATGACCGGCGACGGGGTGAACGACGCGCCGGCGCTGAAGCAATCCGACATCGGGGTGGCGATGGGCCAGCGCGGCACCGACGTGGCCCGCGATGCCTCCGACCTCGTGCTGCTCGACGACAATTTCGCCACCATCGTGCGGGCGATCCGCGAGGGGCGGCGGCAGTTCGAGAACGTGCGCAAGTTCGTCCGCTACCTGCTGTCGTCGAACGCAGGCGAGGTGGTGGCGCTGGTGGCCAACATCCTGATCGGCGGGCCGCTGATCTTTCTCGCCACCCAGATCCTGTGGATGAACCTGATCACCGACGGGGTGACGGCGGTGGCGCTGGGGCTCGAGAAGGCGACGCCGGGGACGATGGACCGGCCGCCCCGGGCCAAGGACGAGAGCGTGATCGGGCGGGCGGGGCTCGGGATGATCCTCCTGTTCGGGAGTTACACGGGGGGCGCCAGCCTGTGGATCTTCTACCATTTCCTCGCTTTGGGCGACGAGGTGCTGGCGCGCACCGCCGCCTTCACCGCGATGGTGGCGTTCGAGAAGGTCTCGGTCTTTGCGTTCCGGTCGTTCCATCACCCGAATTTCCGGATCGGCTGGTTCTCGAACCCGCTGCTGATCGCCGCGCTGCTGGCGATGGTCGGGGCGCAGCTTGCGGCCGTCTACTGGCCGCCGATGCAGGCGCTGATCCGGACCGCGCCTTTGGGCGTGGAACATTGGCAGATGATCGGGCTGTTCGCATTGCCGCTGCTGGTGGTGCCGGAGGTGGCGAAGGCTATGCTGTCGGCCCGGCGTGGGTGAGGCCGGCGATTTCGGGGTCAGGCGAAGCGGGCGGGGCTCACGGCGGCGATCACGGCGGGGTCGAGTTCCGGCGCGCGACCGGCGGCGAGGTCGGCGAGGAGGCGGCTGGCCGCCGGGGCCGACTGGAAGCCGTAGCCGCCCTGGCCCGCGCACCACAGGAAGGCCGGGTCGGCGGGCGCGGGGCCGATCACCGGCTCGCCGTCGGACGCGAAGGTTCTGAGCCCGGCCCAGTTGGCCAGCATCCGGGCGACCGGCGTGGTCACATGCTCTTCCCAGCCGGCGATGCCTTCGGCCAGCGTCATGTCGTCGGCCCAGGCGTCGTGCGGGTCGCAGGGTGTGGCGTCGGCGGGGGAGATCAGCAGCGCGCCGGCATCGGGCTTCATGTACCAGGCCTCGCCCGCGCCGAGGGTCATCGGCCAGCTCCTGGGGTCGTGGCCCTCAGGCGCGGCGACGCGGGCCATCGAGCGGCGCTTGGGGATGAGGCCGAGGGGGGCGATGCCGGCAGCTTTCGCGATCTCGTCGGCCCAGGCGCCGGCGGCGTTTACCAGTACGCGGGCCGCGTAGGTGGCGCCTTTCGCGGTGACCTCCCAGCCCGTGGCGGTGCGGCGGATGGCGTCGACCCGGGCGCCGGTGACGATCTGGCCGTTCTGGCGCAGCGCGCGGGCGTAACGCTGGATCATCAGATCGGTGTCGACGTCCCAGGCGGCCTCGTGGTGGCCGGCGCAAGTGACTCGGTCGGGATCGAGCACCGGCAGGAGGCGGGTGGCCTCGGCGGGCGACAACGGTTCGAGCTCGAATTCGGCGATATGGCGGGCGAGGGTGTCTTCGTCGCCGGCCTTGCCCACGAACAGCATGCCGCGCGGGGTGAGGAGGCCGGAGGCGTGGAATTCGTCGGCCGAGGCGTGCGACAGGGCGCGGATCGCGGCGGGGCCGTAATTGGGCTCGTAGAGCGCGGCGGAGCGGCCCGAGGCGTGGTATCCGAGCGCGGTTTCGGCCTCGAGCAGGGTGACGGTGCAAAATTGCGCGAGCCGGGCGCCGGCCGAGGTGCCGGCGATGCCGCCGCCGATGATGAGGAAATCGTCCATGCCGCCGTTTCTGCCCCCGGGCGCTTCCGGCCGCAAGGCGGGGGCGTCAGAAACCGAAGTTGAAGCCGAAGCCGTTGCCGCCGAAGCTGAAGCTGCCGGCACCGCAGAGGAACGGAATGCCCCCGCCGGACGCGCCGGGGCCGGCGCCGCCGCGCCAGCCGTTGAAATCGGGCGCCATGGCGAGCGCGACCGGTTGCGGCAGGCTCTGTTGCGGCGGGATCCGGACCGGAACGGGCCGACTCGTCATGCCGGCGGCATAGGTGGCCGGGCCGGTGGGAATGACGGTCGTGCGCCAGATGTTGTCGGCTTGGCCGGCGCTGGCGGCGAGGCTCAGTGCGGCGGCGAGGATGCTGAGGCGGAAGGGGGTCATGGCGCTCTCCGGGGCCGGAAGGGGACGGAACGTCGGGCGGCGGCGCGCGCCGGAGGGCATCGTCGCACGAGGGCGGCCGGGTTGAAACCGAATTCGGCCCGGCGCGGGTGGCGGGCGGCGCGAGGTGTGGGACATCGGCATCAGGTCGGGCGACGCGATTCGGCCGCAGATGCGCCCGGCCGGGCGCGGATCAGCCGCGGACGGCGCGGACCCAGTCGCGCACCAGGGCCGCGAGCCAGTCGGCGCTGGCCTCGACCTCGGCTGCCGTGGCGAAGGCGATCTGGGCACGCTGGTCGGTCGCCCAGATGAGGCGGGGATCGGCGATGGCGAGGAGCCGGGTGCCGGTCTTGGTGTCGACCGCCTTCGCGTCACGGTGCAACACCACCCTCGCGCCGCCGTTCTTGGGCCGCATCAGGGTCACCAGATGCTGGCCCTCTATGGCGTAGCTCGGCGCGTTCCACTTCACCGCCTCGGTTGCCTCGGGCAGTGACGTTCGGAGGATCGCGGTGAGCGCGTCGGAGAGAGTGGGCCAATCGTCCATGTGGGCGAGTGTGGCACGGGGCGGAGAACGGGAAAAGGCCCCGCTGTCGGGCGGGGCCTTCGGTGCCGGGCGGGACGGGCCCGGCGGGGTGGTCTCGGGTTTGCTTAGCGGCCGAAATCTTCCGCCGTGACCACGCCGTCGCCGGTGCGGTCGAAGCGGGCGAACCAGGCGTCGCCGGCAGAGACGAATTCGTCGGTGCTCACCTTGCCGTCGCCATCGGCGTCGAGCATGGCAAGCTCCTGCGCGCTCGACTGGGCACCGCCCTGCGGGCCGGCGACCTGGCCGCCGCGCGGGCCGAAGCCCTGGCCGTTACCGGGGCCGAAACCGCCCTGGTTGCCCTGGGGACCGTAGCCCTGCCCGAATTGCGGGCCGAAACCTTGGCCGCCCTGCGGACCGAATCCCTGTCCGCCTTGCGGACCAAAGCCCTGTCCGCCTTGCGGGCCATAGCCTTGCCCGAATTGCGGACCGAAGCCCTGGCCGCCCTGCGGGCCGTAGCCCTGCCCGAACTGCGGACCGTAGCCCTGCCCGAACTGCGGGCCTTGCGGCACGCCCTGAGGGCCGTAGCCCCAGCCGTTCTGCATGCCTTGCGGACCCCAGCCCTGCTGGCCCATCGGCTGGCCGCCCCAGCGGCCGTAGCCCTGCTGGCCGCCGTTGCCGCGGCCGTAGCCGCCGCCCTGCATGCCGCCCCAGCCCTGGGCCTGGCCCTGTCCGAAGCCCTGACCATTGCCACGGCCGTTGCCGCGACCCTGGCCGTTGCCATAGCCTTCGGGCAGATCGCGGGCATCCTGCATCGCGTCGCGCATCTGGTCGTGGACGGCAAATTCTTCGGCGGTCAGGAAGCCGTCCTCATCGGCGTCGAAGCTCGCGAAGAGATCGCCGCGGCGTTCCTTGACCTCGTCGAGGGTGACGGTGCCGTCGCCGTCGTAATCCCAGTTGGTGAGGAAATTCGCGCCGGGGGTGAAGGTGGTCGTGTCCTGGGCCGACAGCGGCAGGGCGACGGCCAGAAGGGCGGCGGAAAGAAGGGTCGTGCGTTTCATCGAATGTGCTCCTCGGGTGTGGTTCGTTTGACTTGCAGATTCAACGCGGGCGCTTGCCGGTTCCGACGGCGGTGCGACATCCTGCCGTCGGCAGGGTGGACAAGGGGTTGGAAAGAAGTGGTTTTTCACCGGGTTGTGGCGGGCGGAAAAGAAAAGGCCCCGCGGGTGGCGGGGCCTTTCTTTCGATCGGAGACCGGGATCAGTTGGGGATCTCGCCCTCGATGCCCTCGACGTAGAAGTCGAGACCGGCAAGCGTGCCGTCATCGGCGGTTTCGCCCTCGGCGAGCCAGACCGAGCCATCCTGCTTGTTGAGCGGGCCGGTGAACGGGTGGTACTCGCCGGCGGCGATCTTGTCGCGCAGGGCTTCGGCCTCGGCCTTCACCTCGGCCGGAACGGCGTCGGAGATCTCGCCGATCTTGACCATGCCCGGGCCGATGCCGTCCCAGGTGTTGTCGCTCTCCCAGGTGCCGTCGATCACGGCCTGGACGCGGGCGATGTAGTAGGGGCCCCAGTTGTCGATGATCGACGAGATCCGGGGAGACGGCGCGTATTCCGACATGTCGGAGGCCTGGCCGAAGGTGAAGACGTTGCCGGCTTCGGCGGCGGCGGCCTGCGGCGCGGTCGAATCGGTGTGCTGCAGGATCACGTCGGCGCCCTGTTCGATGAGCGCCTTGGCGGCGTCGGCTTCCTTGGCCGGGTCGAACCAGGTGTAGGCCCAGACGATCTTGAACTGGACGTCGGGGTTGACCTTCTTGGCGTGGATATAGGCCGAGTTGATACCGCGGATGACTTCCGGGATCGGGAAGGAGGCGATGTAGCCGATGATGTTGGACTTGGTCATCCGGCCGGCGATGGTGCCCTGCACGGCGCGGCCCTCGTAGAAGCGGGCGGAATAGACGCCGAGGTTGGGCGCGGTCTTGTAGCCGGTGGCGTGCTCGAACTTCACCTCGGGGAATTTCTCGGCGACGGCGACGGTCGGGTCCATGTAGCCGAAGGAGGTGGTGAAGATGATGTCGGCGCCCGCGAGCACCATCTGGGTGATCGCGCGCTCGGCGTCGGCGCCTTCGGGCACGCTTTCCTGGAAGATGGTCTCGACGGCATCGCCGAAATGCTCCTCGACGGCGAGGCGGCCCTGGTTGTGCTCGTAGGTCCAGCCGCCGTCGCCGACCGGGCCGACGTAGATGAAGCCGGCCTTGACCGGATCCTGCGCCGCCGCGGCCCCGGCGAGGCCGAGCGCCAGGGCGGTGGCGCCGGCGAGGGATTTGAGAAGGTTCATGAGGTGTGCTCCGTGTTGGGTTTCATGAGGGTTCGCGAAGGCAATATCGGGCGGCGCTGGTCAGCTCGAGGCGTGGAAGATCCGGCCGAGCGAACCGGGGGCGCCGTGCTGGCCGCGCAGCGAGATTATGACCAGCACGAGGATGGTGACAAGGTAGGGCGACGACGAGAGGTATTCTACCGGGATCGCCACGCCCGCCGCCTGCAGATTGAGCTGCAGCACGCTGACGCCGCCGAACAGATAGGCGCCGATCAGCACCCGGAGCGGCCGCCAGGAGGCGAAGACGACGATGGCAAGCGCGATCCAGCCGGCGCCGGCGGTCATGCCCTCGGTCCATTGCGGGACGCGCACGAGGCTCACATAGGCGCCGCCGAGGCCGGCCATGGCGCCGCCGAACAGGATCGCCAGGAGGCGGACGCGGACCACCTTGTAGCCGAGCGCATGCGCCGCCTCGTGGTTCTCGCCCACCGCGCGCAGGATGAGACCGGGGCGGGTGTAGGTGAGGAAGGCCCAGACCGCGACGACGGCGAGGATCGAGAGATAGACCATGGGGTCGTGGCGGAACAGGATCGGCCCGAGGACCGGGATATCGGACAGGAACGGCAGGTGCATCTTGCCGAGGGTGGCGGCCTTGACCCCCTCGTAAGGCTTGCCGAGGAGCGACGACAGGCCGAGGCCGAACAGGGTGAGCGCGAGGCCGGTCGCGACCTGGTTCGACTTCAGATACTGGGTGATGAGGCCGAACAGGAGGCTGAGGAGCGCGCCGGCGAGGGCGGCGGCGAGGAAGCCGACGGCCGGGCTCTGGGTGTTGACGCCGACCGCGAAGCCGACGACGGCGCCGGTGATCATCATGCCCTCGACGCCGAGGTTCAGCACGCCCGCTTTCTCGACCACGAGCTCGCCGAGGGCCGCGAGCAGGATCGGGGTCGAGGCCACCATCAGCGAGGCGAGCAGAAGGATCAGGTCGATCTGGCCGAAGATCATGATCTGCATCGCACCGTCCTTTCACAAGCCGCGGTCCTGCCGCCGAGGTTCGTCCGATGGGGGACGGTGCCGCCCAACCCTCCCGAAGCATTTCGGGCAAGAAAAAGCAGGGGCGGGCGCGCGCAAAGGGGCATCATGCCTTCACCTCCGTCCGGCCGAGCCGGATGCGATAGTTGGCGAAGACGTCCATCGCGAGCAGGAAGAACAGGAGCATCCCCTGGAACAGCTGGATCGCCGCCGCGGGCATGCCGATCATGGTCTGGGCGAGTTCGCCGCCGATATAGGTGAGCGCCATCAGGAGGCCCGCGAGCAGGATGCCAAGCGGGTGGAGGCGGCCGAGGAAGGCGACGATGATCGCGGTGAAGCCGTAGCCCGAGTTGAAGTCGATCGAGATCTGTCCGGCGGGGCCGGCCACTTCGAACAGCCCGGCGAGGCCCGCGAGCGCGCCGCCCATGCCGAGGGTGAAGAGGATGAGCCGGCGGGGCCGCACGCCGCCGAAACGGGCGGCCTTGGGGGCTTCGCCGGCGAGGCGGATCTGGAAGCCCATGCGGTGGCGGGTCATCAGCACATAGGCGAAGATCACCGCGATCAGCGCCGCGACCACGCCCCAGTGGATGCCGGTGCCGGCGATGAGTTCGGGGTTGGCGGCGGCGGGGAAATCGCGGGCGATGTTGCGGCTCCCTGGGAAGCCCATGCCGTCGGGGTTGCGTAAAAGCCCGGTCGACATCGAGGCGAGGATGTTCTGGGCGACATAGACCAGCATCAGGCTGACCAGGATCTCGTTGGTGCCGAGGCGGGTTTTCAGAAGCGCGGGGATCATCGCCCAGGCCCAGCCGCCGAAGGCGCCGGCGAGCACCATGAGCGGGAAGATCAGCCGGCTCTCGGTCGGGTAGAAGGCGAGGCCGACGCCCGCGCCCACGACCGCGCCGATGATATATTGCCCCTCGGCGCCGATGTTCCAGATGCCGGCCTTGAAGCCCAATGAGAGGCCGATGGCGATGAGGATCAGGGGGCCTGCCTTGATGAGCAATTGACCGCGGGTATAGGACGCGAAATCGCCGAACAGCGGATCCCAGAAGATGATCCGGATCGCCTCGGCCGGGTTGGCGCCGAGGGCCCAGAACATCACCCCGCCGGCGATCATCGTGGCGATGACGGCGAGCACCGGGGTGGCGCCCGAGACCAGCGCCGAGGGCGCGGCGCGGCGTTCGAGTTTGAGCTTCATGCCCGCGCCTCCGGTGCTACGTCCTGCATGTCGTGCGCGCCGCCCATCATCAGGCCGATCTCTTCGATCGAGAGGCCGCGGGCGATGCGGATCGGGGCGAGCCGGCCTTCGTTCAGCGCGCTGAAATGGTCGGAGATTTCCATCAGCTCGTCGAGATCCTGGCTGATGACGATCACGCCCGCGCCTTCGGAGGCGAGGTCGAGCACGGCCTGACGGATCTGCGCGGCGGCGGCGGCGTCGACGCCCCAGGTGGGCTGGTTGACGACGAAGACCCGGGGTTTTTGCAGGATCTCGCGGCCGATGACGAATTTCTGCAAATTGCCGCCCGAGAGCGCGCCGGCGGCGGTTTCGGTGCCGGGGGTGCGGACATCGAAGGCCTCGATGATCCGCTCGGCGAAGCCGCGGGCCTTGGCCCAGCGGATGAAGCCGTTGGCGGTGAGCTCTTCGCGGATCTCGCCGGTGAGCAGGGCGTTTTCGGTGAGCGACATGCCGGGGGCGGCGGAATGGCCGAGGCGTTCCTCGGGGGCCGAGAGCAGGCCGAGGCGGCGGCGCGCGTCGGGGCGGGCGCGCGAGACGTCCTGGCCCGAGAGTTTCACGGTGCCGGGGGCGGCGAGGCTTTCGCCCGAGAGGGCGGCGAGCAGCTCGTCCTGGCCGTTGCCGGCGACGCCGCCGATGCCGAGGATCTCGCCCGCGCGCAAGGAAAACGAGATGTCGCGCAGCGCGGTGCCGAACTCGTTGGGCGCGGGCAGCGAGAGGCTGCTGACCTCGAGCAGCACCTCGCCCGCCTCGCCGCCGGTGCGCTCGGGCACGTGGAGGGCGCTGCCGACCATCATCTCGGCCAGTTCGGCCGCGGTCTTCTCGCGTGGGTCGCAGGTGCCGACCACCTTGCCGAGGCGGAGCACGGTGGCGTCTTCGCAGAGCGCGCGGATCTCTTCGAGCTTGTGCGAGATGTAGAGGATCGACGTGCCTTCGGAGGCGAGCTTGCGCAGGGTGTGGAACAGGATTTCCACTTCCTGCGGGGTGAGCACCGAAGTGGGCTCGTCCATGATGAGGAGCTTGGGGTTCTGCAACAGGCAGCGCACGATCTCGACCCGCTGGCGCTCGCCGGCGGAGAGGTCGCCGACCAGGCGCTCGGGGTCGAGCGGCAGGCCGTAAGCGGCGCTGACCTCGCGGATCGAGGCCGAGAGCTGGCGTCGGCCGGGCGGGTCGTCCATGCCGAGGGCGACGTTCTCGGCCACGCTCAGCGCCTCGAACAGCGAGAAATGCTGAAACACCATGGCGACGCCGGCGGCGCGGGCGGCATGGGGGTTGGCGGGGGCGAAGGGCACACCGCCGAAATGCATCTGGCCGGCGTCGGGCTTGACCAGGCCGTAGATCGTCTTGACCAGGGTCGACTTGCCGGCGCCGTTCTCGCCGAGGAGGGCATGGACCTCGCCCGGCTTGATCTGGAAGGTGACATCGGAATTGGCGACGACGCCGGGATAGGCCTTGGTCAGCCCGTCCAACCGCAGGAGCGCGTCCGTCATTCCCTGTCCCCCTGTCTCGCGCCCGGGCGATGTGCCTCTTATTGCGCCAACTCCATGATTAACCCGTAGGCAACGCCTATCGCAATGGTTTGCGGGTGTTTGCCGAGCGCGGGGGTTCCGATCGGGCAACGGATGCGCGCGATTGCATCCGGGGCGTGGCCCATCTGCTCAAGTCGTGAGCGGAACCGGGCCCATTTGGTGGCCGAGCCGATCAGGCCGAGGCCGGCGAATCCCCGGGCGAGCAGGGCGTCGCAGATCGCGAGGTCGTGGGCGTGCGAATAGGTGAGCACGTAGTGGCGCGCGTCCGGCGGTGCCTCGGCGGCGAGGGTGGCGGGATCGGCGGCGATGCGCTGGGCGAGGTTTTGCGGGAGCGGATCGGGGAAGCGGTCGGGCGCGGTGTCGATCCAGGTGAGCGCGAGGTCGGGCAGGGGGGCGAGCTGGCCCACGAGGGCGCGGCCGACATGGCCCGCGCCCCAGATCCAGACCGGGGCGACGGTGGACGGGCGGGGGTCTGGCAGATCGGCCGCGAACTCGAGGGTGAGCGCGCCGCCGCAGCACTGGCCGATGTCGGGGCCGAGGATCATCTCGCGCCGGTCGTGGGTGCGACCGTCCGCGAGCATTGCGCGGGCGTGGCGGATCGCCTCCCATTCGAGCGCGCCGCCGCCGATGGTACCCTCGGTGCGGTCGGGCCAGATGCGCATGGCGGTGCCGGCGTCGCGCGGGGTGGAGCCCCGGGTTTCGGCCACGCTCACCGTTATCCAACCGGTCACTGACGAACCTTCTTGACCGCCCAGTGGACCCGCTCGGGCGTCGCCGGCGCGTCGAGGGCGGGGTAGTGCTTGCCGCAGGCGGCGACCGCGTCGGACAGTGCCATCAGCGCCGAGATGCCAAGCATGAAGGGCGGCTCGCCCACCGCCTTCGAGCGATAGATCGTGTCGGCCGCGTTGGGCTCGCCCCAGAGATCGACGTTGAACACCGGCGGAATGTCAGAGGCGGCGGGGATCTTGTAGGTGGACGGCGCGTGGGTCGCGAGCCGGCCCTTCTTGTCCCACACCAGTTCTTCGGTGGTGAGCCAGCCGACGCCCTGGACGTAGGCGCCCTCGATCTGGCCCAGATCCAGCGCCGGGTTCAGGCTCTGGCCGACGTCGTGGAGGATGTCGGCGCGCAGGAGCCGGTATTCGCCGGTGAGCGTGTCGAGCACCACTTCGGTGACGGCGGCGCCGTAGGCGAAATAGTAGAACGGATGGCCGCGGCCCTCGGCGCGGTCCCATTCCACCCCCGGGGTGCGGTAGTAGCCGGCGGCCGAGAGGCTGATGCGGCCCTGGTAGCAGGCCTGCACCGCCTCGGCGAAGCTGAGCTTGAGCCCGCCGACATGCACCTCGCCGTCGCGGAAGGCGACCTGGCGGGCGCGCACGCCGTGGGTCTGGGTGAGGAAGCGGGTCATCCGCGTCTTGATCTCGTCGCAGGCGGCGCGCACCGCCATGCCGTTGAGATCGGAGCCCGAGGAAGCGGCGGTGGCGGAGGTGTTGGGCACTTTCGACGTGTCGGTGGCGGTGATGCGCACCGCCTCGATGCCGAGCCCGAAGGTGTTCGCCGCCACCTGGGCCACCTTGCGGTGCAGGCCCTGGCCCATCTCGGTGCCGCCGTGGTTGAGGCCGATCGAGCCGTCAGTATAGACGTTCACCAGCGCGCCGGCCTGGTTGAGATGGGTGAGCGTGAAGCTGATGCCGAACTTGACCGGGGTCAGCGCGATGCCGCGTTTCAGCACCTCGCTCTTCTTGTTCCAGGCGGCGATGTCGTCGCGGCGCTCTTCGTACATCGACGAGTCGACCAGACGCTTGACCATGTCGGGCAGGACGAAGGCGCTGACCGGCTGGCCGTAATGGGTCTCCTGGATCTTGGTTTTGGCGTAGAAGTTCTTGCGCCGGATCGCGAGCGGGTCTTGCCCGACTTCGTGCGCGATGTGGTCCATCACCCGTTCGATGCCGAGCATCCCCTGCGGGCCGCCGAAGCCGCGGAAGGCGGTGGCCGAGGCGGTGTTGGTGCGCAGCCTGTGGCTCTCAATCCGCATCGCGGGGATGAAATAGGCGTTGTCGGCGTGGAGCATGGCGCGGTCGGCGACCGGGAGGGTCAGATCCTGCGACCAGCCGGCGCGGACGTAATGGGTGAAGTCGATGCCGGTGATCTTGCCGGCGGCGGTGATGCCGGCGCGGTACGCGATGCGGAAATCGTGGCGCTTGCCGGTGATGACCATGTCGTCGTCGCGGTCGTAGCGCATCTTGCAGGGCCGGCCGGTGCGGGCGGCAACGATGGCGCAGGCGATGGCGAGCGCGTTGCCCTGGCTTTCCTTGCCGCCGAAACCGCCGCCCATGCGCCGGGTCTCGACCCGGACCATGTTCATCGGCAGGCCGAGCGCGTCGGCCACCTTGTGCTGGATCTCGGTCGGGTGCTGGGTGGAGGAATGCACCACCATCTCGCCGGCCTCGCCGGGCAGCGCGAGCGCGACCTGGCCTTCGAGATAGAAATGCTCCTGACCGCCGATCTCGATCGTGCCTTCGATCACCTTGTGGGCCTCGGCCAGCGCCGCGTCGACATCGCCCCTGGTCCAGGTGACCGGGCCGCCTCCGAAATAACTCTCGGCGGCCAGCGCCTCGTCGATGGAGACGAGCGGCAGGTGCGGTTCGATCTCGACCCAGGCGCGGCCGGCGGCGCGCCGCGCGGCACGGTGGCTGGTGGCGGCGACGAGGAACATCGGCTGGCCGTGGTAATGCACCGTGCCGGTGGAGAGCAGCGGCTCGTCATGGGCCGAGGGCGAGGTATCGGCGGGGCGGGCGAGATCGTCGGCCGACAGCGCCAGCACCACGCCCGGGGCGGCGCGCACATCGGAGAGATCCATCGACAGGATGACGCCGTGGGCCTCGGGGCTGAGGCCGAAGGCGAGGTGCAGGCAGCCGGCGGGCGTGGGCAGATCGTCGATGTAGCGGGCCTCGCCGGTGACGTGTTCGCGGGCGCTGTCGTGGGGAAGCGGACGGCCGGTGGTCATGCTGTCACCTCCGCGAGCAGGGCGCCCTTGCCCTGGTCCTCGAGCCAGTAGCGCAGGAGCATGTTGGCGGCCGTCGCGAGGCGGTAGCCCATCGAGGCGCGCAGATCGCCGAGCGGAGTGAAATCTTCGGACACCCGGCCCATCGCGGTCTCGACCGTGTCACGCGTCCAGGGCTGGCCCATGAGCGCCTGTTCCATCGCCCGGGCGCGTTTCGGGATGCCGGCCATGCCGCCGTAGGCGATGCGGGCGCGGATCACCTTGCCGCCCTCGACGGCGATGTTGAAGGCGCCGAGCACGGCGGAGATATCCTGATCGAACCGCTTCGACAGCTTGTAGACCCGGAGCCGGTCGGGCTCGCCGGGCTCGCGCGGGACGGTGATCGCCTCGACGAATTCGCCGGCCTGCAGATCCTGCTTGCCGTAGTCGATGAAGAAATCCTCGAGCGGCAGTTCGCGCATCTGGTCGCCGCGGCGAAGGAGCAGGGTGGCGTCGAGGGCGATGAGCGGCGGGGGCGTGTCGCCGATCGGCGAGCCGNNGAGCCGTTGGCGATGTTGCCGCCGACGGTGGCGGCGGCGCGCACCTGCGGGCTCGCGAACCGGGCGAGCATGGCGGCGAAATGCGGGTGCAGATGTTCCAGAGCGATGCGCAGGTGCTCGACGGAGGCGGCCGCGCCGATGCGCAGCATGTAGGGTGCGGTCTCGATCCGGCGCATCTCCTCGATCTCGCCGGTGAAGACGACGCGGCCGAGGTCCTGCTGGCGCTTGTTGACCCAGAGGCCGACATCGGTGGCGCCGCCGACGATGCGGGCCTGGGGAAAGCGGGTGAGGTAGTTGGCGAGCGCTTCGGCCGAGCGCGGCAGTTCGGGCTCCTGATGATGCGCGGCGGCCGGGCCGTAGCCCATGATCCAGTCGGGCACCGGGCGGGTTTCGGCGGCCTTGGCGGCGCGCAGGATCGGGGCGTAGCCGGTGCAGCGGCAGAGATTGCCTGCGAGCTGGCGGGCGTGGTCGGTCTCGCCGGCGATCTGGCCGGCGGCGAGGCTCATCACGATGCCGGGGGTGCAGAAGCCGCATTGGCTGCCGTGATGCTCGATCATCGCTTCCTGCACCGGGTGGAGCGCGCCGCCCGGGCCTTCGAGCCCTTCGATGGTGGTCAGCGCCTTGCCGTTCAGCTGCGGCAGGAACAGGATACAGGCGTTGAGCGCGCGCGAGCCGGCGGCATCGGTGACCATGACGGTGCAAGCGCCGCAATCGCCCTCGTTGCAGCCTTCCTTGGTGCCGGTGAGCCCGCGCGCCTCGCGCAGCCAGTCGAGCGCGGTCATCGTCGGGTCGACATCCCGAAGCTCCACCGTTTCCCCGTTGAGAACAAAGGCGATATCCATCAGCCCGCCCGCCGCGTTACCCGTGTCGCCCGCGTTCCCCCCGATGCGGCGTAAAGGGGAGGGCCCTGTGCATTTGCAGCAGGAAACCGCAATCCGGCGGGCAAGGCAAGGCGTCGCGGCGCGGCTTGACTTGTGCCAAGGCGCGTTCGGGCGGCCGGGCCTAGGCTCCGGGCAGGGAATCGGGGATGGACGGATGAAGACGGCTCTGGTTGTGCTGGCCCTCGCGATCACGGTCGCGGTGATCGGGCTTGTGGCGCTGGCGGGTGCGTTCTCGCACCAGATCGTCGCCCGCGAGGCGCGGCTGACCTCGGCGCCACCCGAGGCGCGGCGCAACGACCTGCCCGAGGCCGTGCACGCCTTCGCTGAGCGGGGGCTCGCGGGGGCCGCGCCGGCGCGGGCGCTGCATTACCGCTGGCAGGCCGCGATTCGCCGCGAGAAGGGCGGCGGCTGGATGGAGCTCGGCGCGACCCAGGTTTTCGCGGTGGCCGAGCCCGGGTTTTCCTGGCTTGCCGAGGCGCGGTTCGGGCCGGTTCCGGCGATCCGGGTGGTCGATTGGTTCGAAACCGGCGACGGTGCGCTCGAGATCCGGTTCCTGGGCGCGGTGCCGATGGGGCGCGAAGCGGGTCCGGCGGCGGCGCTGGGCGAGGGGATGCGCTACCTCGCCGAACTGCCCTTCGTGCCCGACGCGATCGCCACCAACCGCGCCATCGACTGGCACGCGGTGCCCGACGGGCTGGTCGCGGGGATGGAGACGCAGGGCGGGCGGGCCGAGGTGCGGTTCACGCTCGATGCGGGCGGCGACATTGTCGGCCTGAGCGCGAAGGGGCGGCCGGCGCGCCAGCCGGACGGCAGCCTGATGCCGCTCGACTGGCGGGGAAGCTTCGGTGACTACGCGCTGATCGGTGGCCGCCGGGTGCCGGCGACGGCCGAGATCGGCTATGTCTATGCCGACGGCTACGAGGCCTATTACCGCGCCAGTGTCGCGGGGCTTACGGCCGTCGGCAAGTAGCGGCGCGGCTCAGAGGCCCATGGCAAGCTCGGCGAGCTGGTCGAGCGCGGTGCCCCAGCCCTCGAAGAACCCCATCTCGGCGTGCTGGGTGCGGGCGGCCGCGTCGTTGTGCAGGCTCATCGTGGTCACCTTGGTGCCGGCCTCGGTGGGTTCCAGCAGGTAGACGCCGGTGAGGAAGCCGCTGCCTCTGGGGTGGAACCCCGGGCCCATCGCATCGGTGAAGGCGAACACCTTCTCGGGTTCGGCCACGAGGATGCAGCCCGCGCCCTCGTCCATCTGCTCGCCGTTCGGGCCGCGCATCGGGGTGTGGAAGGTTCCGCCGGGGATCGGCTCGATCACGACGTCATGGGCGGCCCAAGGCTTGGGGCACAGCCATTGCTCGATGAGGGCGGGCTCGGTGAGGCAGCGCCAGATTGTGGCCGGGTGGGCGGCGATGACTTTTTCGATCTTCAGATCGGTTTCGGGGTCGAAGGCGAAGATGTCCATATGCGGCTCCTGTGCGCGGTTCGGATCGGGTCAGACGAAGGTGGCGGCGAGTGCGTCGATCTGCGCGGCGATACCGCCCTGGCGCATCTCGGGCCCGTCGGAAGGGGCGAAGAACGCGCCCTGCTCGGTGATGGTCAGCCGGCAGCCGGCCTCGGTCGGGGCGAGGGTGACGGTGGCGAGCGAGGCGGAATGGATGCGGCCGTCCCAGGACATCTTGTAGGCGTAGACGATGCGCGCGTTCTCGATGATGTCGAGGAAGGTGGTGGCGTTTTCGTGCAGGCCCTTGCCCGGGCCGTCGGCGATGTCGAACCGCCCGGTCTCGCGCCCGCCGATGCGGAAATCGAGACTGTAGGCCTCGCGTCCGGTGCCGGGCGGGACGAACCAATCGAGCTTGTGGTCGGCGTCGGCATAGGCGCGGAACACGCTGGCCGGGCTGGCGGCGATGGTCTTCTCGATGGTGAAACTGCCGTGTTCGACGGTCATCTCTGCGGGTCCCTTCGGGGTTTCGCCGGCGCGTCGCGGCCCGGCATCGGGTTGGTCTCGATCTCGAGCCTTCGCGCCACCGCCTCGAGGCGGGCGAGCCGGCCTTCCCAGAGCGAGCGTTGGCTGTCGAGCCAGCCATCGACCGGGGCAAGCGCGTGGGGTTTCAGCGCCACCATGCGGCTGCGCCCCTGCTTGCGGGTGGCGACGAGGCCGGCGGTTTCGAGCACTTCGATATGGCGCAGAAACGAGGGCAGGGCCATCGCGTGCGGCTCGGCCAGCGCCTTGACCGGAAGCGCGCCGGCGGCGAGCTGTTCGACCACCGCCCGGCGGGTCGGGTCGGCGAGGGCTGCGAAGATCGTGTCGATTTTGTTAGCCATGGTGCTAACTATTGGCACGGGGCGGCGAGCCGTCAACAGAAAGTTAGCGGGGGTGCTAAGTTTTATCGGCTTGCCCCGACCGCCGCTGCGGCCCAGACTCGGGGGATGTCCGACACCCCCCGATTCATCCACCTCCGCCTCCACACGGAATATTCGCTGCTCGAAGGCGCGGTGCCGGTGAAGAAGCTCGCGGGCCTCTGCGAAAAGCATTCGATGCCGGCGGTGGCGGTGACCGACACCAATAACATGTTCTGCGCGCTGGAATTTTCGGTCTACGCCGCCGGCGCTGGGGTGCAGCCGATCGTCGGTTGCCAGGTCACGGTTTCGTTCGACGCGCCGGAGCCGGGGGCGGCGGCGGTGCCGCCCGCGCCGCTGGTTCTGCTGGCGCAAAACGAGGTTGGCTACGGCAACCTGATGAAGCTCAACACCTGCCTCTATGTCGACAAGCACGAGGGGCTGCCGCAGGTGACGCTGGACGAGCTCGAAGCCCATGCGGATGGGCTGATCTGCCTTTCGGGCGGGGCCGAGGGGCCGGTGGGCAAGCTGTTGCAGCTCGGCAGGCAGGGCGAGGCCGAGGCGCTGATGGCGCGGCTCGCGCGGGCCTATCCGGGCCGGCTCTACGTCGAATTGCAGCGTCATCCGGGCGAGGGCGGGCGGCTCACCGAAGGCGAACGGCTGACCGAGCGTGGCTTCGTCGAGATGGCCTATGCGATGGGTTTGCCGCTGGTCGCGACCAACGACGTCTATTTCCCCAAGTCCGATCTCTACGAGGCGCATGACGCGCTGATCTGCATCGCCGAGGGGGCCTATGTCGACCAGCAGCAGCCGCGCCGCCAGCTCACGCCGCAGCATTATTTCAAGTCGCCGCAGGAGATGGTGACGCTGTTCGCCGATCTGCCCGAGGCGGTGGCGAACACCGTCGAGATCGCGCGGCGCTGCGCCTTCAAGGTGGCCAAGCGCGATCCGATCCTGCCGAAGTTCGCCGACGACGAGGTCGAGGAGCTGCGCCGCCAGGCCTGGGACGGGCTCGGCGCCCGGCTTGCGGTCATCCCCCATGCCGCGCCGGTCGAGGACTACGAGGAACGGCTGAGGTTCGAGCTCGGGATCATCGAACAGATGGGCTTTCCAGGCTATTTCCTGATCGTGGCCGATTTCATCAAGTGGTCGAAGGACGAGGGCATCCCGGTGGGGCCCGGGCGGGGCTCCGGCGCGGGCTCGCTCGTCGCCTACGCGCTCACGATCACCGATCTCGACCCGCTGCGCTACTCGCTGCTGTTCGAACGCTTCCTCAATCCAGAGCGGGTGTCGATGCCGGACTTCGACATCGACTTCTGCATGGACCGGCGCGAGGAAACCATCCGCTACGTGCAGGAGAAATACGGGCGCGACCGGGTGGGGCAGATCATCACCTTCGGCGCGCTGCTGTCGAAGGCGGCGGTGCGCGACGTGGGCCGGGTGCTGCAGATGTCGTACATGCAGGTCGACCGGCTGTCGAAGATGATCCCGGTCGAGGGGGTGAAGCCGGTCTCGATCGAGAAGGCGCTGGCGGACGAGCCCAGGCTGCGCGAGGAGGCGCGGGCCGAGCCGGTGGTCGAGCGGCTGCTCACCTACGCCCAGCAGGTCGAAGGGCTCTTGCGCAACGCCTCGACCCATGCCGCGGGCGTGGTGATCGGCGACCGGCCGCTCGACGAGCTGGTGCCGCTCTACCAGGA
>JAGRMO010000025.1:33954-34626 GCA_020441205.1 Maritimibacter sp.
CAGTTCAACATGAAATGGGTCGAACAGGCGGGACTGGTGAAGTTCGACTTCCTCGGGCTGAAGACGCTCACGGTGATCCAGAACGCGATGGACCTGATCCACGCGGGCGGGCGCGATCTGCACGTCGCCGCCGACGGCAGCCGGATCTACGCGCCCGCCGAGGGGGCCGCGAACGCGATCAACGCGATCCCGCTCGACGATGCCAAGACCTATGCGCTCTATGCGGCGGCGAAGACGGTTGCGGTGTTCCAGGTGGAAAGTTCGGGCATGATGGATGCGCTCAGGCGCATGCGGCCCACCTGCATCGAAGACATCGTCGCCCTCGTCGCGCTCTACCGCCCCGGGCCGATGGAGAACATCCCGACCTATTGCGACGTCAAGAACGGGCACAAGCCGATCGCGTCGATCCACCCGTCGATTGACGATATCCTCGCCGAAACCCAGGGCATCATCGTCTACCAGGAACAGGTGATGCAGATCGCCCAGGTGATGGCGGGCTACTCGCTCGGCGGCGCCGATCTTCTGCGCCGGGCGATGGGCAAGAAGATCGCCGAGGAAATGGCCAAGGAGCGGCCCAAGTTCGTCGAAGGGGCGCTGGCCAACGGAGTCGACAAGGCGAAGGCTTCGGAGGTGTTCGACCTTCTGGAGAAATTCGCCAATTACGGCTTCAAC
>JAGRMO010000025.1:34680-43781 GCA_020441205.1 Maritimibacter sp.
AAGGCGAACCACCCGGTCGAGTTCATGGCCGGGGTGATGAACTGCGACATCCATCTGACCGACAAGCTCGGGATCTATGCCGAAGAGGTGCGCCGGGGGCTCGAGATCGAGATCGTGCCGCCTTGCGTGAACCGCTCGCAGGCGACGTTCGCGGTCAAGGAGGGGCGGATCCATTACGCGCTGGGCGCGCTCAAGAATGTGGGCGTCGAGGCGATGCGGATCATCGTCGAGGCGCGGATGGTGGACGGGGCCGACAAGCCCTTCGTCACGCTGTTCGATCTGGCCCGGCGGGCCGATCTCAAGCGGGTGGGCAAGCGGCCGCTCGAAATGCTCGCGCGGGCCGGCGCTTTCGACGTGCTCGATCCGAACCGGGCGCGTGTGCTCGCGAGCCTCGATGCGCTGGTGGCCTATTCGGCGGCGATCCACGAGCAGCGGGTCTCGGCGCAAGTCTCGCTGTTCGGCGAGGCGGGCGACGATCTGCCCGAGCCCCGGCTCTCGCCGGTGGGCGACTGGCTGCCCAACGAGAAGCTCGGCGAGGAACACAAGGCGGTGGGGTTCTACCTCTCGGGCCACCCGCTCGACGACTACCTGCCGGCCTTGAAGCGCAAGGGCGTGCTGACGCTGGAAGAGGTGGCGAAGAAGGCCGAACACGCGCCTTTGGTCGCCAAGATGGCCGGCACGGTCTCGTCGCGGCAGGAGCGCAAATCGGCGCGCGGCAACCGCTTCGCCTTCGTCGGGCTCTCCGATCCCACCGGGCTCTACGAGGTGACGGTGTTCTCCGACACGCTCGACGCCTGCCGCGAGCATCTCGAGACCGGGGCCAATGTGGTGGTGACGGTCGAGGCCAACATGGAGGCCGAACAGCTCAAGCTGCTCGCCCGCTCGGCGGCGCCGGTCGATACGGTGGTGGCCGATGCCGGCGGCATGGCGCTCAAGGTCTACCTCGCCGACGCGGGTGCGGTGACCGGCGTGGCGGCGCTGCTGGCAAGTGCCGCGAAACAGGCGAAGAACGCCCGCCCCGGCGCGGTCTCGCTCTGCCTGATGGACCCGGGCCTGCCCGGAGAGGTCGACATCGACATCGGCGACGCGGTGCCGCTCAATCCGCAGATCAAGGGCGCGCTGAAATCGCTGCCCGGCGTGGTGAGCGTCGACGAGGTCTGACATGGCAAGCCGTGAGAAATTAATTGAAGATCATAACTGGCTAACGGAAAGGGTGTCCAACCGGGTTTGGGCTGTATCAACTGCAACGATTGCATCCTGTTTGGCATTTTTGATTGAGGGTGGAAACGCGGCGTCCGAGCCGTTCCTTTCACCAAAGCAATTGGCCATTCCTCTTGTGGCCAGCCTGCTAGCTGTTCTTTCTGATCTTCTTCAGTACTGGATTGCCGTTCGACAAACCGCGAAACTACTCAACGCCATTGAACAAGCAGACGAAGAGAACGGGCAATTTGACACAAATGCGTGGGACTACCGAGTTCGTAGCTGGAGTTTCAAGTTGAAGAGTCTGTTTGCATTTGTGGGAGTCGGGTGGCTAACTGCCCTAATCTTCCTGAGGCTGTTCGTGTGGTAGTCATATGGCGAAGCGTCCTGATACCTCTGACTCCGGCGGTCCAAGAACGCGCAGCGGGCCCATTGGCAATAGTGGTGGGAATGCCAAACCATCTCCGCCGAAACCGCCGAAACCGCCGAAGACACCAACCAAAAAGAAATAGTCAGACGTCCAGCCAGATCGTCACCGGCCCGTCGTTGACGAGGCTCACGGCCATGTCGGCGCCGAAGCGGCCCTGGGCGACGGCGATGCCTTCGGCGCGGAGGCGGGCGGCGAAATACTCGTAGAGCCGGTCGCCCTCGGCGGGGGGCGCGGCGGTGGAAAATCCGGGGCGGTTGCCGCGCGAGGTGTCGGCGGCGAGGGTGAACTGGCTTACCACCAGGGCCGACCCGCCGGTGTCCTTCAGCGCGAGGTTCATCTTGCCGGCGTCGTCCTTGAAGATCCTGAGCTTGACGAGTTTCGCGGCCAGCGCGTCAGCATTGGCCTCGCCGTCGCCCTGCATCGCGCAGACCAGCACGAGGAGGCCGGGGCCGATCTCGCCCAGGGTCTCGCCGTCGACCCGGACGGCCGCCTCGCTTACCCGCTGGACGAGGGCTCTCACAGGTCTTGCGCCAGTTCGTGCGCCCAGGGCGGGTTTGCGCCGGCCCGGCTCACCGTCACCGCCGCCGCGGCGACGCCGAGTTCGAGCGCGGGCACGAGCTGGGCCTCGGTCAGCGCGGCGAGCGCGGGTTTGGTCAGCAGACCGCCCTTGTGCAGACCCGCAAGAAGGCCGGCCGAGAAAGTGTCGCCCGCGCCGACGGTGTCGACCACCGCGACCTTCTTCGCGGCGACGAAGGTCTCGCCGCCGGGCCAGTAGGCGGTCACGCCCTTCGAGCCCTCGGTGAGGCAGACGAGCTTGGCGCCGCCGGCCACAAGGGCTCTGGCGTCGAGCCCGAGCCAGGCGAGATCCTCGTCGGAGGATTTGATGATGTCGGCCGCGCCCATCATCCGGCCGATGCGGGCGCGGTAGGCGGCTTCGTCGGTGATGAAGCCGGGACGGATGTTGGGGTCGATCATCGTCACCCGCGTGGGCGCCTCGCGCAGCATCAACGCCTCGTAGGTGGCGCCGCAGGGATCGGGCGGCAGCGAGATACCGCCGAAGAACAGCGCGTCGATCTCGGCCGGAAGCGCCGGCAGATCGGCGGGCGTGATCATCCGCCCGGCGGTGTTCTCGTCGTAGAAAGCGTATTCGGCCTGGCCGCCGGTGAGCTTGACGAAGGCCAGCGTGGTCGGCCGGTCGGAGCGGATCGCGAGCGATGCGTCGACATTGGAGGCGGCGAGGGTGGCGTCGAGGATCTGGCCAAAGAGATCGGTCGAGAGGCCGGAGAGGAAGCCCGCGGGCGCGCCGAGCCGGCCGAGCGCGATGGCGGTGTTGAACACCGAGCCGCCGGCATAGGGGGCGAAGGCGTTCTCGCCGGCCGCGGTCTCACGCGGCAGCATGTCGATTAGGGCTTCGCCGCAGCACAGGATCATTCTCGCCTCCCCATTCCGTTCCGCATTGCTTAGCCGCTGGCGCAGCGCGGGGCAATCGGGCGCGGTTCGGGCAAGGCGGTGGCGGGGTCAGAGGGCCGGATCGACGAGCGGCGCGCGGTTCTTGCGGTGGCGGCGGGCCAGATCCTTCTGGCGCGCCGGCGCGGGGATGGTGCGGGCCGGAGGGTAGCGGCCGAGGATGTCGGCGATCTGAGGAAAGATGCCGGTGAGTTCGGTCCAGGCGGCAGGCCCCATCGCGGCGCGGGCCTGGGGCCCGGGCAGCAGCGTTTCCGAAGGGGCGCCCTCGGCGTAGATCAGCTCGTGGCGGTCGCACAGCAGGTGGACGTAGCGCCAGGGGCCCGGGACGGGGGCCGCGCGGATGCCGGGCAGGGCGCAGAGCAGGGTGGCGGCCACCAGAACTTCGTCGCGCCCGGTCATCCGCCGGGCGATGCGCGAGCGCACCAGCATCCGGTGTTGCGGCGAGACCAGGAGATCGCGCGCGGGCAGGCCGGGGCCGAGGGCGCCCGCACGGATCAGGATCGGCGCGAGGTCGGCGCGGTCGACGGTGGCGGCGCCGATCCAGCGCACCGGCCTTGGGCCGTGATCGCGGGTGATCACCTTGTCGCCGGGCCGCAGCGTCTCGACCGGCATCTCGCCCGCGGGCGTGCGGATCATCGTGCCGGCGAGGTAACAGGCGACGCCGGTGTTTTCGACGGTGAAGAACGAGCCGTCGGCGGCGGCGCCGGTGAAGGTGAGCGAGCCCGCGCCGAAGCTCGTGTTGTCGGAATAATCGACGCCATCGACGCCGTTGTTCGACTGGTTGAGGATGCCGTCGTCGGCCTGGTCGGCCTGGAGCTCCCAGATGTTGTCGTAGAAGGCCGAGAGGTCGATGAAATCGTTGTTGGCGCTGTTGCCGTCCGACAGCGTGCCGGTGTTGCCCGCGTTGAAATCGGCAATCGTGTCGTGGCCGTCGCCCGCGGTGTAGAGGAAGGTATCGTTGCCGGCGCCGCCGGTGAGGCGGTCGTCGCCGGTGCCGCCGTCGAACGTGTCGTTGCCGCCGCCGCCGGTGATCGTGTCGTTGCCGGCGCCCGCGTTGACATTGACCGCCGCGCTCGAGGCGCTGGCGTTCAGGGAATCGGCCTGATCGGTGAGGTCGAAGGTCTCGATCTGGCTGAAGCTGCCCGAGGCGGTGCCGGCGGTGTAGGTACCGGCCTCGTTGCCGGTGAAGGTGACGGAGGCGCCGCTGGTGCCGGTGAAATCAAGCGTGTCGCCCGCGGTTTCGCCGGTCTCGCCGCCGGTGATCGTGTCGGAGCCGCCCTGGCCGGTGAAGACCTCGAAGGTGTCGTCGCCGCTTTCGCCGTAGAGCGCGTTGGTGCCGCCGTTGCCCTGGATCCAGTCGTTGCCGTCGCCGCCCCAGATCGTGTCGTCGCCGGCATCGCCGCCGAGATCGTCGTTGCCGGCCTCGCCGTAGATCAGATCGGCGCCGGCATCGCCGAAGATCTCGTCGGCGCCCGAGCCGCCGTGGACGGTATCGGCCCCGGTGCCGCCCCAGATCGTGTCGGCGCCGTCGCCGGCGACCACGTCGATGCCGAGCGTATCCGCCCCGGCCGAGACGAAATCGTTGCCGGCGCCGAGCACGAGGTTCTCGATCTCGGTGAAGGCGACGGCACTGGTGCCGTCGGTGGCGGTGCCGGCTTCGGTGCCCGAGTAGGTGACGGTGATGGGCTTGGTGGTGAAGGCGGAGAAATCGAGCGTGTCGCCGCCGGTCTCTCCGGTCTCGCCGCCGACCACGGTATCGACACCCCAGCCGGCCACGTAATCCCAGTAGAGGAAGGTATCGTCGCCGCTCTCGCCATAGAGCGCGTCGTTGTCGAGACCGCCGTTGATCGTGTCGTTGCCGGTGCCGCCCCAGATCGTGTCGTTGCCGATCTCGCCGTTCAGCACGTCGTTGCCGGCGTCGCCCCAGAGCGAGTCGGTGCCGGTGCCGCCGTAGATCACGTCGGCGTCGTCGCCGCCATGGAGCGCGTCGTTGCCGTTGTCGCCGTAGATCGTATCGGCGCCGGCGCCGCCGGTGATCGAATCGTTGTTGTCGCCGCCCGACAGCGTGTCGGCAGCGGAGCCGCCGGTGATCGTGTCGTTGCCCGCGTTGCCGGCGATATTGGCTCCGGTGGTGGAGGCGGCGGCGTTGATGACGTCGGCGTATGCGGTGCCCCAGATCGCCTCGATCCCGGTGAAGGTGCCGGCGGCGGTGGTGCCGATGAAATCGTAGCTGCCGGCCTCGGAGCCGGTGTAGGTGACGGTGACGCCCTGGGCGGCGGCGAAATGGGCGAAGGCGATGGCGTCGAAATCGCCGGTGTTCTCGCCGCCGACGATGACGTCGGTATCGTCGTCGTCGACGATGACGAAGATGTCATTGCCGTCGTTGCCGTAGAGCGTGTCGTTGCCGGCATCGCCGGTGATCGTGTCGTTGCCGTTGCCGCCGACCACGATGTCGTCACCAAGGCCCGCGTTGATCGAATCGTTACCGCTGCCGCCGTCGATGTAGTCGTTGTTGCCGTCGGCCCCGTCGATGATATCGCCGTTGGCGTCGGTGTAGCCCGGGTTCATCGTGTCGTTGCCGGTGGTGCCGGTGATCACGTCCATGAACTCGGCGACATCGCGGCTTGCGGTCAGCAGGGTCTCGTCGGAGCTCACCGAGTTGAGCTTGAGCGACTGGATCGGCTTGGCTTCCAGCACCGCCTGGTCGGCGTTCTGGGTAACCTCCGGGGCGAGGTAGAGCCGGCCGGCGGTATCCTGGAACAGGACCGCGGTGATCGAGGCGGTGGTGCCGTCGACATAGGTGACGGTCGCGTTGTAGACGACGACCGCGTCCATCGTCTGGTTGACGCCGCCGTCGATGCGGAACTGCTCGTTGGCGATGTTGTTGTCGACGTCATAGGCATCGTTGAGCTGGCCGCCGGTGTAGCTGGTGGTGCCGGGCGTCAGGGTGTGGATATGGGTGTTGAGCGGATCGCCGGAGGAGCCGAAGGTGGTGCCGACGATCGCGCCCGCGTTCTCGGCGATGATATTGCCTTCGGTCGGGTCGAGGGCCGCGACCGTGCCGAGGTAGAGGACGTCGAAGGTGGTGGCCATGGTCTAGGCCCCCCGCCTCGCCCGGAGCACGCCAAATGGGCCGCGCAGATGCGCAGCCTCGATAGCCGTTCCGGCGATATGCACCTTGCCTTCGGACATCACGCCCCTTGCAAAGTTGCTCAGACCCCACGGCAGGACCGCCCCATGCGGAAGCCGCGGAGTCACCCGTACTCAGGATCACCGGATACGGTTGAAAATCTGTCAGGCGGCAAAGGAATTGTTTTGACAATTTGACGGCAAATTTTCGTTTCCGCAGGGGAAACCGCCGTTGCCGAGAACCGAAGCGGACGCCGGCCGTTACTGGTTCTGGGCCGCGAAATAGCCGATCACGCCCGCGACGATGGCGCCGAGGATCACGGCAAAGGCGATCTTCCAGGCCGACCAGGGGCGCTCGCCCTGGACCTTGCCGGTACGGCCGTTGACGACGAAGCGGTAGGTCTGGCCGCGGTATTTGTAGGCCGCCATCCAGACCGGCAAGAGGATGTGCTTGAAGGTCACGTCGGAGACCTGGGTGCGGATATCGTGCACCCGCTGGCGGTCGCCGCCGATGTCGAATTTCACGTCGCGCAGGATCACCGCATCCATCCAGGCGCGGGCGCGGTCGTAGCCCTCGTCGAGCTCGACCGTGTAGCCCTCGGCGCGGAAGCCTGCGAGATATTCGGGCCGGTAGGGCTCGAGCGCGGCGAGATCCCAGGGTTCGAGCGCGTCGGAGTATTTCTTCGGCAAGCTCTTCGAGGCGAGCACGAGCACGTCGTCGAAGAACCGCGCGACCCGGCCCGCGCGCGAGGTCCAGCGGACGTGCTGTTCGCGCACCTGCACGCGCTTGCCGTCGCGCATTTCGGTACGGGTGGTGTAATAGACGTCGCCGCGCTCGCCTTCGTAGCTCGACTTCGTGTCGGCGTCGAAGGTCCAGTAGGGCACGTAGATGCCGGTCATCCGCCGGCCCTTGCGGGCGTAGTCCTGGAGCCCGTTGGGCGCGAACCAGAGCCGGCCCAGCCAATCGTTCATCGCCTTGTGGGCGTCGCGCTCCTCGAAGGCGAAGGGCAGGAGGCCGCGGGGCTTGATCTGGCGGTGGGTGCCGGTGTCGGCGACCACCGGGGTGGCGCAGAACGGGCACTCGGTGGCATGAACGGCGCCGTCGAACTCGACCTGGGCGCCGCAATTGGGGCAGGTGGCGGTGCGCAGCTCGACCATCTCGGCCTCGGGAAGCTGGGCGTTGATCGCGGCGCGGAAATCGAGCTCGCGGATCGCCTCGATGCGGCCCTGTCCGCCGTGGCCCTCGATGGTCTGGGTGAAGCCGCAGTGATCGCATTTGAGCTCGCCGGCGACAGCGTCCCAGCGCAGATCGGCGCCGCATTGCGGGCAGGGGAAGCGGTGCTCCTCCTCGGGACGGCCGGGTTCTTCGAGGGTGATCGGTTCGACCATGTCAGGCGCCTTTCGGGCGGGGTTCGGACGGGCGGGGTACGGGATGTTCGAAGCTCACGAGCTGGGCGATCTCGTGGGCGGAGGCGGTGGTGAAGCGGATCACGTGGCAGAACAGCCTTGTCTCGGTGCCGCGGGTGACGCGGCCCGAGACGGTGCCGGCGCGGCCGTGGGTGACCACTTCCTCGATGCGGATGAGATCGGCGCGCTGGGCCTCGGCGCGGGCGCAGATCGCCGCGCGGCCCGAGAAAGCGCCCTCGGGCCGGTCCCAGCTCGCCGCCTCGGCGAGCGCGTCCGCCTCCAGCGTGCCGACGCCCATCAGCGCGAGCGCGATCGCCTCGGCCCGGGCGTTCTCGGGCGAGGTGCCGCGATCTGTGCTGCGCCGCACTTCGGTCACGGGGCGGGCCCCCCGGCTACTCGGCCGGCGGCGGAGGGGGCGGCGGCAGGATGGTGAAGAGGGTGGCGAGCTCGGTGACGTCGCCCGCTTTCTTCCAGCCGTCCTGGCCCGGGGTCCAGACCAGCGTCTCGCGGGTGAGTTCGCCCTGGCCGGCCTTCTGGCCCATGGTGGCGCGGCTGAACGGGCCCTTGGTGTCGGTCCCTGCGGCGATGTGCCAGACCTTTTCGACCGGCGGCGGGGGCGGCGGGGTTTGCGCGGATTGGGCGGCGGCGGGCGCGGCGGCCGGCATCGACCCCCAGGGCCCCATCTGCATGTTGCCCATCTGCATGCCCATCGCGGCGCCCATGCCGGCGCCCATCGCGCCCGCCATCGCGCCATCCTTCGCGCCCATGGCTTCGGCGGCGTTGAACTGCATGTATTTGCCCAGATCGCCGACGATGCCCATCGAGGTGCGCTTGTCGAGCGCGGCCTCGACCGCTTCGGGCAGCGAGATGTTCTCGATGTAGAACTCGGGCGTTTCGAGCCCGTAGGCGTTCAGCACCAGAGAGAGCTCGCCCGCCACCAGCTTGCCGAGCTCGACGGTGTTGGCGGCCATGTCGAGCACCGGGATGTTGGAGCTCGCGATGATCCGGCTGAACGACTGGACGATGATGTTGCGCACCTGGTAGCTGATCTCGTCCATGGTGAACTCGCCGTCGGTGCCGACGATCTCGGTCAGGAACTTGCCGGGATCGACCACCTTCACCGTGTAGGTGCCGAAGGCGCGCAGGCGCACCGGGCCGAACTCGGGATCGCGGGTGACGATCGGGTTCTTGGTGCCCCATTTGAGATCGGTGAAGCGCGTCGTGTTGACGAAGTAGATCTCCGACTTGAACGGCGATTTGAAGCCGTGATCCCAGTGCTGGAGCGTGGTCAGGATCGGCATGTTGTTGGTNNGTTGGTCTCGAGCATGTAGAGACCGGGGGTGAAGACGTCGGCCAGCTGGCCCTCGTGGACGAAGACCGCCGCCTGGCCCTCGCGCACCGTGAGCTTGGCGCCGTATTTGATCGCGTGGCCCTCGCGCTCGAAGCGCCAGACCATCGTGTCGCGGGT
>JAGRMO010000164.1 GCA_020441205.1 Maritimibacter sp.
ATGAACGACCAGCGCAAGGTGGTGTTCAGCCAGCGCCTCGACATCATGGAATCGGCCGATCTCTCCGACGTCACCGAGGACATGCGCCACCAGGTGATCGACGATCTGGTCGATACCTACATTCCGCCGCGCTCCTATGCCGAGCAATGGGATACCCAGGGCCTCTACGCCGCGGTGATGGAGAGCCTGAACGTCGACGTGCCGGTGATCGCATGGGCCAAGGAAGAGGGCGTCGACGACGACCACATCCGCGAGCGGCTCTATGAGGCCACCGACAAGCAGATGGCCGAGAAAGCCGCGGCCTTCGGGCCCGAGACCATGCGCTCGATCGAAAAGCAGGTGCTTCTGCAGACGATCGACACCAAGTGGCGCGAACATCTGCTCACGCTCGAACATCTGCGC
Source organism: Maritimibacter sp. (assembly GCA_020441205.1). Lineage (GTDB taxonomy): Bacteria > Pseudomonadota > Alphaproteobacteria > Rhodobacterales > Rhodobacteraceae > Sinisalibacter. The sequence continues at coordinate 403 of JAGRMO010000164.1, forward strand.
TCGGTCGTCGGCTTCCGCGGCTACGCCCAGCGCGATCCGCTGAACGAATACAAGACCGAGAGTTTCCAGCTGTTCGAGAACATGCTCGACTCGCTCCGCGCCGAGGTGACCCAGAAGCTCGGCCAGGTCCGCCCGATGACCCAGGAAGAGCACGAGCAGATGATGAACCAGATGCTCGCCCAGCAGCAGGCCATGGCCGAGGCGCAGCGCGCGGCGACCGAGAAGATCCTCGGCAAGGGCGCCGAGTTGCCCGCTGGCGTCGCCGTGGCCGGTTTCGACGAGACCAGGCCCGAAACCTGGGGCAATCCCGGCCGCAACGACCCTTGCCCCTGCGGCTCGGGCAAGAAGTTCAAGCATTGCCACGGGGCGTTCTGACCCGGGATTTTCACCCCTCCGGCGCTGCCCAGAAGTCCGGGCGGCGTCGCGGCGCAAGTTTGACGCCGGCGTGACCGGGGCCCGAAAACCCGCGCGACATCAATAGATTGTCCAACCGTTCCGGGGTGAAACAAAACCGGAAAACGCCACCTTCTGTTCATTTCTTCGGCGCATTGCTCTCCGACACTGGCCGCGACGGAACGAGTGGGAGATCGCAATGTTCGCCGATCTGAAGGAAAAGGCCGCGGGCGTCGATCGCAAGCGGATCTACACGGCCGTGGGCGCGCTCGTGATCGCGGGCGCGGCCGGCCATTTCATGCAGCGCACCGCAAACACCGGCCCGGCGATCCTGTCGGCCTCGGTGCCCGCGCCCGCGCCGATCACCACGGCTCCGGTCGATCCCGCCCCGCAGCAGATCGCCGAAGCTCCGGCCCCGGTCGCCGAACCGCCCGCCGCCGAGGCCCCGCAGGCCCTGGCCGAGAACGCGCCCGCCGCCACGCCCGACATGGCCGAGCCGATGCCCGAGGCAATGGCAGAGGCTGCGCCCGCCCTCGCCCCGGACATGGCCCCCGCCAGTACCGCGACCCCGGAGGCGCCGGTTGTCGCGATGGCCGAGACGCCCGCGACGATGCCCGCGCCCGCCGCGCCGGAAGTCACCCGCGCCGCGACCGATCCGCTCATGGGCCTCGCCGCCACCGCCACCACCGCCGCCGCGCCGGAAATGGCCGAGCCGGAAGACCTGGTGGTCGCCGCCGTGACCGAGCCCGACGACCTGGCCCCGCTTACCGACGCGGCCCCCGCCGATCCGCAGATGGCCGGCTGCGATATCGTCGTGAACGCCGAGGCCAAGCCCGGCGCCCTTCTCGGCATCACCATCGACGCCCCCTGCAATTCGGGCGAGAACGTCGCCTTCGATCACTCCGGGCTCCGCTTCGGCGAACAGCTCGGCCCCGACGGCACCCTGACGATCGACGTCCCCGCGATGGCCGGCGACGCGATGATCGCCGTGTCCTTCGAGAACGGCACCGAGAAGCGGCTGCGCCTGCCGGTGCCTGATTACGAAGAATTCGACCGGATCGCCCTGGTCTGGCAGGGCGCCACCGGCCTGCAGCTTCACGCCCTCGAAGGCGGCGCGAGCTACGGTGAGCCCGGCCACGTCTGGGCCGATACCCCCGGTACGCCGCTCACCGCCACCAGTGGCGAAGGCGGATTCATTTCGGTGCTCGGCAGCACCGTCGACGGCTTCGCGGCCGATGTCTACACCTACCCCGCGAGCCTCATGACCCTTGGCCAGGAGCCCCAGGTCTCGGTCGAAGCCCAAGTGATGGAAAACACCTGCGGCGGCGAGATCGACGGCTGGATCCTGCGCTCGAACCCGCTGAAGGCGCCCAATATCGAGACGCTCAAGATGGTCGTGCCCGGCTGCGATGCGGTTGGCGACTATCTCGTGCTGAAAGACCTGCCGATCGAGCTGAAGCTCGCTCGGCGGTAACGAACCGCGATGAGACCGAAGAAGCGCGGGCGCCACAGCCTGCGCTTCCTTGTTTGTCAGATCATCCCGGCATCGCGAAAGCTGAACTCGCGCGACCGCCCGACCACGAGGTGATCGTGCAACACGATGTCGAGCGCTTCGGCCGCCGCCCGCACCCGCCCGGTCATCGCGATGTCGCTCTCCGACGGCGTCGGATCGCCCGAGGGATGGTTGTGCACGAGTATGAGCGCCGAGGCGTTCAGCTCCAGCGCCCGTTTCGCCACCTCGCGCGGATAGACCGGCACGTGATTCACCGTGCCGCGCGCCAGCTCCTCGTCGGCGATGAGCGCGTTCTGCCGATCGAGGAACAGCACCCGGAAATGCTCGGTATCGCGATGCGCCATCGCCGTGCGGCAATAGGCGAGGAGCGCGTCCCAGGACGAGATCACCGAGCGGTGCAGCACCCGGGCCCGCGCCAGCCGATGCGCGGCCGCCTCGATGAGCTTGAGCTCCGCCACCACCGCTTCGCCGACGCCGGGCTGCTCTGCGAGCCGCGCCTCCGGCGCCGAGACCACGGCGTTGAAATCGCCGAACCGCTCGATCAGCGCCCGCGCGAGCGGCTTCACGTCCTGACGCGGGATCGCGCGAAACAGCACGAGCTCGAGCAACTCGTAATCCGGCAGTGCCTCGGCCCCGCCGTCGCGAAACCGCGCCCGAAGTCGCTTGCGGTGATCGGCGATGTAGGAGGGCAGCCGGCCCGCCGGCGCCACCGGTAGGGGCAGGGCCTCGTCGGTCTCGAACAGAGGCAGGGGCATCTCGGCGAACTGGCTAGGTGTCTCGGTCATGCCTCAGCTTCGCGCCTCTTAGTGAAGCAAAGGTTAACGCCAGCCCGCGCGGCTCACGCGAAGATGCGCTGAAACCACGCCACCGGCAGATGCCGCCCGCAGGTGAACAGCCAGGCGAACGGGGCCGGGAAACTCGTCGAGAACCGCCCCGATTTCATCGCCGCTACCACGCGGGCGGCGGCCGTTTCGGGCGACAGGATCTGCGGCATGGCGAAATCGTTCTTCGACGTCAGCCGCGTGCGGATGAACCCCGGGTTCACCCGCTGCACGACGACGCCGGTGCCGCGCAGATCGACGCGGATGTTTTCGGCCAGATGCATGAGCCCCGCTTTCGACGCGCCATAACCGATCGCGCCGGGGAGCCCCGCGAAGCCCGACAGCGAGCCGATCAGCACCACATGGCCCGTGCCCCGGGCCGCGAAGCCCGGCACCATATGGCCGAGCACCCGAAGCGCGCCGACGAAATTGACCTCGGCCATGCGCGCCGCCTCTTCAGGCCCCCAGGCGGCGGCCGTCATCGGCTCATAGGCGCCGGCGATATAGACAACCCCGTCCATCTCCCTGGCGTTTCCGGCAGCGTTAGAGACGGATTGCGGATCGGTTACATCCATCGGCAGGGCCCGCGCGTCGCGCAGCGACGAAGCGAGCGCGTCGAGCTTGGCGGCGTTTCGCGCCGACAACACCAACGAAGCGCCTTCGGCGTCCAGCGCCCGCGCCAAGGCCAGACCCAGCCCCTCCGATGCCCCGACCAGCCAGTAGCGCCGGCCTGCGAGCTCAGGCATGCACCAGCTCGACCTGCACCACGTCGGTCTGCTTCACCGCGAAGGCGCCGGCGCAGATCTCGAGGTAATAGCGCCAGTTGCGCAGGAACGGCTCGTCATAGCCCAGCATCGCGATCCGCGGTCGCGCGGCGTCGAGCTGGTCGGCCCAGGTCGCGCAGGTGCGCGCGTAATCCTGCCCGAAAGCGAAGATCTCGCGCACCTTGAGCCCGGCCTTCTCCGCCTGTTCGCGGATCACCGCGTTCGACAAGAGCATCCCGCCCGGGAACGTGTAGTGCCGGATATAGTCGCTGTTGCGCCGGTAGATCGGGAAGTAATCGTCCTGCACCGTGATCGCCTGGATCACCGCCCGCCCGCCCTCGGCCAACCGGTCGCGGATGTTGCGGAAATAGATCGGCCAGTAGCGCTCGCCCACCGCTTCGATCATCTCGATCGAGACGATATTGTCGAACCGCCCGGTCACGTCGCGGTAATCCTGCAGCCGGATCTCGGCCCGTCCGTCGAGCCGCGCATCGGCATAGCCCTTCTGGCTCGGCGAGATCGTGAGCCCGGTCACGCTGCGGCCCTGCTCGGCGGCGCGCTCGGCGAACCCGCCCCAGCCGCAACCGATCTCGAGCACCCGCTCGCCCGCCCCGAGCCGCGAGAGAATCCGGTCGTATTTGCGCGCTTGCGCCCGGGCGAGATCGCCGTCGTCCTCGGCATAGAGCGCCGAGGAATAGGTCATCGAAGGGTCGAGCCAGGTCTGGTAGAACTCGTTGCCCACATCGTAATGCGCCCGGATGTTGCGCGCCGCCCCGCGCTTCGAGTTGGCACGCAGCAGCCGGTCGACGACGCGGCATTTGAGCGTGTGCCAGACGTTCGGATAGGAATAGTTCGCAAACACCGCATCGTTCAGCAGCACCAGCTCGACCAGCGCCTGGATCGACGGGCTGTCCCACAGCCCCGCCACGTAAGCCTCGCCGAAGCCGATATCGCCCCGCGCGGCCGACGCGGTAATCGCGGCCCAATCGTTGATCTGCAATTCGGCCTCGGGCTGCCCCGCACCGAAGCGATGCACCTCGCCCTCGGGTGTGCGGATGGTGAGCGCGCCGCACTCGATACGCTCGCAGGCTGCGAGAAAATCGCGTTTGACGGCGTCGGTTATGATCGACATCAGGTGACCTCCTCTGACGGCGGCTCGGGCCGCACCCGATAACGCGCGCCCTTGGCCTTGAGTTTCAATGCCTGCCAGTAGATCAGCACGATGGTGCGCAACGCCCCTGCCGGTCGCCGCAGGCTGGCCCCGACGATTCCTCCCGTGGTGAGCGGACGGAGCGGGCCTTCCAAGGTTGCCCGAAGCCCCTTTTCTCCGTCAACAAGCGTGATCGCGATGACGATCCGCTCCGCAGACACGTCGAAGCGGAAGCGGTAGCTGCCCGCAATTCGCTGGAACGGGGACACATGGAACACCTTCTCCGCCGTGAGCACCTGGCCCGGCCCTATCGCGGCAAAGCCCGGCAGGTGGCAGAGATACGAATGCCGGTCGCCGAACGGGTTGTTCACCTCGGCGATCACGGCGATGAGGTCGTCGCCCGCCATCGCCAGCCAGAAACTTACCGGATTGAACCCGTAGCCGAGGAACCGCGGCTGGGTGAGCAGAAGGATGCGCAGGTCGGGCCGCACGAGCCCGGCACCGGCGAACACCGCCCGCGCCCAGGCCACGCCGGTGCCCGCACCGCGCCGCCCGCCATGGTCGCGGTCATGCACGGCGAAGAGGTTGAACCGGTTGCGCGACGCAAGCCCGCCAAGCGCATCGCGTTCCGGGTCGATCAGCAGGTAATCGACGCCGTAGGCGAAGGCATTCTCCGGCCCCCCGCGCCGTGTGTGCCGGGTCCGCCCCGGCAAGTGAAGCGGCGTGGCGATCATCCGGCGAACATCTCCCGCTCGGCGTTCAGCGCCCGCGCCACCCGCACGGCACTGGCGTAACCGTCTTCGTGGAAGCCGTGACGCAGCCAGGCGCCGGCGAACCAGGTGCCGTTCCGCCCCTGCAACCCGGCAATCTCGCGCTGGGCCGCGAGGGCCGCGCGGTCGAACACCGGATGGCGGAAGGTGATCTCGTCATAGACCAGCGCCTCGGGGATCTCGCTCACCGGGTTCAGCGAGATGAACATCGGATCGTCCTCGGGCAAGCCCTGCAGCGAGTTCATCCAGTAGCTCACCCCGATCCGCGCTTCCTCGCCCGCCCCCTCGGCGCGGTAGACCCAGGACGACCACGCCCCCCGGCGCTTTGGCATCTGGCCCGGATCGCGGTGCAGCAGCGAGCGGTTGTCCTGATAGCGCACCGCGCCGAGCAGACGGGCCTCGTCCGCCGTCGGGTCGCCGAGCATCCGCAGCGTGTCGTCGGAATGGGTCGCGAACACGACCTGGTCGAAACGTTCGGCCTCGGCGCCTTCTGCGCGCACCCAGACCGCGCCGTCGCCCCGTGTCACCGTGTGCACCGGCGCCTTCGTGCGCAGAACAACGCCGCGCGTGCGCAGGTGCGCCACCAGCCGGCGGACATATTCCACCGAGCCGCCATCCACCGTCCACCACTGGTGCTGGCCGCTGGCCGACAGGAGCGCATGGTTGCGAAAGAACTGCACCAGCGATTTCGCCGGAAACCCGCGGATGTCGCGCGGCGGCGTCGACCAGATCGCGCCGCAGATCGGCAGGAGATAATAGCGCTGGAACCAGGGCCCCAGCCCGAGCCCCTCGACCAGATCGCCGATCGTCGTCTCGTCCGACAGCGCTGCCGCCTCGACGCGCGCGTTGAACCGGAAGATGTCGCGAACCATGCGCACGAAGCCAGGCCGCGCCAGGTTGCGCCGCTGGCTGAACAGTGCCCGCGCATCGCGCAAACCATACTCTATTGCGCCCCGATCAATCGTCGCCCCGAAAGTCATGTCGGAGCGCTTCACCGGCACCGCGAGGTCGTGAAACATCTTCGTCAGATGTGGGTAATTCGCGTAGTTGAACACGATGAAGCCGGTGTCGACCGGCCGGTCGCCGTTTCGCCCCGCCATGACCGTGCGCGCGTGCCCCCCGAGCCGCGCGTCCGCCTCGTAGAGCGTCACCCGGTGGCTGGGCGCGAGCTCGTAAGCGGCAGCCAGCCCGGAAATGCCGCCGCCGATGACGGCGATCCGCTGCGGCCGGAAGAGCGGGGCATCGAAGGACATGGGCTTACCTCGTGTCGCGTTTCCCCCGCTACGCCGCAACGCCGCCGCCGGATCACAAATGATCCGCCTCTGGCGCGGCGACGTAGAGCCATTATGGTGAGTGTCGAGACATACGTTGCGCACAGGCGCGAAGCGCGGCCGAGGACGGCGGCAGGCGAAAGAGACGTGGCCATGACGACGGACCCGAAACCGGACTATTCCGAGCAGACCCAGTGGATGCTCCGGATCCGCGATCAGCGCGACAAACGCGCCTTCGCCCAGCTCTTCGGCTTCTACGCTCCGCGTCTCAAGGGTTTCGTGATGCGCGCCGGCGCCCCCGCCGCCCAGGCCGAGGATATCGTGCAGGACGTGCTGCTCACCGTCTGGCGCAAGGCGCATATGTTCGATCCCGCCCGCGCCCAGGTCTCGTCCTGGATCTATCAGATCGCCCGCAACCGGCAGATCGACGTGATCCGCAAGGAGGCCCGCCCGGTGCCCGAGGCATTGGCGATCGACGACGAGACCGGCGAAGACCCCGACGGCGCCGAGGTCATGGCGCTGGAACAGGAGACCGACCGGCTGCGCGATGCGTTGGCGAAGCTCGCCCCCGCCCAGCGCGAAATGATCGAGCGCGCTTACCTGGGCGAGCTCACCCATACCGAGATCCGCGACGCCACCGGCCTGCCGCTCGGCACCATCAAGTCGCGCATCCGCCTCGGCCTCGACCGGCTGAGGCATGAACTCAAAGAGCTGAGGTGAGAATGACCCACCCGATCTCGCACCATCTGCCCGCCGAAGTGATCGCGTCCTATGCCGCGGGCTCGCTCGGCCAGGCCTATTCCCTCGTCGTCGCCGCGCATGTCTCGATGTGCGACACCTGCCGCGCCGAACTGGCTGCCCAGGAAGCCGCGGGCGGCGTCGTGCTCGAAGCCATCGGCGCCGCCTCTGTCTCGGCCGGTCTCCTCTCGCGCACCCTCGACCGGCTCGACGATCCCGCTCCGCCCGAACCTGCCCCGCCCGCGCGAAACGGTGTCTATCCCGCCCCGGTCATGGCGGCGTTGAAGGGCCGTTTGCCGAAATGGAAAGCGGTGGGCGGCGGTGTGAAGCAATGCGTGATCGGCGGCGACCGCGACGGAATCTCGCGGCTCTTGTTCATCCCGCCCGGCCAGGCGGTGCCCGACCACGGCCACAACGGGCTCGAGCTTACCCTGGTGCTGCAGGGCGGATTCTCCGACGCCACCGGCCATTTCGACGTCGGCGATGTCGAGGTCGCCGACGCGGCGCTCGACCATGTGCCCACGGCCGACCCCGGCCCGCCCTGCATCGTCGTCGCCGCCACCGACGCGCCGCTCAGGTTCAACACCTTCCTGCCTCGCCTGCTGCAGCCCTTGTTCGGCATCTGACCGCCCGCGGACTCCGCGAAGCCGATTGACAGCCGACCGGACTCGGTTCAATATTTTTCGGCGACTGAAATAAATCAGCCGCGGGAGGAACCATGTATCTCGGTCTCGATCTCGGCACGTCGGGTTTGCGTGCCATTCTCGTCGATGCGGACGGGCATGTCGCCGCGGTCACCGACCAGGCCTACCCGGTCTCGCATCCCCATTCCGGCTGGAGCGAGCAGAACCCGGACGACTGGATCGCCGCCACCGAACGCGCCCTCGACGCGCTGAAGGCGAGCCACCCGTCGGAGCTGGCGGCGCTCCGGGCGATTGGCCTGTCCGGCCAGATGCACGGCGCCACCCTGCTCGACGCCGCCGACAAGGTGCTGCGCCCGGCGATCCTGTGGAACGACACCCGCTCCGCCGCCGAGGCCGCCCAGATGGACGCCGATCCCGCCTTCCGCCGGATCAGCGGCAACATCGTCTTTCCGGGCTTCACCGCGCCCAAGCTCGCCTGGGTCAGGGCGCATGAGCCCAGAACCTTCGACCAGGTGGCCATGGTGCTCCTGCCGAAAGATCATCTGCGCCTCTGGCTCACCGGCGACCATGCCTCCGACATGTCCGACAGCGCCGGAACCTCGTGGATGGACGTGGGCGCGCGCGCCTGGTCAGACGAACTGCTCGCCAAGGCGGGCATGCGCGCCGACCAGATGCCGCGGCTCGTCGAGGGCACCGAAGTTTCGGGCCATCTGCGCCCGGACCTCGCCGCGCGCTGGGGCCTGGCGAACTCGGTCAAGGTGGTCGGCGGCGGTGGCGACAATTCGGCCTCGGCCTGCGGTGTCGGCTGCTTCGACGAGGGCGACGGCTTCGTCTCGCTCGGCACCTCCGGCGTGCTGCTCTCGGCCCGCTCGGGCTTCGCGCCCAGCCCGGAAACCGCGGTTCACACCTTCTGCCACTCGGTGCCCGACACCTGGTACCAGATGGGCGTGATCCTGTCCGCCACCGACAGCCTCAACTGGCTCGCAGCGCAAACAGGCTCTAAACCGGCCGAACTCAGCGCGCTTCTGGGCAAGACCATCGCCGGCCCCGGCCAGATCCGCTTCCTGCCCTACCTCTCGGGCGAGCGCACCCCGCATAACGATGCCCAGATCCGCGGTGCCTTCGCTGGCATCGGCATCGGCGACGGCCACCGCGAACTGACCCAGGCAGTGATCGAAGGCGTCGCCTTCGCGCTCAAGGACAATCACGAGGCGCTCAAATCCACCGGCACCGAGCTGAAAAGCCTGCTCGGTATCGGCGGCGGCTCGAAATCCGACTATTGGGTCGAGCTCATCGCAACGCTTCTGGGCGTGCCCATCGACCTGCCCGAGGCCGGCGATTTCGGCGCTGCCCTCGGCGCCGCCCGCCTCGCCATCGTCGGCGATACCGGCGCCGCCCCGGCCGAGGTCATGACCCGCCCCGCCGTCGCCCGCACCATCGAACCCCGCGCCGATCTCGCCCATGCCTATGACGAGGCCTATGCCCAGTTCCGCGCGCTCTATCCCGCTCTCAAGGAGGTCCTATGAGCACCGGTTTCTTCTCCGTCGACAAGGTACCCTACGAGGGCCCCGACAGCACCAATCCGCTGGCGTTCCGCCACTACAACCCCGACGAAATCGTCCTCGGCAAGCGGATGGAAGACCAGCTGCGTTTCGCCGTCGCTTACTGGCATTCGCTCGCCTGGGAAGGGCTCGACCCGTTCGGCGGCCGCACTTTCGAGCGGCCCTGGTACCCGCAGGATTCGGTCGAAAAGGCCAGGGTGAAGGCCGATATCGCCTTCGACCTCTTCGCTGCGCTGGGCGCGCCGTTCTACTGCTTCCACGATGCCGATATCCGCCCCGAGCTTGACGGGTTCGCCGCCTCGAAACGCGCCTTTGACGAGATCGTCGACATCTTCGGCGAAAAGCAGGAACAGACCGGCGTGCGCTTGCTCTGGGGCACCGCCAACCTGTTCAGCCACCGCCGCTTCATGTCGGGCGCCTCGACCAACCCCGACCCGGAGGTCTTCGCCTACTCGGCCGCGACGATCAAATCCTGCATGGACGCCACGATGAAACTCGGCGGCGCCAACTACGTGCTCTGGGGCGGGCGTGAGGGCTACGAGACCCTGCTCAACACCGATCTCGCCCGCGAAGACGCGCAGATGGGCCGGATGCTCAACATGGTGGTCGAGTACAAGCACAAGATCGGCTTCCAGGGGCAGATCCTCGTCGAACCCAAGCCGCAGGAACCCTCGAAGCACCAGTACGACTACGACGTCGCCACGGTCTACGGCTTCCTCAAGCGCCACGGGCTCGAAAACGAGGTGCGGGTCAACATCGAACAGGGCCACGCGATCCTCGCCGGCCACAGCTTCGAGCACGAGATCGCGCTGGCCCAGGCGCTGGGCGTCTTCGGCTCGATCGACATGAACCGCAATGATTACCAGTCGGGCTGGGATACCGACCAGTTCCCCAACAA
>JAGRMO010000026.1:0-13532 GCA_020441205.1 Maritimibacter sp.
GCCGGCGCCTACGACCAGAAGGATGCCGAGGGCTTCATCCGCCTGAACGCGCTCCGTCTCAGGCTGATCGCCACCCGCAAGGCGCGCCGGAAGGGCTGACATACGCCGCCGGGCGGCGGCTCTGACGGCCACGTTTGCGTGATTGGCGCTTTGCGCGCTTGCTCAGCGGGCCTCCGCAGGGGAAGTTTCCCACCGGAGGACCACATGATGATCAGATTCCTTCTGGCACTTTTCCTGCTCGCCACTCCGGCGGCTGCCGCAACCGAGACCGCCTATCTTGCTGGCGGCTGCTTCTGGTGTGTCGAATCCGATTTCGAAAGCGTTCCGGGCGTGAGGAGCGTCGTATCCGGCTTCACGGGCGGAACTGTCGCCAACCCGACCTACAAGCAGGTCAGCCATGGCGGGACCGGCCATTACGAAGCGGTGCAGATCCGCTTTGATCCCGCGCGGGTCAGCTATGCGGAGCTGCTGCGGCTCTTTTTCCGCTCGGTCGACCCGACCGATGCCGGCGGCCAGTTCTGCGACCGTGGTGACAGCTATCGCACCGCCATCTTCGTGGCCGACGCCGCCCAGCGCGCGACGGCCGAGGCCGCAAGGGCCGAGGCCGAGACCGCCCTCGGACGCCGGATAGTGACCAAGATCCTTCCCGCCAGCGCCTTCTATCCGGCGGGCGCAGAACATCAGGACTACTACAAGGGCCAGGGGCTCGTCCTGACACGCGCCGGCGTCAAGCGGCAGTCGGATGCCTACCACTTCTACCGCAAGGCCTGCGGACGCGACGCCCGCGTGAAGGCGCTCTGGGGTGCCCAGGCGGTCTTCGCCAAATAGGGCTCAATGCCCGATGCGGCAGGCGGCGATGACCGCCATGTTGAGAATGTCGTTCACGGTCGAACCCATCGAACAGATCTGCACCGGCTTGTCGACGCCGGTGAGGATCGGCCCGATCACCGTCGCGCCCGCCATCTCCTGCATCAGCTTCACCGAGATCGAGGCCGAATGGCGCGCGGGAACGACCAGCACGTTTGCAGGCCCGGTGAGCCGGCAGAACGGATAGTGGGCCATCTGGTCCATGTTGAGCGCCACGTCGACGGTCATCTCGCCATCATATTCGAAATCGACCCCGCGCCGGTCGAGCACGTCTGCCGCGATATGCATCTTGATCGCTCGCTCCGACACCGGGTAGCCGAAGGTCGAGAACGACAGGAAGGCGACCCTCGGCTCTATCCCGAGGCCGCGCGCCACCGCGGCCCCCCGCATCGCGATGTCGGCCAGATCCTCTTCGTCCGGCCATTCGTGCACGAGCGTGTCGCCGATGAAGACGATCCGCCCCCGATGCAGGACGGCGGTGATGCCCACCGCGCCGTCCTCGGCCCGTGCGTCGAAGACGTGATTGATGAGCCCGAGGACATGTGCCGACTTCCGCGTCGCGCCCGTGACCATCCCGTCGCCATGCCCATGGGCCAGCATGAGCGCCGAAAACACATGACGGTCGCGCGCGGCAAGGCGGTGAATGTCGTGCCGGTCGAACCCCTGACGCTGCAGCCGGCTATAGAGCAAATCCTTGTAGGCATCGAGATGCGAGGTGCTCGCGGCGTTCACCACCTCGATTTCCTTCACTGCGTCGCCGAGCCCCTCGGCGGCGAGCTTCTTCCTTACGTCGTCGCCCCGCCCGACCACCAGCGCCTTGCCGAGCCCGGCCCGCTGATAGGCGACCGCCGCCTTGAGCACCCGCGGATCGTCGCCCTCGGCGAAGATCATCCGCGCCTGCGCGACCCGCGCGCGGGCATGGATGCCCTGCAGGACCGAGGCGGTCGGATCCATCCGCGACTTCAGGTTGAGCGCATAGGCCTCCATGTCGATGATCGGCCGGCGCGCCACGCCGGTGTCCATACCCGCCTTCGCCACGGCCGGTGGAATCACGTAGATGAGACGCGGGTCGAACGGGGTCGGAATGATGTAGTCGCGCCCGAACGCGAGCTTGCGGCCATAGGCCATCGCGACTTCGTCCGGCACATCCTCACGTGCAAGCCTTGCCAGCGCCTCGGCACAGGCGATCTTCATCTCGTCGTTGATCGCGCGGGCATGGATATCGAGCGCGCCGCGAAACAGGTAGGGAAACCCGAGCACGTTGTTGACCTGGTTCGGGTAATCCGACCGCCCCGTCGCCACGATCGCATCGGCCCGCACCTCGTGCGCCTCTTCCGGCGTGATCTCGGGATCGGGGTTGGCCATCGCGAAGATCACCGGATCGGGCGCCATCGAGGCCACCATCGCCGGCGTCACCGCGCCTTTGGCGGAGACCCCGAGAAACACATCCGCCCCCACCATCGCCTGTTCGAGTGTGCGCAGCTCGGTCGGCACCGCATGGGCCGACTTCCACTGGTTCATCCCCTCTGTCCGGCCCTGGTAGACCACGCCCTTGGTATCGCAGATGATGCAGTTCTCGTGCCGCGCGCCCATCGACTTGATGAGCTCGATACAGGCGATCCCGGCCGCGCCGGCGCCGTTGAGCACGATCCGCACGTCCTCGATCTTCTTGCCCGAGATCGCCAGCGCGTTGATCAGCCCCGCCGCGGTGATCACCGCGGTGCCGTGCTGGTCNGTGGAACACCGGGATGTCCATCTCTTCCTTGAGCTTCTGCTCGATGATGAAACACTCGGGCGCCTTGATGTCTTCGAGGTTGATGCCGCCGAACGTCGGCTCCATCAGCTTCACCGCCTTGATGATTTCGTCGGGATCTTCCGAGCACAGCTCGATATCGATCGCGTTCACGTCGGCGAAGCGCTTGAACAGCACCGCCTTGCCTTCCATCACCGGCTTCGACGCCGCCGCCCCGAGATTTCCGAGGCCCAGCACGGCGGTACCGTTCGACACGACCGCGACGAGATTGCCCTTGTTCGTATAGTCGTAGACCGTCTCGGGCCTCTCGAAGATCGCCTCGCAGGGCACCGCCACCCCGGGCGAATAGGCCAGGCTCAGATCACGCTGCGTCGTCATCGGCTTCGAGGGGCTCACCTCGAACTTGCCGGGCCGCGGTTCGTGGTGATAGGCGAGCGCCTCTTCCCGCGTGATCTTGTGGTTGGCCATGATGTTCTTTCGGTCTGGGCTGAATGGTGCCCCGTGATAGCGGCCCCCGTTGACCCCCTCAACAGATTTACGGGCGCCGCGCCACGTCATGGCCTTGAAAGCCCCTCAAATGGGGACGATTCTGGATTTATCCGGCGCTGAAAGCGCCTGACCGACGGAGACAGACCCGTGACGCACAAGATCCTTTTGACCGGCGGCGCCGGTTACATCGGCTCGCACACCTATGTCGAGCTCGCCGCCGCCGGCTACGAGATCGTCATTCTCGACAATTTCTCCAACGCCCGCCCCGACGTGCTCGACCGGCTCGAAATCATCACCGACGCGCCGGTGACCAGCTACCGGGGCGACGTGCGCGACCGCGCGCTGCTCGACACGATCTTCGCCGAACACGAAATCGCCGCCGTCGTCCATTTCGCCGCCCTGAAAGCCGTGGGCGAGAGCGGCCGGATGCCGCTTGAGTACATCCAGACCAACGTGGGCGGTCTGCTCACACTCCTCGAAGCGATGATGGCGGCGAGCGTCTGGCGGCTGGTGTTCTCGTCCTCCGCCACGGTCTACGGCGATCCCGAAAAACTGCCGATCCGCGAAGATGCGCAGCGCTCCTACACCAACACCTACGCCTTCACCAAACTCGCGAGCGAACAGATCCTCGAACAACTGGCCGCCGCCGATGCCCGCTGGGCCTTCGGCACCCTGCGCTATTTCAACCCGGTCGGCGCCCACGATTCCGGGCTGATCGGCGAAGACCCGAACGGCATCCCCAACAACCTCATGCCCTTCATCGCCAAGGTGGCGACCGGCGAGCTCGAAAAGCTCTCGATCTTCGGCGACGACTACAACACGCCCGACGGCACCGGCGTGCGCGACTACATCCATGTCGTCGACCTCGCCAAGGGCCATGTCCAGTCGCTGGGCAAGCTGATCGAGACCGGCGCGGGCCACACCGTGAACCTCGGCACCGGCACCGGATATTCGGTGCTCGAAATGGTCCGGGCCTACGAACGCGCCTGCGGGCATGAGCTCGCCTACCAGATCGCGCCGCGCCGCGACGGCGACATCGCCGCCTGCTACGCCGACCCGCGGCTCGCCGGCGAGGTGCTCGGCTTCGAGGCCCATCGCGACCTCGACGACATGTGCCGGACCAGCTGGAACTGGGTCTCGCGACGACGCAACGGCTGAGGGGTTTCGCCCCCCTCGCCGCTCCCCTAGATTGGCCCGAACCTTCGGGGGACGGCCTAAGGGGGACACAAGGTGACATCCGACAATGTGACGCCGATGATGGCGCAATATCTGGAGATCAAGGCGGGTCATCCCGACGCGCTCCTGTTCTACCGGATGGGCGACTTCTACGAGCTGTTCTTCGACGATGCCGCCGCCGCCGCCGAGGCGCTCGACATCGCGCTCACCAAGCGCGGCAAGCATCTGGGCGAAGACATTCCGATGTGCGGCGTGCCGGTCCATGCCGCCGAGGGCTACCTGCTCACCCTCATCCGCAAGGGCTTCCGCGTCGCCGTCTGCGAACAGATGGAAGACCCCGCCGAAGCCAGGAAGCGGGGCTCGAAATCGGTGGTGCGACGCGGCGTTGTGCGCCTTGTCACCCCCGGCACGCTGACCGAGGAAAGCCTGCTCGACGCCCGCCGGCACAATTTCCTCGCCGCCTTCGCCGAACTGCGCGGCGAGGGCGCGCTGGCCTGGGTCGACATCTCGACCGGCGCCTTTCGGGTGATGCCCTGCCCACCCGCGCGCCTCGGCCCCGAACTGGCCCGCCTCGCGCCCCGTGAAATGCTGCTGAGCGACGAGACGGAAGCGAACTGGGCCGGGCTCGTGGCCGACATGGGCGCCGCCGTCACTCCGCTGGGCCGCGCCGCCTTCGATTCGACCGCCGCCGCCAAGCGGCTCGAAACGCTCTACCGGGTCGGCACCCTCGACGCCTTCGGCAGTTTCTCCCGCGCCGAGCTGAGCGCGATGGGCGCGATCGTCGACTATCTCGACATCACCCAGAAGGGCCGGTTGCCGCTGCTGCGCCCGCCGGTGCGCGAAAGCGCGGGCCAGGTCGTGCAGATCGACGCGGCCACAAGGCGCAACCTCGAGCTGACCCACGCGCTCGCCGGCGGCCGCGACGGCTCGCTCATCGCAACCATCGACCGGACGGTGACGGCGGCGGGCGGACGGTTGCTCGAACGCCGGATCTCGAGCCCGTCGCGCGATCTCGCGGGCCTCACCCGCCGTCACGACGCGGTGGCTTTCGCGCTCGACGAAAGCCGGCTGCGCGACGATCTGCGCGCCACGCTCCGCCGCGCCCCCGACATCGACCGCGCGCTCTCGCGCCTCTCGCTCGACCGGGGCGGCCCCCGCGACCTCACCGCGATCCGCGACGGGCTCGACGCGGCCGAGACCATCGCCGCCATGCTGGCCCGCGCCGAACTGCCGCCCGTGCTACGCGAGGCGGCGCAGAGCCTCACCGGCCACGACGTGCTACGCGATCTCCTGGGCCAGGCCCTCGTCGCCGAACCGCCGCTTCTGGCCCGCGACGGCGGCTTCATCGCGCCGGGCCACGACGCGGAACTCGACGACGCCCGCCGGCTGCGCGACGAAGGCCGCGGCGTGATCGCCGGGATGCAGGCCGACTATGCCCGCGCGACCGGCATCCAGAGCCTCAAGATCAAGCACAACAACGTGCTCGGCTATTTCATCGAAACCACCGCGACCCATGCCGAAAAGATGCTCTCGGCCCCGCTCAACGAGAGCTTCATCCACCGTCAGACCACGGCCAACGCGGTGCGCTTCACCACCGTCGATCTCTCCGAGATGGAGACCCGCATTCTCAATGCCGGAAACCGCGCGAACGAGATCGAAATGCGGCTCTATTCCGCCTTGAAACAAGAGGTGCTCGACGAGGCCGGCCGGCTCGGCGAGGCCGCCCGCGCGCTCGCCGAGATCGACGTGACCGCGGCGCTCGCCGAGATCGCCGCGACCGAAAACTGGTGCCGCCCACGGATCGAGGACAGCCGCGCCTTCGAGATCCGGGGAGGCCGCCACCCGGTGGTGGAACGCGCGCTGAGGGCACAGGGCGGCGAGCCCTTCATCGCCAACGATTGCGCCCTCGCCGACGGCTCCGAGGGCGCCGACATCTGGCTGCTCACCGGCCCCAACATGGCCGGCAAATCGACCTTCCTGCGCCAGAACGCGATCATCGCGCTGTTGGCCCAGGCCGGCAGCTTCGTCCCCGCCACTTCGGCCCGCATCGGCCTCGTGTCACAGCTTTTTTCCCGTGTCGGCGCCTCCGACGACCTCGCCCGCGGCCGCTCGACCTTCATGGTCGAGATGGTCGAGACCGCCGCGATCCTCAACCAGGCGGACGAGAACGCCCTCGTCATCCTCGACGAGATCGGTCGCGGCACCGCCACCTGGGACGGGCTCTCGATCGCCTGGGCCACGCTCGAACACCTTCACGAGGTGAACCGTTCGCGCGCCCTCTTCGCCACCCATTACCACGAGCTCACCCAGCTCGCGGGCACTCTCGATGGCGTCGACAACGCCACCATCGCGGTGAAGGAATGGGAAGGCGAAGTGATCTTCCTGCACGAGGTTCACAAGGGCGCCGCCGACCGGTCCTACGGCGTGCAGGTGGCAAAGCTCGCGGGCCTGCCCGCCTCGGTGGTCGATCGCGCGCGCGTGGTGCTCGAATCGCTCGAAAAAGGCGAGCGCGAAGGCACCGGGGCCGCGAAAGGACTGGTCGACGACCTACCGCTGTTTGCGGCGAGCGTGGTGGCGTCACGACCGGCCGCGGCACCGGCGAAGGGGCCGTCGCCGCTCGAAGAAAAGCTCGCCGGGATCCATCCCGACGAGCTCACGCCCCGCGAGGCGCTCGATCTGATGTACGAGCTCAAGGCGCTCTCCGCGCCCTGAACGTCGGCCTGGCCTGGGAACTCAGCCCGGCGTCGACGATACGCCGACCTGGGCGGGGCGCAACAGCCGGTCGTGCAGCATGAAGCCTTCGGTCATCACCTGGATGATGTCGCCCGCGCGCGTGCCCGGCACCGGCGCCTCGAACATCGCCTCGTGCATCTGCGGATCGAACCGCTCGCCCACCACCGGCGCCACCTTGCGGATGCCGTGCTTCTCGAAAATGTCGACCAACGCGCGCATCGTCAGCTCGACGCCCTCGATCAGCCCGCCGGCCTGACCCTTGAGCTCATCGGTCACTGCTTCGAGTGCGCGCGCCATGTTGTCGTAGACCGGCAGCATATCGCGGGCGAGCTTCGAGCCGCCGTAATTCTCCGCCTCGCGCCGGTCGCGTTCCGACCGCTTGCGGGCGTTCTCCGCATCGGCCAGCGCGCGCATGAACTTGTCGCGCAGCTCGTCACGCTCGGCCTTCAGCGCCGCGAGCTCTTCGAGCGCCTCGTCCGACGCCATGAGGTCGATATCCAGCGCGTCGTCCAGCTCCGCCCCTGCGCCCTCGACGCCGTTCATGATCTCTTCGATCGCCGCCTCGACATCGGAAAGCTCGTCGGTCTTCTTCTTCGCGTCTGCCATGTCCTTACCTTCTATCCCCGGCTCTCCGATCCTGACCCTCTAACCCCGGTCGGAGATCATCCGCCCGATCAACTGAGCCGTGTAATCGACGATCGGCACGATTCGGCCGTAGTTCAGCCGAGTCGGTCCGATCACGCCCACGGCGCCGATGATCTTACGGTCCGCGTTCATATATGGAGAAACCACCAGAGAGGAACCGGAAAGTGAAAAAAGCTTGTTCTCCGAGCCGATGAAGATGCGCACCCCGTCGCCGGCCTCGGTGAGATCGAGAAATTCGGCGATATCCCGCTTGCGTTCGAGATCGTCGAACAGCTGACGCACCCGTTCCACATCCGCCGGCTGCCCGCCCGCCTCGATCAGATTGGCCCGGCCCCGCACGATCAGCCGCGCATGCGAATCGCCCTCGTTCGACCAGAGCGCGAGGCCCGCGTCGATCAGCCCCTGCGCCAGCGTGTCGAGCTCGGCCCGCCGCGCGGCGATCTCGGTCGCAATCGCCTGGCGCAATTCGCCGATGCTGCGCCCCTCGGCCACCGCATTGACGAAATTGGCCGCTTCGCGCATCGACGACGGCGTCTGCCCCGGCGGCGGGGTGAACAGCCGGTTCTCGACATGCCCATCCGCGAACACCAGCACCGCGAGCGCCCGGTCGGCGGCAAGCGAGACGAACTCGATATGGCTGACCGGCGCCGCGTCGTGCTTCGGCGTGAGCACCAGGCTCGCGCCCGCCGTGATCCCCGACAGCGCCGCCCCTACCCGGTCCATCAACTGGCTTACGTCGTCGCTGTTGGAGGCGACCGTGGCGTCGATCCGCGCCCGGTCGTCGGCCTTGAGATCGCTCACCTCGAGAAAACCGTCGACGAACATCCGAAGCCCGATCTCGGTCGGGATCCGCCCGGCCGAGACATGCGGGGCGTTCAGAAGCCCCATGAGCTCGAGATCCTGCATCACGTTGCGCACGGTGGCGGCCGAGACCTTCTCGGTCAGCGACCGGGTCAGCGTGCGCGAGCCCACCGGTTCGCCGGTTGCGAGATAGGCCTCGACCAGGCGCCGGAACACTTCCCGCGATCTGTCGTTCAACTCATCGAGCAATGGGCTACCTGTCATCCGCTCTGCCGGCCTTGAGGCTTGCGTTTTTTCGGACACCGTGAGAGTCACCCCCCGAACCATCTCGGAAGGACACCCCATGCGCCCGTCTGGTCGGAATGTAGATGAAATGCGCCCGATTTCAATCGAGCTCGGCGCCACCAAACATGCCGAAGGCTCGTGCATGATCAAGATCGGCGATACCCACGTGCTCTGCACCGCCTCGCTGGAAGAACGCGTGCCGCCCTTCCTGCGCAACTCGGGTCAGGGCTGGGTCACGGCCGAATACGGCATGCTGCCGCGCGCGACCAACACGCGGATGCGCCGCGAGGCCGCGGTCGGCAAGCAGGGCGGGCGCACCGTCGAGATCCAGCGGCTGATCGGCCGCGCGCTGCGTGCCGGCGTCGACCGGCAGGCGCTTGGTGAGCGACAGATCACCGTCGACTGCGACGTGATCCAGGCCGATGGCGGCACCCGCTGCGCCTCGATCACCGGCGGCTGGGTCGCGCTGCGCCTCGCCGTCAACAAGCTGATGAAGGCGGGCGACATCGTGACCGATCCGCTGGTCGACCCGGTCGCCGCCGTCTCCTGCGGCATCTACGCCGGCCAGCCGGTCCTCGACCTCGACTATCCCGAAGACAGCGAGGCCGGCGTCGACGGCAATTTCGTCATGACCGGTTCGGGCAAGCTCATCGAAGTGCAGATGTCGGCCGAGGGCGCGACCTTCACCCACAAGCAGATGTCCGAGCTCATGGCGCTCGCCGACAAGGGCATCGCCGCGCTGGTCGCCGCGCAGAAGGCCGCGGTCGCATGACCCGTCGCTTCGACGGCGACAAGCTGGTCATCGCCTCGCACAACGCGGGCAAGATCCGCGAGATCGGCGCCCTGCTCGCGCCCTACGGCGTCGAGGTGGTCTCGGCCGGCGATCTCGGCCTAACCGAGCCCGACGAGACCGAAGACAGCTTTGCCGGCAACGCCCGGATCAAGGCGCATTATGCCGCGTTAGAGACGGGTTTGCCCGCGCTCTCCGACGATAGCGGCATCATGGTCGACGCCCTCGACGGCGCCCCTGGCGTCTACACCGCCGATTGGGCCGAAACTCCCGCGGGCCGCGATTTCGTGATGGCGATGACGAAGGTCTGGGATCTGCTGGAAGCGAAACAGGCCCCCGTGCCCCGAACCGCGAGCTTCAACGCCACGCTCTGTCTCGCCTGGCCCGATGGCCATGACGAGATCTTCGAAGGCCGCGTCCATGGCCAGGTGGTCTGGCCCATGCGGGGGCAGAACGGCTTCGGCTTCGATCCGGTCTTCCTCCCCGATGGCGAGACCGAGACCTTCGGCGAGATGGACCCTTCCCGCAAACACGCGATGAGCCACCGGGCGCTCGCCTTCGCCAGACTGGTCGAGGGCTGCTTTGCCTGAGACGGCGCCGGAGGGGGGCTTCGGCCTCTACATCCACTGGCCCTTCTGCGCGTCGAAATGCCCCTATTGCGACTTCAACTCCCACGTTTCGGCAAGAATAGAGACGCATACCTGGCAATCGGCCTATCTCTCCGAACTTGACCGCTACGCCGACGAAACCCGGGGCAGGGTGCTCAACTCGGTCTATTTCGGCGGCGGCACCCCGTCGCTGATGGACCCGACCCTGGTCGCCGCGATCCTCGACCGCATCCCCACCCACTGGCGGCTCGCGAATGATCTGGAAGTGACCCTGGAGGCGAACCCCGGCTCGGTCGAGGCCGCGCGGTTCGCGGGCTACCGCGCCGCCGGGGTCAACCGCGTCTCGATGGGCTTCCAGGCGCTGAACGACGCAGACCTTCGCGCGCTCGGCCGGTTGCACAGCTTCGCCGAGGCGCTCGCGGCCCTCGATACCGCCCGCGCGAGTTTCGAACGGGTGAATTTCGATCTGATCTACGCCCGGCAGGGCCAGAGCCTCGCCGCCTGGGAAGCCGAGCTGACCCGCGCGCTCGCGCTCGGGCCCGACCACCTTTCGCTCTACCAGCTCACCATCGAACCCGGCACCGCCTTCGGCGACCGCTTCGCTCGCGGCGGGCTCAAGGGCCTACCCGATGAAGACCTCTCCGCCGACATGTATTTCCTAACCCAGGACATCTGCGAGGCGGCCGGGCTTCCGGCCTATGAAGTGTCTAACCATGCCGAAAGCGGCCAGGAATCGCGCCATAACCTGGTCTATTGGCGGGGCGGCGACTGGATCGGCATCGGCCCCGGCGCGCATGGGCGGCTCACGCTCGCGGGACAGCGCCATGCGACCTGGACCGAACTTTCGCCCGCCGCCTGGCTCGAACAGGCCAGCACCGGCAACGGCGAGGCAGGTCGCGAGCTGCTGAGCGCCACGGATCGTGCCGGCGAATACCTGATGATGAGCCTGAGGACGGTCGAGGGGCTCGACCTCGCGCGGTATCGGTCATTGGCCGGCCAAGAGCTGCACCCTGCGCGGCGACATGCGCTCATCGACCTTGGCCTCGCGACGGAGGCGCAGGGGCGGTTCAGCGCGACCCGGGCGGGCCGCGCCGTGCTGAACGCGATGATTACCGAGCTCTTGCCGGACTGATCAGCCGCCGAGCTTGCGGCAGAGATCGTCGAGCTCTTCGAGGCTTTGGTAACGGATCGTCACCGCGCCGGCTTCCTGACCGGGCTTGTGGTCGATCGCCACTTTCATGCCAAGAGCGGCGGAAAGATCGCCCTCGAGCGCCACCGTATCGGCATCCTTCGGCCGAGCCCCCGACGCCGCGGGCTTCTTCTCCCCGGCCGGCGGCGTCGCCGGCTTCTTCGCGAGCTTCTCGACCTCGCGCACCGAAAGCCCCTTGGCCACCACCACGCGGGCAAGACCTGAGGCGTCTTCCGCCGTCACCAGCGCCCGGGCATGGCCGGCCGAAATCTTGCCCTCGCGCAGCAGCCCGAGCACATCGTCGGGCAGGTTCAGGAGCCGCAGCATGTTGGCGATATGCGACCGGCTCTTGCCCAGCGCCTCCGCCATCTTCTCCTGGGTATGACCGAACCGGTCCATCAGCTCGCGGTAGCCCGCGGCCTCTTCCACCGGGTTCAGATCGGCGCGCTGAATATTCTCGATGATCGCGATCTCAAGCGCCTCGGTATCGCTGTACTCGCGGATCAGCGCCGGCACCGCATGAAGCTGCGCCATCTGCGCCGCGCGCCAGCGCCGCTCGCCGGCGACGATCTCGAACCCCGCATTGCCATCTGGCCTCTTGCGCAGGATTAGAGGCTGAATGATGCCTTTCTCGCGGATCGAATTCGCGAGATCTTCGAGATCGTCCGGCACGAAGGTACGGCGCGGCTGATCGGGATTCGGCACGATCTGTTCGATCGGCACATGTTGGTCGGGCTTGCGCGGGGCAGGGGCGGCTGCCCCTTCCTGAGCCGGCTCCTCGGCGGCGACATCGGCCATAAGCGCCGACAGCCCGCGCCCCAATCCGCGTGACGGTTTCTTGCTCATCGCTGCCTCCCTATTGCCGCGCCAGGATTTCCTGGGCGAGCTCGGCATAGGCCAGGCTGCCCTTCGACGTGGGATCGTAGGCCGAGATCGGCATCGCGAAGGACGGCGCCTCGCTGACCCGGACGTTGCGCGGAATCACTGTGGTGAACACCAGATCGCCGAGGTTCTCGCGCGCGTCCGCCTCGACCTGCTGCGACAGGTTGTTGCGCTTGTCGTACATCGTGAGCACCACGCCCTCGATCCTGAGATCGGGGTTGGCCGATTGACGCACTTCGCGAATCGTCAGCATGAGCTGCGACAGACCTTCGAGCGCGTAGAACTCGCTCTGCAGAGGCACCAGCACCGCATGGGCCGCGACCATCGCGTTGACGGTGAGCAGGTTGAGCGACGGCGGGCAATCGATCAGGATGAAATCGAGCCCGAGATCCGCCACATCCGGCGCGCGCAACGCGTCGTGCAGCATGAAGATCCGCTTCTCGTTCGCCACCAGCTCGATATCCGCCGACGACAGATCGGTGGTCGCCGGCGCAATGTAGAGCCCTTCGGTCCTGGTCGGCCGGATCACCTCGCGCAGCGGCACTTCCTCGAGCAGGAGATCGTAGGTCGACATCTCTCGGTCCGCGGCTTCGACGCCGATTCCGGTCGAGGCGTTGCCCTGCGGGTCGATATCGACGATCAGCGCATTGTAACCCTGGGCGGCAAGCTCGGCGCCGAGATTGATCGCGGTGGTCGTCTTGCCGACGCCGCCTTTCTGGTTGGTGATCGCGAGGATCTTGGGGCCGGAGGGCCGCGCGGGATCAGACACGGGTGATACTCCCAATCTTCAGGATGGCGGAACCGGGGTCAGTCCGGCTGGGGATGGTATCGAGGCGAAACGTCCAGTGTGCAAGGGCCGCCTCGACCTCGCTCGCGTGACCGGTGCCTTTCAGGAACAGCGCCGTGCCGCCGGGGGCAAGATGGCGCTGGGCGAGGCCGACCAGCTGGTCGAGCGGCGCCAGCGCGCGGGCCGAGACCACATCGGCATTGAGCGGCGTTAGGCTCTCGATCCGGGCGCAGTCGACGGCCACATCCACCCCGGTCTCGCGCGCGACGTTCTGCAGAAACGTGGCCTTGCGCCGGTCGCTCTCGACGCAGGTCACCCGCAGCCCCGGGCGCTTTTCCGCCGCCAGGATCGCCACCACCAGCCCGGGAAAGCCGCCGCCGGTGCCGAGATCGGCCCAGCGCGCCGCCGCCGGATCGGCGAGGTCGAGCAGCTGCGCCGAATCGGCCATGTGCCGGGTCCAGAGCTGGGGCAGGGTGGCCTTCGACACGAGGTTGATCGCCGGGTTCCACTTCGCCAGCAGCGCGGCA
>JAGRMO010000026.1:13601-16902 GCA_020441205.1 Maritimibacter sp.
GAGGCGGCCCGCTGCCTCTGGCGCAGCTTGGCGAGGATCAACGTGAGCGCCGCCGGCGTCATCCCCTCGATCCGCGACGCCTGCGAAAGCGTCTCGGGCCGTACCCGCACCAGCTTGCCCGCAAGCTCCTTGGTGAGCCCGTCGAGCACAAGATAGTCGAAATCCTCAGGAATGCGCTCGGCCTCGTCGCGCCGGAGCGCATCGACCTCGCGCTTCTGCCGCTCGATATACTGGGCATAGAGCGCATCGCGTTCGACCTGCCGCGCAATCTCCGGCCCCACCGGCGAAAGGCTCGGCTCGCCGTCCGCGACCTGCGCGAAGCGAACGCCGGGGATCGACAGGAGCTCGTAGCCCGACCGCCGCTTGCCATCCTCGCTCACCTGCACCCCGCGCTCACGGGCCGCGCGTGGCGTAAAGCTCAAGGCTTCCAGCGCTGCGCGTGTCAACCCGAGCGCTTCCATTTTCGCGCCGAACGCGGATTCCCGCAGCTCAGATACCGCGCCAATCTCGATCCCCAATGGGGTCAACCGCTGATCCGCGTTGTCGGCCCGAAGCGCGAGGCGGAACTCGGCGCGCGAGGTGAACATCCGGTAGGGCTCGGTGACGCCGCGGGTCACCAGATCGTCGATCATCACCCCGAGATAGGAGTCCGTCCGCGAAAAGATCACCGGCTCGCGCGCCTGCACCGCCCGCGCCGCGTTGATCCCGGCCACCAGCCCTTGAGCGCCGGCCTCCTCATAGCCGGTCGTCCCATTGATCTGGCCCGCGAAATACAGCCCCGGCACCGCACGCAGCTCCAGCGACTGCCGCAATGCGCGGGGATCGACGTAATCATACTCGATCGCGTAGCCCGGCTGCAGGATCTTCGCCGCCTCGAGCCCACGGATCGAGTGGACGTAATCCGCCTGCACATCCGCCGGCAGCGAGGTGGAAATCCCGTTGGGATAGACCGTGTCGACGTCGAGCCCCTCGGGTTCGAGGAACACCTGGTGTGACGACTTGTCGGAAAACCGCACCACCTTGTCCTCGATCGACGGGCAATAGCGCGGACCGACCCCCTCGATATGCCCGCCATACATCGCCGAGCGCGACAGGTTCGCGGTGATGATCTCGTGCGTCCTCTCGTTGGTATGCGTGATACCGCAGGACACTTGCTGCGCGTCGGGCCTGCGGTTGAGGAACGAGAACATCTCCGGCGCCTCGTCGCCGGGCTGGCTGTCGAGGATCTCCCAATTGATCGTCCGCCCGTCGAGCCGGGGCGGCGTCCCGGTCTTGAGCCGGCCGAGCGGCAGGTCGAGCCCGCCGATCTGTTCGGCCAGCCTGACCGACGGCCTGTCGCCCATCCGCCCCCCGGCGCTGCGCGTATCGCCGATATGGATCACGCCACGCAGGAAAGTTCCGGTGGTCAGGATCACCGCCCGCGCCGACACCCGGGCCCCGTCCGCCAGCACCACGCCCCTCGCTTCGCCGCGCTCGAGGATCAGCTCGACGACTTCGCCTTCCAGCAGCGTCAAATTTCGGGCCTCGGCTACCGCCTCGGCCATCGCCGCTTGATAGAGTTTCCTGTCTGCCTGAGCTCGCGGCCCTTGCACCGCCGGGCCCTTGCTCCGGTTCAGCAGCCGGAACTGGATGCCGGCGCGATCCGCCACCCGGCCCATCGCCCCGTCCAGCGCATCAATCTCGCGCACCAGGTGCCCCTTGCCGAGCCCGCCAATCGCCGGGTTGCACGACATCACCCCAAGGTCTGCCGTTCGGAGCGACACCAGCAAAGTTGCCACGCCCATCCGTGCCGCCGCCAACGCAGCCTCGGCGCCGGCATGGCCGCCGCCGACCACGATCACATCGAACCCGGAATGTTTCACGTGAAACACCTCTTGCCTATTTGCCGATGCAGAAGCTCGAAAAAATCTCGTCGAGCACCGTCTCGACATCGATCCGGCCGACCACGGAATCAAGCGCGCGCACGGCAACGTGCAATTCTTCCGCCGCCAGATCCGTCACCGACGCCCCGCCTTCTAGCGCGATTCGAGCCCGGGCCAAAGCCTCCAGCGCCCGCACGAACCCGAGCCGGTGCCGCTCACGGATCGCCGTCCCGGCATGCGCCGCGCGCGCCCCGAGTACTCCGCCGATCTTCGCGACAAGCACGTCGATCCCAACACCCGTCTTGCCCGACACCGCGAACCCCACCGCACCCAGATCCGCCTTGCCGGCAACGACGATATCGCCCTCGGCCGGCACCAACCCCACGCCTGTCGCCCCGTCCAGCGTGAGGAACACCCGCAAATCGGCAGCGCGCGCCCTTTGCAGGGCACGCTCGATCCCGATGCTCTCGATGGCATCCGTCGCGTCCCGCAGCCCCGCGGTATCGAGCAGCGTGACCGGCAGACCGCCCAGGTCCATCCGCACCTCGATCACGTCGCGGGTCGTGCCCGCCACCTCGGAGGTGATCGCCGCGTCCCGCCCGGCGAGAGCATTCAGCAGCGTCGACTTCCCCGCATTCGGCGGGCCGACGATGGCCACCTCGAACCCGTCGCGGATCCGCTCGGCGACCCCGACGCCATCGCGCTCGACCTCCAGCCCCTTGGCCACGCGATCCATCAGCGCGATCACGTCCGGCCCCACATCCACCGGCACCTCTTCGTCGACGAAATCGATGGTGGCTTCCAGAAGCGCTGCGGCCCGGATCAGATCGCGCCGCCAGGCCTCGGCCTTGTCGCCGAGCGCGCCCGACAGCACCCGCAAAGCCTGCACCCGCTGCGCCTCGGTTTCGGCCTCGATCAGATCGGCCAGCCCCTCGACCTGCGCCAGATCGAGCCGCCCGTTCTCCAGCGCCCGCCGGGTGAACTCGCCCGGTTCGGCCCCGCGCAACCCGTCGACCTCGCCGAGCGCACGCAACACCGCCTCGACCACCGCCGACGACCCATGCAGATGCAGTTCGACCACCGCCTCGCCGGTGAAGCTCTGCCCCTCGGGAAAGACCAGCACCAACGCCTCGTCGAGCACCCGCCCGTCGGGCGCCCTCAGCCGCCGCAGGCCCCGCGTCTCGGGCAATCCCCCCGCCAACGCGGCACAGGCCGCAAACGCGCCGGGCCCCGAGACCCGCACGACGGCCACGCCCGCTTTGCCCCGGGCCGAAGCCAAGGCGAAGATCGTGTCCATCGCTTGTGCCTCTTGAAGTCCGACCGCCTCAGGCGTTCATCGAATCGAAGAATTCGCCGTTGTTCTTGGTCTGCTTGAGCTTGGAGATCAGGAACTCGATGGCATCGGTCGTGCCCATCGGGTTGAGGATGCGGCGCAGCAC
>JAGRMO010000165.1:0-8143 GCA_020441205.1 Maritimibacter sp.
CGAATACGGTCTCTCGGCGGCGGTCTTCAGTCAGGACATCACCACGGCCTTCGACGTCGCCAACCGGCTCGAAACCGGCATCTGCCACATCAACGGCCCCACGGTGCATGACGAACCGCAGATGCCCTTCGGCGGGGTCAAGGCCTCGGGCTACGGACGCTTCGGCGGCAAGGCGGGGATCGCCGAATTCACCGTGACCCGCTGGATCACCGTCGAAGACCCGAAACAGCACTATCCGTTCTGATCGATGCGCGATCTGCCGAAATCCGTACTGGTGACCGGGGCCTCGTCAGGCCTCGGTGCCCATTTCGGCCGGACCCTCGCGCGCGCAGGCATCCATGTCCAGCTCGCGGCGCGGCGTCTGGACCTGGTCGAGGCGCTGGCCACGGAAATCCGCGCGGCCGGCGGCAGCGCCGAAGCCGTGGCGATGGACGTGACCGACCGTGTCTCGGTCGAGGCGGCCTTCGCGGGGCTGACTTGCCCGACGCAAGCGCTGGTGAACAACGCGGGCATCCCCGGCGAAGGCTCCGCGCTCGACATGGACGAGGCGACCTTCGACGCGGTGATGGACACGAATCTCAAGGGGGCCTTCCTCCTGAGCCAGATCGCGGCCCGGCAGATGGCCGCGAACGGCGGCGGCGCGATCGTCAACGTCGCCTCCATTCTCGGTCTTCGGGTTGCGGGTGGCGTGTCGGCCTACGCGACATCCAAGGCCGCGCTCGTCCAGCTGACGAAGGCCCAGGCGCTCGAATGGGCGCGCTTCGGCATCCGTGTCAACGCGCTCTGCCCGGGCTACATCGAGACGCCGTTGAACGCCGATTTCTTTGCGACGGACGCAGGCCAGGCGCTGGTTCGGCGTATCCCGCAGCGGCGGCTGGGCACGCTCGCCGACCTCGACGCCCCCCTTCTCATGCTGCTTTCCGGCGAGGCCCGCTATGTCACCGGCATCGCGCTGCCGGTGGACGGCGGACACCTCGTCTCGAGCCTGTGACAGGAGATCCCGATGGACTTCACCCTTCCCGCCGAAATCGAGGCCACCCGGGCCGAGATCGCCGCATTCGTCGAGGCCGAGATCCTGCCGGTCGAGGCCGACCGGGCCAATTACGACGCGCATGGCAATATCGCCGACGCGGCCCTCGCGCCGCTGCGCGCCAAGGCAAGGGCGCAGGGCCTCTGGGCGCTGCAGGTCTCGCGTGACTGGGGCGGGCGCGGCTTCGGCAAGATGGCGATGGCGGTCTGTTACGAAGAGATGAACCGTTCGATCTTCGGCCCGGTCGTCTTCAACTCGGCCGCGCCCGACGATGGCAACATGATGATGCTCGACATGCTGGCGACCGAGGATCAGAAGCGCCGCTGGCTGACTCCGATCGTGAACGGTGAGGTGCGCTCCGCCTTTGCGATGACCGAGCCGCATCCGGGCGGCGGGTCCGACCCCGGCATGATCCAGACCAGGGCCAGGCGCGACGGCGACGACTGGGTCGTGACCGGGCGCAAGTGGTTCATCACCGGGGCCGAGGGGGCGGCGCATTTCACCCTGATGGCGCGCACTTCGGACGATGCCCGCGAAGGGCTGACCGCGTTCCAGTTCCACAAGGACGCGCCCGGCTGGCGCGTCGAACGGCGCATCGGGATCATGGGGCCGGAAGAGCATGGCGGTCATTGCGAGCTGATCTTCGACGGGCTCCGCGTTCCCGGGGAAGACGTCCTCCTGGGCGTGGGCCGCGGCCTCAAGGTGACTCAGGCCCGGCTCGGACCGGCACGGCTGACCCATTGCATGCGCTGGCTCGGCCTGTCCAAGCGCTGCGTCGAAATCGCGGTGGACTACGCCGGCAGCCGCATGGGCTTCGGGCAAAGGCTGATCGAGCGCGAAAGCGTGCAGATGATGCTCGGCAAACTCGCGATGGACATCGAGATCGGGCGACTTCTCGTGATGAAGGCGGCCTATGAAATCGACCAGGGGCGCTACGGGCAGAAAGAGGTTTCGATGGCGAAGATCCACGTCGCCAACCTCCTCCACCAGGCCGCCGATACTGCGATCCAGCTCAACGGCGCGCGCGGCTATTCCACCGACACGCCGCTTGAATGGATCTATCGCTATGCCCGCCAGGCCCGGCTGGTCGATGGCGCGGACGAGGTGCATCGCATGGTGTTGAGCCGCCACCTTGCCAAACTGGGCCGCGGGTTCTGGTCGTGGGATGTGGCCGAGGGAGCCGGGGATGCGTGACCGCGCCGCCAACTTCCGCCCGCTCACGCCGGTCGATTTCCTCGACCGGGCGCTCGAGGCCTACCCGAACCGGCCCGCCGTGCTCTGGCGCGACCGTACCTGGAGCTACGCCGAGTTTGCCGGCATCGTCGCGGCGATGATCGACGCGCTCGAAACCCGGGGCGTGCGCGCCGGCGACGTGGTCGCGATCATGAGCGGCAACCGCCCCGAGATGCTCGCGGCACATTACGCCATTCCGGCAATGGGGGCCACGATCAACGCCCTCAACACCCGGCTCGACGAGGACGTGCTCGACTACATCCTCGGCCATTCCGGCGCCCGTGTCGTGCTCGCCGATCCGGCCGGTGCGCGCGCGGTCGGGGCGGCGGCCGCGCGGCGGGGGGTGCCCTGTCTCGTGTTCCCCGAAGACCCGGCGGGAACCGATGGCCTCGCCCTGCTCGACGCCGCTCCCCTCACCTCCGCCGATTTCGCAAACGGCGTCGCGGACGAGTTCCAGCCGCTCGCTCTGAACTACACCTCCGGCACGACAGGGCGCCCGAAGGCCGTTCTGCTCGGCCATCGCGGCGCCTATCTCAACGCGCTCGGCAATGTGATCGGCCTCGAGTTCGGCCCCGACAGCGTTTATCTCTGGACCCTGCCGATGTTCCACGTGAACGGCTGGGGCCATGTCTGGGCGGTGAGCGCGGTTGGCGGCCTGCATGTCTGCCTCGACAAGGTCGACCCGCCGGTGATCTTCGATCTCATCGCGCGCGCCGGCGTCACCCACATGGCCTGCGCCCCGGTCGTGCTTTACATGCTTCTGAACGATCCCGCCCGTGAAACCCGTGATCCCGCACGCCGGGTGCGGGTCGCCAGCGGCGGCGCCGCGCCCACGGTCACGCTGATCTCGCAGATGGAAGCGCATGGGTTCGAGTTCATCCATCTCTATGGCCTGACCGAAAGCTTCGGCCCCACCACGGAGCGCCACCTGACCCCTGAGGAATCCGCCAGCGAAACCCATGTGCGCGCCCGGCTGCTCTCCCGCCAGGGCACCCGTCACGTGACCGCAAACCGCGTCCGGATCGTCGACACCGCCGGTCGCGACGTCCCCGCCGACGGCGAAACGCTGGGCGAAATCGTGCTCGCCGGCAACACGCTCATGACCGGCTACATGAACGACGACGACGCCACCAGGCTGGCCTTCGCCGGCGGCGTCTTCCACACCGGAGATCTCGCGGTCCGCCACCCCTCCGGCGAGATCGAGATCCGCGACCGGGCCAAGGACCTGATCATCTCCGGCGGCGAGAACATCTCGAGCCTCGAGGTCGAGAACGCGCTCCACAAACACCCCGAAATCGCCCTCGCCGCGGTGGTCGCGGCGCCTGACGAGAAATGGGGCGAAGTGCCCTGCGCCTTCATCGAGACGCGCTCGGGCAACCCTCTCGACGAACGCGAGATCATCGCCTTCTGCCGCGACCACCTCGCCGCATACAAAGTGCCCAAACGCTTCGTTTTCTGCGGGCTGCCCAAGACCGCAACCGGCAAGATCCAGAAATTCGCGCTGCGCCAGCTGGCCCGCGCCGGAGAGGAACCCAAATGACCGTGACCGATGACATCCGGGTGTCGGGCACGCTCGATTTCGACCTCGCCGCCCTCGTCCCCTTCCTGCGTACGGCGCTGTCGGCGCCCGCCGCGCCCTGCGCGATCGAGCGCATCAGCGGCGGTCAGTCGAACCCGACCTATGTGCTGACGCTCGGGGAGCGGCGAACGATCCTGCGCAAGCAGCCCGCCAGCATCAAGGCGGATGGCGCCCATGCCATCGACCGGGAATACCGCGTTCAGGCCGCCCTCGCCTCGACCCCGGTACCGGTGCCGAAACCGATCCTCTACCATGCGGATGCGGGCCTCATCGGCACACCCTTCTATCTGATGGATTTCGTCGAGGGCCGCGTGTTCGGCGATGCGAGCCTGCCCGGCCTCGACGCTGACGAACGCCGCGCGGTCTACCTCTCCATGGCCGAAACGCTCGCCGCGCTCCACAAGGTCGACCCGGGCACGATCGGGCTTGGCGATTTCGGCAGGCCCGGGAACTACTTCGCCCGCCAGATCAGACGCTGGTCCGGTCAGCTCGACGCAAGTGAGCTGGTCGACCTCGACGATCTGTTCCGCCTGCGCGACGAGGTGCTCCGTCTCCAGCCGGAAGACGACGGGACGGTTTCGATCGCCCATGGCGATTTCCGCGTCGGCAACATGATGATCCACCCGACCGAGCCGCGCGTTGTCGCGGTGCTCGATTGGGAATTGTCGACCATCGGCCATCCGCTTGCCGACCTCGGCTTCTGCTGCATGCCTTGGAACACCTCCCCGGAGGAATACGGCGGCATCGTCGGTCTCGACCGGGCGGCGATGGGCATCCCCAGCAAGGCCGAATTTGTCGCGCATTACGCCGCCAACGCGCCATCGGTCGGTCCGATGCAACCGTTCCACGAAGCCTTCGCCCTCTTTCGCTTCGCCGTCATCTTCGTGGGTATCGCCGAGCGCGCGAAGGCCGGCGTGGCGGCAAGCGACGAGGCCAAATCGCTCGAACCTCTCGCGCGGCGTTTCGCGACCCGTGGCCTCGCGATCGCGCGCGGCGCCTGACGCGATCCCTTCCGCCGAAGGATGGTCTGGAACACGCGTGCGCGCCACACACCGGCGCTGCGTGCCGGGAAACGCGCCCGGCCTGTGGCATACGCGGACATCATGGAACGGGCCTTGACCGGAGCCCCGAGCGACCCCGCCACCTCGGCGAGGCGGGGCAAAAGGGGCTTCCCATCGCAGGGGGAATCCCCTATACGCGCGCATCCGCCCACATTGGCGGAATTTCTCCAAGGGCCTGAGCTGGACGACATCCCGGCCTGCGCCATCAACCCGGAACCGTGAAGGAGACCCCGATGTCGATCACTGTCGAAGAAAAACAGAAGCTGATGAAGGAATACGCGACCAAGGACGGCGACACCGGTTCGCCGGAAGTCCAGGTGGCGATCCTCACCTCGCGCATCGCGACCCTGACCGAGCACTTCAAGACCCACAAGAAGGACAACCACGGCCGCCGTGGTCTGCTCAAGATGGTCGCCCAGCGCCGCAAGCTGCTCGACTACCTCAAGGGCAAGGACGAGGCCCGTTACCAGGACCTCATCAAGCGTCTCGGCATCCGCCGCTGACGCGAGCCCGCGCACGGAACAAGGCGACGCCCGCTCCCGGACCGGAGCGGGCGTTTCCGTTTGACCGGGCGCGAACGCCACCCGGACATCCGCGCTCCCGCGGCTGAAGGACATGAGAGCCATGACGGCGAACACCCAACCCGTTCTCGAAGACGACACCTTTCTCCTGCGCCCCCTCACCGGGTCCGACCGCGACGGGCTGACCGAAGCCGCAGCCGACCCGCTGATCTGGGCCGGCCACCCGGCCACGACCCGCTACTTGCCGGAGGTATTCGGCCCGTATTTCGAGTTTCTCCTCAAGGCCGGCGGCACACTGGTTTTCACCGAGAAACCCACCGGCCGGATCTTCGGCTGTTCGCGCTACTACGTCGCGCCGCCCGACGAAGCGGCGCTGTCGATCGGCTTCACCTTTCTCACCCGCGACCATTGGGGCGGCGCCACCAACCGCGCGATCAAGGCGCTGATGCTCGCCCATGCCTTCGCCCATGCCGACCGGGTCTGGTTTCACATCGGCCCGAGCAACCTGCGCTCGCAGATGGCCACCGCCAAGCTCGGTGCGCGCCATATCGAAGACGCGGAGATCGACCTCGGCACCGGGCCCGCGATGTGGAAATGCTTCCGCCTGACCGAGGCGGATTGGCTGAGCCGATAACCTTCAGCGTGCGGTGAGGCTCAGGCCGCGCCGCGCAGCATCCGCCGGAGCGTCCCGTCGCGCCGTTTGAGCGCGCCGGCGATGTGCAACACGACGAGCGCCGCAAGCAGCTTGGTCAGCACGCCGTGGACGAGGAAGGCGCCATCGGTCCAAGCCTCCGACAGCGGCGCGATCCTGGGCAGCGTCCAGCGGTCGAACAGCACGACATCGATCCCGGAGGCGGCCGAGCCGATCCAGCCCGAAAGCGGCACCGCGACGATGAGCAGATAGAGCCCCCGGTGCGTCGCCCGTGCCAGCGCCGTCTGCCAAGCCGGCACGCCGCCCAAGGGATGCGGCGGCGGCGAGGCCAGATGCCAGCCGACCCGCGCCACGGCCAGCCCGAGCAGCACGAGGCCCACGCTCTTGTGCGCGCCGTACATCCAGATCGTCGACAGCGAAGGCTCGATCCGCCCGAGATAGGTGCCGAACCCTAGCATGGCGATGATGCCCGCCGCCATCAGCCAGTGCAGCGCCCGCGTCGCGAGCCCGAACCGGGTCGCCGAATTCGTCACACCCACTTCAGCCCGCCTGGTTGATCCGCACGAGGATCTTCAGCTTGATCTGGTCGCCGACCATGTCGTCCCACCCGGTCGCGCCGAAATCGCTGCGCTTGACCGCGCCGGTCAGCAGCACCGACATCTTCGTCCGGTCGCCCTCTTCGGTGCCCTTCTGACGGTAGAGCTCGGCATGAAGCTGCACCGGCCGGGTGACACCGCGCAACGTGAGATCGCCCTCGACCTCCGCCGTCGTGCCGCTGAAATGCATCGCCCGGCTCCGGAAGGTCATCGTCGGGAACTGGTCGGTCGCCAGCACCTTCGGCCCCAGCATCGCCTGGGTGGCGAAGGGAAAGCTCGCCTGCGACCGGGCCGCGTCGATCACCGCGCTGACCGAGCTGTTCGACGCCTGTTCAAAGTCGATCGCCACCTGCGCCTCGGCGATCGGCATCGTGCCGGTGATCGGGTCCTGCCCGAACATCACCTCGAACCCCACCTGCGACTGGGCCTGGTCGAGCACATAGGCGACAGGCGCGGCCTGCAGGCCGACGGGCAACAGCGCCAGCACCGGCGCGAAGAAGAAATGAGCGAGTTTCATTTTGGTCAAATCCACGGAACCACCGCACCCATGATGCGCCCGACTCGGCCGCCAGACCAAAACAATTCGCCGTCATTCAGAGGCCAGTCCGGTGCGACTACGCCGGTGCAGGCGTTCCGGCTCCTAGGCGAGCATGGTGGCGACCCATCGCCCCATCGCCGCCACGGCCAGGATCGACAGCGCGTCGAACACGAAAATCACCCGCAAGCGCGGTGTCGGCACCAGTCGGCCCGCCGCCCGCGCCCGCTTCAGAACCGGCTTGGAGGTGAGCACGGCCGCCGAGGCGAGGAAGAACAGCCCGACTTTCACCCAGAAGATCCAGGCCGTGACATAGACCTCGGTGGGCTTGGCCAACCATCCGGCCATCGTGAACCCGGTCGCGAGGATCAGCACCGCCGACAGACCCGAAACCTTGTCGAGCACCACCAGACGGGCAAGACGCGGTCCCTCGACACTCGGCCGGCGCAGCAGCGCATTCTTCCACAGGCTCGCACCGATACAGCCGGCGAACCCGGCGAGATGCAGCAATTTGACGATGAGCAGCGCCATTCCCGGTGCCTCCTGGCTTCGGCGGCACGCTGCCCAAGGGTCGAGGTGGCGTCAAGCGCGGCCGCCACCTTTGCTGTTCCCAATTGTACAAAAACCCTGTAAGGCCCCTGCATCTGAGACGATGTGCCCTGACCCCGGCACGCGAATAGGATGGAAGGGGTCGGCGGCAATGGGGCCGCCATTCAAACGGGAGACCCGGGACCGCCCGGGAGTGCTCCCTTACAGGATACACACATGTTCAATATCACGACGAAATCCATGCAGTGGGGCGAGGAAACGCTTACGCTGGAAACCGGCAAGGTTGCCCGCCAGGCCGACGGCTCGGTCATCGCCACCCTCGGCGAGACTTCCGTCATGGCCAACGTGACCTTTGCGAAGGAGCCGAAGCCCGGCCAGGACTTCTTC
>JAGRMO010000165.1:8160-9566 GCA_020441205.1 Maritimibacter sp.
TACCAGGAAAAATACTACGCCGCCGGCAAGGTGCCGGGTGGCTTCTTCAAGCGCGAGGCGCGGCCGACCGAGAAGGAAACGCTGACCGCCCGCCTGATCGACCGTCCGATCCGCCCGCTGTTCGTCCCCGGCTTCAAGAACGAAGTTCTCGTCATGTGCACCGTGCTGTCGCATGACCTCGTGAACGATCCCGACATCGTCGCGATGATCGCCGCCTCGGCCGCGCTGACCATTTCGGGCGCCCCCTTCATGGGGCCGATCGCCGGTTGCCGCGTCGGCTTCGAGGATGGCGACTACGTGCTGAACCCGACGGTCGACGACATGGCCGACCTGCGCAACAACCCCGACCAGCGCCTCGACCTCGTGGTCGCCGGCACCCGCGACGCGGTGATGATGGTGGAATCGGAAGCCTACGAGCTTTCCGAAGCCGAAATGCTGGGCGCGGTCACTTTCGCCCATGAGCAGATCCAGCCGGTCATCGATCTCATCATCTCGCTCGCCGAAGACGCAGCGAAAGAACCCTTCGACTTCACCCCGCCGGATTACTCGGCGCTCTACGAAGCGGTGAAGGCCGCCGGCGAAGCCGATGTGAAGGCCGCCTACGCGATCCTCAACAAACAGGAACGCGTCGCCGCCGTATCCGCCGCCAAGGCGAAGATCATCGAGGGCCTCACCGAAGATCAGCAGGCCGACCCCAACCTCGGCTCGGCGTTGAAGAAGCTCGAATCCAGCGTCCTGCGCTCCGCGGTCGTGAAAGACGGCAAGCGGATCGACGGCCGCGCGCTCGACACCGTCCGCCCGATCGTCTCGGAAGTGGGCCTTCTGCCCCGCACCCATGGCTCGGCGCTGTTCACCCGCGGCGAGACGCAAGGCCTGGTGGTCACCACGCTCGGCACCGGCGACGACGAGCAGATGATCGACGCGCTCACCGGCACCTACTACTCGAACTTCCTCCTGCACTACAACTTCCCGCCCTACTCGGTCGGTGAAGTCGGCCGCGTGGGCTCGCCCGGCCGTCGCGAGATCGGCCACGGCAAGCTCGCCTGGCGCGCGCTGCAGGCGGTTCTGCCGGCCGCGACCGACTTCCCCTACACCATCCGCCTCGTCTCCGAGATCACCGAGAGTAACGGTTCGTCGTCGATGGCGACGGTCTGCGGCTCGTCGCTCTCGATGATGGATGCCGCCGTGCCGCTGAAGGCGCCGGTGGCAGGCGTCGCCATGGGCCTGGTGCTGGAAGACGACGGCTCCTATGCCGTGCTCACCGACATCCTCGGCGACGAGGACGCCATGGGCGACATGGACTTCAAGGTCGCCGGCACGGCGCACGGCGTCACCGGCATCCAGATGGACATCAAGATCACGGGCATTCCCCAGGCCGTCATGCGCCAGGCCCTGGGCCAGGCCAA
>JAGRMO010000166.1 GCA_020441205.1 Maritimibacter sp.
CGGCGGCTCGGCGGGCTCGGTGCTGGCGGCGCGGTTGTCGGAGAACCCGTCGGCCGAGGTGCTGCTGCTGGAAGCCGGCGGCAGCGACCGGCATCCGTTCTACCACCTGCCCGCGGGTTTCGCGAAGATGACCAAGGGCATCGGCAGCTGGGGGTGGGACACGGTTGCGCAGCGGCACATGCAGAACAAGGTGTTCCGCTACACCCAGGCGAAGGTGATCGGCGGCGGCTCGGCGATCAATGCCCAGATCTACACCCGCGGCAACGCGCTCGACTATGACGAATGGCGGCAGATGGGCTGCGCGGGCTGGGGCTACGACGACGTGCTGCCCTATTACCGCAAGGCCGAGGACAACGAGACCTGGGACAACCGCTATCACGGCAAGGACGGGCCGCTCGGCGTGAGCGAGCCGCGCGCGCCGCTACCGGTCTGCGAGGCCTATTTCGAGGCCGCGGGCGCGCTCGGCATCCCGCGCAACACGGATGTGAACGGCGCGGCGCAGGACGGCGTCGCCTATTACCAGCTCACTCAGCGTAATGTGCGCCGCTCGTCGGCGGCGATGGCCTATCTCGCGCCGAACCGGGGGCGTGCGAACCTCACCGTCCGGCTCGGCGCGCAGGTGCGCCGGATCGTGGTGGAGCGTGGGCGGGCAACGGGCGTCGAGCTTGCCGACGGTACAAGGCTCACGGCCGCGGCCGAAGTGATCCTGTCGTCGGGCGCGATCGGCTCGCCGCGGCTCCTGCAACTCTCCGGCATCGGCCCGGCGGATCACCTCGCCGGGCTCGGGATCGAAGTGGTCCACGACCAGCCCGAGATCGGAGCCAATCTGCAGGATCACCTCGATCTCTACTGCATCAGCGAGCTTTCCGGTCCCTACAGCTACGACCGTTACGCCAAGCCGCACTGGGCGGCGCTCGCGGGCCTGCAATACCTCGTCGCGCGCAAGGGGCCGGTGGCCTCGTCGCTGTTCGAGACCGGGGGCTTCTGGTACGCCGATCCCAACGCGCGCTCGCCCGATATCCAGTTCCACCTCGGGCTCGGCACCGGGATCGAACACGGGGTGGCGGCAATGCCTGCGGGCGGGATCACGCTCAATTCGTGCTACCTGCGCCCGCGATCGCGCGGCACGGTGCGGCTCGCCAGCGCCGATCCGGCGAAGGCGCCGCTGATCGACCCGAATTACCTCGCCGACCCGCAGGACCGCGAGATGTCGATCCGCGGGCTGAAGCTCACGCAGGAGATCCTCGCGCAAGCGCCGATGAAGAAGTACATCCTCGCCGAGCGCCTGCCGGGGCCGGAGGTCAGGACCGAGGCGGAGTATTACGATTTCATCTGCCAGCATTCGAAGACTTCGCACCATTGCGCCGGCACCTGCCGGATGGGGCCGGACGAAGGCGCGGTGGTGGATACCGAGCTCCGGTTCAACGGGATCGCCGGGCTCAGCATCGTCGACAACTCGATCATGCCGCGGCTCATCTCGTCCAACACCAACGCCGCCGCGATCATGATCGGCGAGAAGGGGGCCGACATGATCCGTGCCCGGCACGGGGGCTGAGATGGTCCGCCACATCGTCCTCATCCGGTTCCGTCCCGACCTGTCCGAAAGCGCCATCGCGGCGCTCTGGGACGAGCTCGCGGCGATCCGCGGCCAATTGCCCGGGATCGGCGCGATCCATGCCGGGCGGTCCGAGAGCCCCGAGCAGATCGAACGCGGCTACATGCACGGCTTCACCGTCGATTTCGCCGATTGGGAGGCGCTCTCGGCCTACCAGGCCCATCCCGATCACAAGGCGCTGGGCGCGAAGCTGGTGGCGCAGGCGCAGGGCGGGCTCGACGGTATTCTGGTGTTCGACCTGCCGATGGCAGTCGCGTCGGAGGCGGCGTAACATGGGCGGCATGGAGCGCAGACCGACGATCGTCGACGTGGCCCGCAAGGCGGGGGTGTCGAAATCCACCGTGAGCCTGGTGTTGCAGAACAGCCCCCTGGTGCGCGACGAGACCCGCGCCCAGGTGCGCGAGGCGATGGCCGAGATCGGCTATGTCTACAACCGCGCGGCGGCCAACCTTCGCGGCGCCGGGGCCGGGCTCATCGGTCTCGTCATCAACGATCTGCGCAACCCGTTCTTTACCGAGTTCGCGACCTCGCTGCAGATGGAGCTTTCGGCGCGCGGCTATGCCGCTGTGGTGGCCAATACCAACGAAGATCCGGCGCTTCAGGCCCAGGTGGTGGGCGCGATGATCGAGCACGGGGTGTCGGCGATGATCCTGTCGCCGGCCTATGGCGACGAGGCGGCAAGTTTCGAGGCGCTGGTGCGCGCGGGCATTCCGGCGATGCAGGTTCTGCGCAAGGTCGATGCGCGCACCTCGCTGTTTCCCTTCGCCGCGCCCGATTATCCCGAGGGCGGGCGGATCGCCGTCGAGCACCTGATCGAGCGCGGGGCCAGGCGGATCGCCTTCGTCGGCGGGCTCGAGGGCCGCGGTGTCACTCAGGAGCGGATGGCGGGCTATTTCGCGGCGATGGCGCGCGAAGGGATGGAGCCCAAGGTGCTTTCTGGCCGCGCGACCCGGGCGTTCGGGCGCGAGGCGGCGCATCGGATGGCGCGCGATTGCCCCGATGTCGATGCCGCGATCTGCTTCAACGACCAGGTTGCGCTCGGGATGATCTCGGGCTGCGCCGAGATCGGCCGGGCCGTAGGCAGCGGGCTTCGGATCGTGGGGTTCGACGATATCGAGGAGGCGGCCCATGCCTGGCCGCCGCTCAGCTCGGTGCGCTGCGATGTCGACGGGTTCGGCCGGACCATCGCCGATACGGTGCTGGCCTGGCTCGAAGACGGCACCGTGCCGCCGCCCGAGACGCGCACGCCGGTGACGCTGGTGGCGCGCGGGTCGAGCGACTGGGGCTGAGCGCGCGGCCTGGGCAAGTGACACGAACGATCATTCCGGCTTGGGCGTGGCGCCGGGTGCGGACAGGAGAGGAGTATCAACGATGAACGAGGTTCGCGTGGCCGTTCTGGGCGCGTCAGGGTGGATGGGCAAGGTCCATACGATGGCCTACCAGACCTTCCCGCATTTTTTCGGCAGCGTAGGCGGCACCGCGCGGGTGGTGGCGCTGGTGGGCACCGAGCGGGCCGACCGGGCCGATCTCGCCGCCCGTGCGCCGGGGGCGAAGATCCTCACCGACTGGCGGCAGGCGGTCGAGGATCCCGAGGTCGATCTCGTCGATATCTGCCTTCCCGACAACATGCATTACGAGGTGGCCAAGGCCGCGCTCGAAGCGGGCAAACATGTGGCCTGCGAAAAGCCGCTCGCCGAAAGTGCGGCCGAAGCGCGCGAGCTGGCCGACCTTGCCAAGGCCCGCAGGCTCATCACCCGGGTTGGCCACGCCTTCCCGCGCAACCCGGTGCACGATCTGGCCAAGGAGATCATCGACGCGGGCGAGATCGGCGAGATCACGATGTTCAAGGGTTGCCAGCATGTCGACGTGTTCGGCGATCCGATGGCGCCGTTCATGTGGCGGGCCGACGGCGTGCTCGCGCCCACCGGCATCGTCGGCGATACCGGCAGCCATGTGTTCAGCTTCATGGAGTTCCTGGTCGGCCGGGTCGCCTCGCTGGTGGCCAACAACATCGTCGTCACGCCCCGCCGGCCGGTGGTCGCGGGGGCAGCGATGGGGGCGGGGGCCACGCTCACCGGCGCGGAAGACTGGGCCGAGGTGACCAACCCCGATGCCACCCAGCTCCTGTGCCGGTTCGAGAACGGGGCAAACGGCATTGTCGATTTCAGCCGCGTGGCGACGGGGCGGAAGTTCATGCAGGGCTACGAGATCTACGGCACGAAGGGCAGCCTCGTGTACACCTACGACGAGGTGAACCGGCTGAGGTTCTACACCAACGACGATCCCGCCGGGCGGCGCGGTTTTCGCGCGATCGACGTGGGCCCCGAGCATCCGAGCTACGCGGCCTTCCTGCCCTTGCCGAACTTCTCGCTCGGCTACAACGAGACCAAGATCATCGAGGCGGCCGAGGTGGTGCGTTCGGTTATCAGCGGCCAGCCGATGTGGCCCACGTTCGAGAACGGCCACCACATCACCCAGATCGTCGACGCCTGCATGGCATCGTCCCGGCTCCGGGCCTGGGTCGATATCCCGCTGGCCTGACCGGGCGGGTGGAGTCAGACGATGGCCAATGCGGTTCCCCAGGACATTCTCGACGCGCTCACCGATGTCGCCATGCCGCGGCTGGCGCCCGAGCCGCCGGCGGTGGAGGTCCGCGATGTGGCGGGGCTGCGCCTGCCGGTCTATCGCACCGGCTGCCTCGTGGTCGGTAGCGGCGCGGCGGGGCTGCGCGCGGCGGTCGAGCTGAAGCGGCGCGGCGGCGCGGTGACGGTGGTGAGCCAGAGCGCCT
This sequence comes from Maritimibacter sp., assembly GCA_020441205.1. GTDB lineage: Bacteria > Pseudomonadota > Alphaproteobacteria > Rhodobacterales > Rhodobacteraceae > Sinisalibacter. Next base: position 4,404 of record JAGRMO010000166.1, read on the forward strand.
GGGGCGGCACCTCGGCCTGTTCGGGCTCCGACAAGCAGACCCTGCACACGGCCAATACCGCTGACCGGGGCGACGATTTCCAGGCAATGGCGCGGGCGATCCGGGCGGGTGGGGCGATGGACGAAGACACCGCCTATGTCGAGGCGGTCGGCTCGCCCCGGATGATGGCCTCGCTGCAATATCTCGGGCTGCCATTGCCGCAGGACCGGTTCGGGGCGACGCTTCGCTACCAGACCGATCATGACGAGACCGGCCGGGCGACGAGCTGCGGGCCGCGCACCTCGCGGCTGATGGTCAAAGTGCTGGCCGAAGAGGCGCTGCGGCTCGGGGTGCCGCTGTTCAACCAGACCACTGTGGTGCGTATCCTGACCGAGGGCGACGGCGAGGGCCGGCGCGCGGTCGGGGTGCTCGCCATGCGCAAGAAGGCGCGGGCTGCCGACAACCCCAACGGCCTCGCGCTGTTCCTCGCGCCCGCGCTGGTGCTCGCCGCCGGCGGTCCGGGCGAGCTCTACCGCGACAGCGTCTATCCGAACGGCTGTTACGGCTCGCTCGGCCTCGCGCTGGAGGCGGGGATCGAGCTCGTCAACCTCACCGAGAGCCAGTTCGGTATCGGCACAAGGCGCGAGGGCTTTCCCTGGAACCTGTCCGGCACCTATGTGCAGGCGATGCCGCATATCTACTCGGTCGACGCCGCGGGGACCGAGCACCATTTCCTCGCGCGCTATTACCGCAGCACGCAGGAGCTGGCGTCCAACGTGTTCCGCAAGGGGTACCAGTGGCCGTTCCACGCGAGCAGGATGCTCGACTTCGCCTCGAGCCTCGTCGATCTCGCGATCTGGCGCGAGAGCGCGGCGGGCCGGCGGGTGTACATGGATTTCAACCGAAACCCGCTCGCGGTGCCCGGCGACCAGCCGTTCGGGCTCGACCGGCTCGACGCCGATGTCTCGGCCTATCTCGGCAGCGCGGGGGCCACGCAGGCGATGCCGATCGACCGTCTGCGCCACATGAACCCGCTCGCGATCGAGCTTTACCGGCGCTACAAGGTCGATATCGCCGCCGAGCCGCTCGAGTTCGCGGTCAACAACCAGCACATGAACGGCGGCATCGCGGTCGATATCTGGGGCCGGTCGAGCCGCCCCGGCATCTATGCGGTGGGTGAGGCGGCCGGCACCCATGGCGTCACCCGTCCCGGCGGTTCGGCCCTGAACGCGGGGCAGGTTTTTGGCACCAGGGTGGCGGAGCATGTCGCCGCGACGGGCCGTGCGCAGCCGCCTGACGGGGCGGTGCCGGTGGC
>JAGRMO010000167.1 GCA_020441205.1 Maritimibacter sp.
GTGAACGGTCTGCTTGGCCGCCAGGTCCTGGCAACGCCGACGGCTGGGAGCGATACCTCCGAGCCGCGCCGGACCTTGAACCCGCTGTTCGTCGAGGCGCTGATAGGCTGGCCCACCGGGTGGACCGGCTTCGCCTCTGTGGCAACGGCGTGGTCCCCCTGGTTGCGGCGCATGCGCTTAGAACTTTGGCGGCTGAACTGCTGGCCGATGGATGAGGGCGCGGCATGAAGACCTGGACACTGCGGGAAGTCGCCGAAGCTTGCGACGTGACGACCTCCGAGCTGAGCCAGTGGATCGCGCGCGGTCATTTCTGGCCCTCGGCGCCAGTCCGGCCGGGTCAGCAGCGGCGGTTCGACTGGCGCGACCTGGCCTCGCTTGCGACCATGGCCGCGCTGCGGAAGCTCGCGCTTCCGGTTGGCGTTGTCGCACCGATTGTCATGGAGCTCCGGGCGGAGCTCGATCGCCTCGAGGGGATCGACGCGAATGCCGACTTGGTCTTCTACCGGGCCGGCTGGTCCGGCGAGAGCCCGGCGCATGCGGTCGGGCTGGTGTCTGCCGGGGACCTCATCGCCGTGCTGGCCAGTGGCCCCGTGACGATGATCGTTGTCGTTGTCGCGACGGCCTTTCGGGAGGCGACCAAGAACATGATAACGCCCGACACTGGCGACGAGTTGGTGCGATGAAACAGAGCCGGTTCATGTCGATGGTCGAGGCCGTGACCAACGTCGTGGTCGGCTACGTTCTGGCCATCGCCACACAGGTGGTGGTGTTCCCGTGGTTCGGGATCGAGGCCGGTCTGGCCGAGCACCTGACCATCGGCCTCGCCTTCGTCGGGGTCTCGCTGGTGCGCGGTTACCTTCTGCGGCGCGTGTTCGAGGCGATCCGGATCGGTCGAGCCAAATGAGGACCGCCGCCCCTTTGGGACGGCGGCACAAGTTTTCTGGCCGGCTCTCACTCCGGGGGCAGTCGGTACACGCGACCGTTGCCATCCACCTTCTCGGAGGTGACCTCGAGGCCGAGCTTCTTCTTCAGCGCGCCGGCGAAGGCGCCGCGCACGGTGTGGGGTTGCCAGCCGGTCGCAGCCACGATCTCGTCGATGGTGGCGCCGGTGTCGGTGCGGAGCATCTCGATCATCCGGGCCTGCTTGGTGCCCGCGCGCGGCGTGCGCACCTTCTGGCCGGGATCCATCTCGGCCGGCTCCTCGTCCCCCTTGGCCCCGCGTCCGATGGCGGCGAGACCGGCGTCGGTGACGTTGAGGAGGATGGTGCGGCCGTCCTCATCGTTCCGCCAGATCCGGTTCATCGCTGGATCGGCCTTCGCGCGGTCGTCGGTGACGGTCTCGGCGATCAGCCCGCGCGAGAGGAGCGCGCCGACCACCTTGGCGGCGGCGCCGCCGCGCAGCGAGCCGGGGAGCGGCAGGAGGTTGCGGTCGTCGCGGTCGGCGGCGGCGGTGAGAAGTTGGACTTGGGTGTCGGTGAGCTTGGTCATGGGGTCGTCTCCGTGATTGGACCGCGACCGTCGCGGTCTTCTACGACCCCGAGCCGCGCTTTGGCGCGGCGGGAGTTCGGGCGGGGCCCGAGGTCAGATCAGCCCGAGCTCGCGCAGGAGCGCGGCGGCGTCGGGCAGGCGGTCGGTCGCCACGTCGATGGCGATGGTGAAGCTGTCGGCGGTGAGGCGGGCCGGGATGTCGGCCTCCTCGCGGAGTGCCGCCTTGATCTCGTCGAGGACGGCGGGGATGCGGCTCGTGTCCCAGGGTTCGTTGAGGCCGCGAATGGCGATGCGGATGGTGCTGGTTTCCATGGTGCCCTCTCACTCGGCGTATTCGCCCTCGCCGAAGGCGCTGTCGGTGATCTGCCGGAGCAGACTCGCGTAGTGCTCGAGGCTGCCGACCACCGCCCAGCCGATCTCGTCGGGGGCGCAGTTGAAGTGGTCGTCGCTGAGGCCCTGCAGGCGGGCGAGCATCGCGTCGATCTCGGCCTTCTTCGCGATGAAGGCGTTTAGCGCCGCTTCGCGGTTGCGCCGGGCCTTCTCGGCGCGGAGGTCTTCGCGCGAGGCGGTGATCGGGTCGAGGTAGGTCATCGTGGTGGCTCCTTCGGGTGAGTTGCATCGTCCTTGTGACAGGAGGTTCGCTCTGTCCGCGCCGCTTATCAACCGAATAAGCATCTGTATTTGCATGATAATCGGAGTCGACGATGGAGGGCATGAGCGAGCGCCAGTATGCCGCCCGGGTGGGTCTGTCGCGCGGCGCGATCCAGAAGGCGAAGGCGACCGAGCGGCTGGTGCTCCATCCCGATGGCAGCATCGACGCCGAGGCGAGCGACGCCCGACGCGCCGAGACCACCGACCCGGCGAAAACGAGGAAGGCACCGGATCCGCAGCTCAGGCCCGTGCCCGAGGCGGCGGTGGCGGCCGTGGGCGACACCCTGCGCGAGCAGGGGCTCGCGGCCCCGGCGGTCGGCGGTGGCACCACCTTCCTGCAGGCGAAGACCGC
>JAGRMO010000027.1:0-4034 GCA_020441205.1 Maritimibacter sp.
CTCCGGTCATCTGACGTGTCATCTCTCTCTCCGTTCACACGCGTCGTCTCAAAAAAAAAGCCCCCGGGATTTCGGGGGCGCAGGGGGAAGTGTCAGGGTGCCGTCACCGTCCCATGCGCCGTTCGTCCACTACTACGATGAGAATGAAGTCCATTCCCGGGCTCCTCCGTTTGCGGGCGTCACCCTAGCAGTGTGGCCGGGGGCGTCAACGGCGAAACGTCGGGCCGCGTGAATAAAATGTCGCAGGGGTAGGCGCGCGCGCAATTTTCCTCCGCGCGGCGCGGGGGTGGCGCAAGGATAGCGGCCGCGGACCGGGGCCGGTGTACCGGGTTCGCAGGCGACCGGGACCCTGCGGGGCGTGGAAAATGCGCGCCGTTTCAATGGCTTCCGCTTGTCTCGCGTGTAGGGATGCCGGTTGACCTGCGAAAGACAGGATGGGGTCGGCCGATGCGCGATCCCACCGGCTGCGCCGCGCCGAGCCCTCAGCCGCGGACCGGGCGAGCGCCGGGCAGGGTGATCTGGGCCACCTGTTCGGCGATCGGATCGTTCGACAGCGGATGCGGCGGGCTCTTGAAGGCCGCCGGGTCGTCGAGCTCGGTCCACTGGCCGCCGACATAGACTTCGAGCGGCGCGAAGCGCGACTTGTAGTCCATCTTCGGGCTGTCGGGCACCCAGTAGCCGAGATAGACGTAGGGCAGGTTGGCCTCGCGGGCGAGGCGGATGTGATCGAGGATCACGTAGGTGCCGAGGCTGTCGGCGCGCCGGGCCGGGTCGAAGAACGAATAGACCATGCTGAGCCCGTCATCGAGCACGTCGGTCAGGCAGACAGCGGTGAGGTCGCGCCCGCCGCCACGGCCCTCGCGCGGGGTCGAATATTCGATCACCCGGCTGCGGATCGGCGTCTCTTCGATCATCGCGGCGAACTCGAAGACGTCCATGTCGGCCATGCCGCCGTCGGCGTGGCGATCGTCGAGATAGCGGCGGAACAGCTCGTATTGCTCCTCGGTCGCCCAGGGGGCGCGGGTGCGGCGCATCAGGTATTCGTTGCGCTTGTCGACCCGGCGCTGGTTCTTCGACAGCTCGAAATCCTTGACCCGGATCCGGGCCGAAAGGCAGGCCGAGCATTCGGCGCAGGACGGGCGGTAGAGCACGTTCTGCGAGCGCCGGAACCCCTGTTTCGACAGCGTGTCGTTGAGCTCGCCCGCCTGTTCGCCCTGTAGCGCGGTGAACAGTTTGCGTTCCATCCTGCCAGCCAGATACGGGCACGGCTGGGGGGCCGTGACGTAGAATTGCGGGGCAAGCGGAAGCGTGTGACGCATGGGCCTCGGATCGACGGATCGGGTGAGAATTCAACAGCCGGTCCGAACTTAACAACGAAATCTTAATCAGCCAAGGCCTGAGCGGGCTTTGTCGTAAACTCAGTGTTTCGGCGATCTGGCCGAGGTCCGGCGCACGCCCGGATCAGCTCCGGGCGGCGACGTTGATGGCGGCGGTGCCGAGCATGTGGTCGGTCAGGCCCTGGGCGCGGGGTGAGGTCAGCATCAGCACGATCGAACCGATCTGCACGAGGAAAAAGGCCATCGAGACCTGGTAACCCAGCGTGTGCAGCGCGGCGGTGGCGAGGTCGAAGCGCTCGCCGCGTGCGGTGCGCAGCTCGATCGAGGCAAGCCGCATGCCGAAGGTGGCGGAGCGGTTGGCAAGCGTGACGGTGCGGTAGACGAAGCCGATGGTCAGCAGGAGGAAGCCGAAGAAGAAGAAGCCGACGCCCACGGTCAGCAGCGCGATCAGGAAGGCCGTCGCGAAGACGATCAGGCTGTCGATCACCCAGGCGATGAGCCGTTTCACCGGCACGTCGGCGTAGAATTCGGCCTGGGTGTCGGGGTCGGGGAGGCCCCAGTCGGCGGGATAGGCGTAGGTATGGCTCATGTCGGTCTTTCGGAGGTGGGGCGCCGGTCCCGGGCTGGGGCCGGCGTGACACGGGTCAGATGTGGGGTCAGGCGCCAGCCATGTCCAGACGGGCGGCGCGGGCGGCGGCGGCGCGGCTGTCCATGAAGCCGTCGAACTCGCGCTGGTCGCGCGCGTCGCGCAGGCGGTCGACGAAGGCCGAGAAATTTTCCTGCTCGTCCTCGAGCCGCTTGATCGTGTCGGACCGGTAGGCGTCGAAGCTCGCGTTGCCGCTCGAGCGGCTCTCGGCCTCGGGGCTGCGCAGGTTGAGGCCGGCGATGATTTCGCCCGCCGGGTCTTCGCCGCGCCCCATCGGCACGAAGCCGCCGCGCCAGCCGAGGATCACCGCGAGCGCCACGCCGGCGGGCCAGAAATGGCTGAAGGCGATGGCGGTGACGGTGATCGCGAAGGCGCCGAACAGGATCGTCGAGAGCACCTGGACGCCGACCGGGATCGGCCGGCGGGGATGCGGCGCGGGGCGGTGCGCCCGGGCGGTGGACGAGGGGTCGTGGGAAGTGGTCGCGGTCATGTCGGGCGCTCCGTGCTGGTGTGGGGATTGAGAAGCCCGGGCCCCGTCGAGGGGGTCCGGGCCGGATCGGGTTACGATCTGGGTTCGTCGTTGCGGGGTTCGACCTCGTCGGCCTCGTCCGCGTCGTCATGGGCATGGCGGGCCGCGTCGGCGCGCTCGTCCATGAAGGTGTCGAATTCCCGCTTGTCCTTCGCCGCGCGCAGCCGGTCGAGGAAGGCCTCGAACTGCTCCTGCTCGTCCATCAGGCGTTTCAGCGTTTCGGCCTTGTAGGCGTCGAAAGCGGTGTTGCCCGAGGAGCGGAAATTGTGCCGGCGGTTGACGTGCATGGCGTCGTGGTCGAAGCCGTGGCGGTGACGGCGGTGGGTGCAGCTGTGTCCGAACATGCGTTTTCCAAAGATCATGTAGAAGAGAAGGGCGAGGCCGATCGGCCAGAAGGCGATGAAGCCGAGGACCATGGCGGCGATCCAGGCGGGTTTGCCACGGTCGTCGAGCCAGCCTTCCGCGCGACGGAACCAGCCCTCACCGGATTTGCGGGGTTCGTAGTCGAGGGCGAAAGTCATCGGGTGCTCCTTTGGTTCAGGGGATGTGAAGTGCTTTCACATTGCCTAGATTGGCATGTCGCCGGCGGGTTTCAAGGAAAAATGTGAAAAAGATTCACATGACGCCGGATTGTCCTTTCAGATCAATATTCAGCGGCCTCGCCAATGGTGTCCGCCTGGGCCGGGGCGGTCACTCGCAGAACGATCCTTTGGCGATTTCGGCGGGTGCAAGCGCGGCCAGGCGCTCGGCCTCGGCCGGAGTGAGTCGCTCTTCGGCGACCAGAGTGCCGAGGATCCGATCGATGCGGGCTGCGCGCGCTTCGGGGTCGCGCAGGGTGCGGCTTGGGAAAACCGGCAGGGCGGCAAGCGCGAGGAGTTGCGCGTCGTCGGCCTTCGCGAGTGGCACTGCGAACAGGGCCAGGCTGGCGGTTTCGACGCCGTAGCATCCGGCACCGTAATACGCCCGGGCCAAGTAGAGGTCCAAAATCGCGGAGTGATCGAGGCTCAGATCGAGACGAACGTCGATGAAGGCTGCCGCAAGCCGGGCCTCGCCGGCCGAGAGGCCGGGTGCAGAGCGTGCGAGCGCATTCCGGGCGAGGGCCGAAGTTATCGGGGACAGCTACGCGGCGCGGCGAAAGAAGTCGGGATCGTCGCTGGCGACGACAGCCTCGCGCAGAAGGCGCGGAAAGGCGGGAGACGCGCTGGCTGGAATGCTGATGAATTCGGCGGCGAGGCGATTTGCCCGAGCGAAAGGGCGGTCGCCTGAGGCCTGCCAACCGATCAGCGCCACAACCGCGACCGCGGCGGCCAGGAGCAGGGCGCGCGCGGTTCGCATCCTCTCAGCCGGTGAAATCGGCGATCTCGGCGCCGGAGAGGCGCAGGATCTCGCGCGGCGGGGCCGCGAAGATGTGGCGCGGGGTGCCGGCGGCGGCCCAGACCACGTCGAAATCGAGGAGCCGCGGATCGAAATAGCCGCGCAGCGGGCGCAGGTGCCCGACCGGGGCGACGCCGCCGATGGCGAA
>JAGRMO010000027.1:4092-21739 GCA_020441205.1 Maritimibacter sp.
TCGACCCGGTTGCCGCCGGCGGTGAGGAACAGCACGACATGGCCGTCGGCCTCGCCGCGGAAGATGATCGATTTTACGATCTGGTCGAGGTCGCAGCCGGCCGCGCGGGCGGCGTCGGCGGCGGTGCGGGTGCCCTCGGCCATTTCGAGGATCCGGGCATCGAGCCCGGCGGCGGCCAGCGTGCGTTCGACGCGGGCGAGGGATTTGGATTTTGCCATGCGCCTGGCCTCACCTGTGACCGATCGGATGCGGGCTGTCGTAGATCGTCGGCACGCAGGTCTCGCCGGCGTTCGATGTGGCGTGCCGCGCGAAGGTGGGCAAACCGGCCGGGATCACGGTGTCGGGGCGGGCCTCGTCGAGGAAGATGTGCCTGGCATTGGCCGGTGTGATGGCGAACCAGTCCGGATCGTCGAACGTGCCGGCATAGATGCCGACCACGTCCGCAAACCGCTCGAAAGTGAGGTTCAGCTTGGTGCCGCAGTCCGGGCAGAAATGTACATGCACCACCTTGCCGCTGCCTTCCGAGACCAGATCGAACGTCTTCGGCCGGCCGCGGGTGATGCGGAAGGCCGATGTGTCGAAGATCGGTTCGACCATGTACGCGCCGCCGGTCGCGCGCTGACAGAATGCGCAGTGGCAGACGGTCACCCGGACCGGGTCTTGGGTGGTTTCGAAGCGCAGCGCGCCGCAGAGGCAGCCGCCTTGGTGGGTGGTCACGCGTCGGTCCTCCGGTTCGGTCTGGTCCCGTCGACCCTAACCGGGGGCGCCGGCCCGGCGCAATCCTGAGGGCAAAACGCCCCGGACGCGCGGATTGCGTCCGAATGGGTCTTGTCGGCGCATTCATCCGGCCTAGAAGCGGAGCTATGGCCGCCTCGCTCCCCTCCGCCGCCCAATTGCGCGCCCGCATCCTCGGCGTGTTCGCGCTGCATGCCGCGACGGCCGGCGCGCTGGTGGCGCGGGTGCCGGATATCCAGCTGCGGCTGGGGCTCGACGAGGCGGCGCTCGGGGCGCTGTTGACCACCAGCGCGGTGGGGGCGCTGCCGATCTATCTGGTGAGCGGCAAGCTGATCGCCCGGTTCGGCACCCATCGGACCGCGCTCGTCACGCTGATCGGAAGCAACCTGGCCGCCGCGCTTCTCGCCACCGCGCCAGGGCTGGCGTCGGCCTTCGCCGCGAGCTTCGTGCAGGGCGGGCTGTTTACCCTCGCCAATATCGCGATCAACGTCGAGGCCGACCGGATCGAGGCGGCGACCGGGCGGCGGGTGATGAACACCTGCCACGGGGTCTGGAGCCTGGCGCTGCTCGCGGTCTCGACGCTGGCGGCGGGGTTGCGCGGCGCGCTCGTGGGCGTGGGTCCGCATCTGTGGGCGCATGGCGCCCTGGTGAGCCTCGTCGCGCTGTGGCTAATTTGGGGGATGCGGCCGCAGGCCCCGCGCGAGGGGGCGGGGACGGCGCTGCGCGCGCGTTTCGCCTGGCCCACGGCGGCGACGCTCGGCATCGTCGCCTTCGGCTTCGGCGGCGATCTCGTGCATGGCGCGGCGCGGTCCTGGGCGATCATCTTCCTGCGCGACACGTTCGACGTGGCCCGGCTGGTCGAGGGGCTGGCGTTTCCCGCCTTCGTGCTGGCGATGACGCTCGCGCGGCTCGGGGCCGACCGGTGGCTCGCGCGGCATTCGGTGGTGCGGGTGGCGCGGGCGCATGCGGCGCTGTCGATCGTGGGCGTGGTGGCGCTGGTGGCGAGCCCCACGCCAGCGGTCGCCCTTGTCGCGCTCGCGGCGATCGGCGCCGGTGTCGGGCCGGTCTATCCGATGATGATCTCGGCCGCGGCGCAGATCGGCGACCGGCCAGCGGCCGACAACGTGGCGGCGATGACGCTGGTGGTGCAGGTGCTGATGCTGGGCGCGCCGTTGCTGGTGGGCACGCTGGCCGAAGCATTCTCGCTGCGGATCGCGTTCGCGAGCTTCCTGCCGCTGCTCGTGCTCGGCTTCATTGCCGCGCGGGCGTTGGAGCGCTGAGGGCGGGGCCGGTCGAACCGGTTTCGAAACCGGCGCGATCGCGGTGGATGCATCGCGTTGCAGGGGCCTTCGTACGCCCTTGGCGCTTGTGTCAGCTTTCCGCGGTCGCTGGCATCCGGGCCGAGGCGAACCGGTAGCGGCCGCCAGCGGCGAGGACGATGTGCTGGCTGTCGTCGAACACGAGGTCGAAGAGGCGCACCGGGCCCGTCTCGCGCAACCGGGCGACGGAGGCGCCGTCGATCAATTGCCGGGCCTCGACGAGGGCTGCGGGCCGGCCCCAGATCGCGCGCGCGCGCCAGTCGCGCAGAAGTATCTGCTGGCGTTCGGAGACGACGAGATCGCGCCCGGCGCCCTCTGGGTCGATGACAGAGGGGCGCAGGCGCAGGGCGGTACTGGCGGGGACCAGCCGGATCTCGATCCGGGCGAGGCGCACGAGGCCCTGGTCGAAGGTCACCACCTTGTCGCCGGGGGTGAGGTATTCGACAGGCAGGGCGCCGTCGGCGGTGAGCACATCGGTGCCGAGTCCGATGCCGTTCTGCCAATGGTCGTGACACATGGGCGTGCCCACGCGGTCTGCCCGCGCGCGCCCGAGGAAAGTCCGGGTCATGGGAAAGCCTGCTCTGCTTGCCTCTATGGTTTTGCCACAGGCTAGCCCAAGACTTCGTAAACGGCGACAATTTTCTGCAGTTTGATTGGCGTGTCCTGGGGGCGGCGAGGGTGCAAATCCGCTCGCCGCCGGGGCCGGCGCCTGCTATGGGAGGCTCAGTGCGGGTGTGGCGGAACTGGTAGACGCACCAGATTTAGGTTCTGGCGCCGCAAGGCGTGGGGGTTCGAGTCCCTTCACCCGCACCACAGCCCGATATCGCGAAGTCCGCCCGGTGGTCCGGCCGCCGTCGCTGCCCAACGGGTTTTGCCCGTCGCGCATGACGGAAATTCCGGTTTTGCGGGTTGTCTCCACGGGCCATGCGGTCGATACCCCGGGGCATTGATCCATGTGCCATTTCCTGGAGGTCCCATGCCCCGCATCCTGTTTTCCACCATCGGTTCGCTCGGCGATCTCTATCCGCTCATCGCGGTGGCGCTGGCGCTGAAGGCGCGCGGCGCCGAATGCATCTTCGCGGTTCACCGCGACCAGGTTCCGGTGGTCGAGGCGGCGGGCTTCGCGACGATGAGCAATTCCTACGATCTCGGGCAATTCGCGGCCGAGCTCGGGATGAGCGAGACCGAGGTGATCCGCAAGACTTTCCGCGACCCGAATTTCCTGTTTCGCGAGATCCTGCCCTACCGGCTGGCCGACGTGGTGCGCGCGATCGACGACTGGGCCGGAGAGATCGACATGGTGGCCGCGACCTTCCAGGCTGAGGCGGCGCGGATGGTGGCGGAGCTCAGGGGGGTGCCGATCGTCGATCTGGTGTTGCAGCCGATGATGGTGTTCGACCCGACCCAGCCGCCGCTGATCCCGGGAATGCCGCCGATGGTGCGGGCGCCGGGGAGGGTCGGGACCGTCTGGAACCGGGGCGTGTTGAAGACCGGGCTCGGCGCGATCCGGCGGATGCATGGCAAGCGGCTCAACGCGGCGCGGGCGGCGGTGGGGCTGCCGCCGCACACGGGGGTGCCATGGTTCGAGGATGCGGTGGCGCCGGCGCTGCGGCTCGGGCTCTATCCGGGGCTGTTGCACGACCATCCGCCGCAGGTGGTACCGCCGGTCGAACCCATCGGGTTCTGCCCCTACGACGGGCCGCCGGAGCCGCTCGACGCCGAGCTTTCGGCGTTTCTCGACGACGGCGCCGCGCCGGTGGTGGTGACGCTCGGCTCGAATGCCGAGTTTCTCGATACCGACATCTACGCGCCCACGCTGGCGGCGATCCGCGCGCTCGGGCACCGGGCGGTGCTGCTCACCGGCAAGGGCTGGGCGGGCGAGATCGGCGGGGCAGATGCGATCCGGCGCGATTACGTCGCCCACCAGCAGCTGTTTCCACGCGCCGCCGCCATCGTCCATCACGGTGGGATCGGCACGCTGACGCGGGCGATGGAGGCGGGCAAGCCGCAGCTCGTACTGCCGTTCGGCACCGATCAGCCCGACAACGCGGCGCGGATCACGCGGCTCGGGCTTGGGCAGGGCTTGGCCGCGAAACGGGTCACACATGCGGGCGTCGAAGCGGCGCTCGGGGCGGTGCTTGGCGACGCCGAGATCGGGCCGCGCGCCCGGGCGGTGGCGGCCGCGATGCGGCAGGGCGACGGGCCCGGCGCGGCGGCGGACCGCATTCTGGCGCTGGTCTGAGAGACCGCCCGCCGATTTGGCTTCAAACTCCTTGCGCCCAAGCGCGCGCCCCCCTAGAAGGGCCTGAATTTTCCCGCGCCCCGCCACGGCGGCGCGCCTGACGACATGAGGACAGACACGATGGCGGTCACCGAGACCCTGAACGAAGGCCTGAAGCGCGGCTACCAGCTGATCATCACCGCGCAGGAGCTCGAAGCGAAGGTGCAAGAGAAGCTCGTCGAGGCGCAGCCCGAGGTCGAGATGCGGGGCTTTCGCAAGGGCAAGGTGCCGATGGCGCTTCTGAAGAAGCAGTTCGGCCAGCGGCTGCTCGGCGAGGCGATGCAGGATTCGATCGACAGCGCGATGAACGCCCATTTCGAGGAAAGCGGCCACCGCCCGGCGATGCAGCCCCAGGTCAAGATGACCAACGAGGACTGGAAAGAGGGCGACGACGTGCATGTCGAGCTGTCCTACGAGACCCTGCCGGAAATTCCGGCGGTTGATTTCGGCACGATCAAGCTCGAGCGGATGGTGGTGAAGGCGGGCGACGCCGAGATCGACGAGGCGCTCAAATCGCTCGCCGAGAACGCCAAGAGCTTCGAGGACCGCAAGAAGGGCTCGAAGGCGAAGGACGGCGACCAGGTGGTGATGGATTTCGTCGGCAAGGTCGACGGCGAAGCCTTCGAGGGCGGCTCGGCGGAGGATTTCCCGCTGGTGCTGGGCTCGGGCCAGTTCATCCCGGGCTTCGAGGAGCAGCTCGTCGGCGTGAAGGCCGAAGAGGAAAAGGACGTGACCGTCACCTTCCCCGAGAACTACGGCGCCGCCGAGCTCGCGGGCAAGGAAGCGGTGTTCACCTGCACGGTGAAGGCGGTGAAAGGGCCGAAGCCGGCCGAGCTCGACGACGAGCTCGCCAAGCGTTACGGCGCCGAGGATCTCGCCCAGCTCAAGGCCCAGGTGGCCGAACGGCTCGAGGCGGAATACAAGGGCGCCGCGCGCGCGGTGGCCAAACGGGCGCTGCTCGACCATCTCGACGGCGCGGTGAGCTTCGAGCTGCCGAGCTCGCTGGTCGATGCCGAGGCCGGCCAGATCGCCCACCAGCTCTACCACGAGGAGCATCCCGAGGATCACGGCCATAACCACGGCGCGATCGAGACCACCGACGAGCACAAGAAGCTCGCCGACCGCCGGGTGAAGCTGGGCCTGCTTCTGGCCGAGATCGGCCGGGCGGCGGAGATCGAGGTGACCGACGCCGAGATGACGCAGGCGATCATGAACCAGGCGCGGCAGTATCCGGGCCAGGAGCGCGCCTTCTTCGAGTTCGTCCAGAACAACGTCCAGGTGCGCCAGCAGATCCAGGCGCCGATCTTCGAGGACAAGGTGGTCGACCATATCTTCGCGGGTGCCGACGTGACCGAGAAAGAGGTCGACAAGGCCGCGCTGGAGAAGGCCGTCGAGGCGCTCGACGAGGAGTGATCCCGGGCGATCCGGCAGAGTTCAGGGGCCGTCCTTCGGGGCGGCCCTTTTCGTTGTGCGCCGGGGTGGGCGAACTCGGACGGGTGGGCAAGGGATTGATATCGCTTACGGTAGCGCTAACCGGCGGGTCGCGCGCGAGGGGCGGGCGAACCCTGGCAGCACGACGAGACGCGGTGCAAAGAAACGGCCCCGCGGGGTGCGCGGGGCCATTGTCTTTCGCGCGAGGACGGCGCGGTCAGGCGGCGACGGGCGCGCGCGGGCGCAGATACCAGTACCACAGCCGGTAGGCTTCGAGTGCTGCCAGCGGGGCGAAATGCACCAGCGCCGCGGTCGGGTGGCCCCAATCGTGCAGGCTGGCCCAGTGGGCAAGCGTGAGCACGGCGGCGACATAGGTCCAACGCTGCAGCCATTTCCACCAGGTGCCCATCACCCGGACGAAGTAGTCCATCGAGGTCACGGCAAGCGGCAGGAAGATCGCGAAGGCGATCCAGCCGGTCCAGATGTAGACCCGGGAAAGTTCGCCCATGACCACGCTCACCGAGCCCTTGTCGACGAGGTAGAAGAAAGTATGCAGGGCGGCATAGCCGAAGGCCGCGACGCCGAAATAGCGGCGGTTCTTGCGCAGCCAGCGGGTGACGCCCGAATGGCGGAACAGGAGCGCGAGCGGCGTGATCATCAGGGTGACGATCAGCAGGCGCGCGGCCCATTCGCCGGTGGGGTGGACGAGGATGTGGAAGATCCGGGCGTTGTCGGATGTGAAAGCCTGATAGATCCAGGCGAGCGGCGCGAGGCTCAGGAGCGCCCAGAGCCAATAGGGGGAAAGACGGTTCAGCATCGGTGTCTCCGGTGGGTTCGGCGGGCGTCGACGGGGGAGGACGGCGCCCGCGCGGTCTCGGCGGTCCAGCCACGCGATCCGGCGGAGGTCGGTCCGCGCAGCCTTCAGAGTGCAAACGGGTGAGGGCGCGGTTTCCGTCGCTGCGATTGCAGCATTCGCGGAAGTCGGGGCCTGCGCGAGATGGGCGCGTCAAGACAGGCCAGCGGATTTGCCGCGACCAGGCATTCGGCAGGGATCAAGAGTGCCGATCTTCCGAGCGTCCGACGGGGCGGTCTGAACGCGCCCGGCCGTGACTGCCGGCCGCAGGCAGACGTCAGACGGCTTCCTGCCTCAGATCAGACCGGTCTCGGCCAGGAGGCCCTTGCGCTTGGCCTCGTAGTAATAGCCCTTGGCGTACCAGCGCATCGCCTCGGTGCGGTCGCCGCCGGAGACGAGCCAGGCGCCGCGCAGGTATTTGACGCCGTATTGCAGGTTCACGTCCGGATCGAGCAGCGCCGAGTCGGGGCCGCTGAAGCCCATCGTCGAGGCGGTGCGCGGGTGGATCTGCATCAGCCCGTAATAGGGGCCGTTGCGGGCCTCGGCGCGGTGGCCGCTTTCGCGCAGGATCTGCGCCTGAACGAGGTCGCGTGGCACAGCGTAGTAATCAGCCCATTTGTTGATGAGCGCGCGCAATTCCGGGGTTTCGTTCGGATGGAGTGCCGGCTCGCCCCGCGCGAGGCGGGCGCGCGGCGATTTCGTCGCGATCAGCGGACCGCCGCCCGAACAGGCGCTGAGCGCGAGGGCGGGAAGGGCTGCAATGAGGAAACGGCGAGAAATATTGGACATGTTGCAGTTCTGCCGTGGTGGGCCGGGGTCTGGCAAGCGGTAAAACCCCGGTCACTTTGGCGCGAGCGGGAGTTCGCCGAGAGGCGCGGGCGGCTTGACCGGGCGGGCGTTGCGCGCTTGGGTTGTGGGGCGGGGCAGGAGGGGTGCGATGGCGCGAAAACCCAAGATCGGCGTGGCGCTCGGCTCGGGCGGGGCACGCGGCTGGTGCCACATCGGCGCGCTCAAGGGGCTCCAGCGCCTGGGCGTCGAGATCGACGTAGTCGCGGGCTCGTCGGTGGGCGCGGTGGTGGGCGCGGCCTTTGCCGGCGGCAAGCTCGACGCGCTGGAAGCCTGGGTGCTGGCGTTGACCCAGGGCCGGTTCGTGACGCTGATGGACCTCAGCTTGCGCTCGGGCGGGCTCATCAAGGCGCGGCAGGTCGAGATCCTGCTGAAAAGCCTCGGGCTGCCGGCGGAGATCGAGGATTTCGAGCTGCCGTTCGCCGCCATCGCCACCGACATGGAGACGGGGCGCGAGGTGTGGCTGACCAAGGGGCCGAGCTACCGGGCGGTGCGCGCCTCGGCCGGCATCCCCGGGCTGATGACGCCGGTCAAGCTCGGCGAGCGCTGGCTGATCGACGGCGGGCTGGTCAACCCGGTGCCGGTTTCGGCGGCGCGGGCGCTCGGGGCCGACGTGATCATCTCGGTCAATCCGAACGCCCGGCGGCATGGCAAGATCTGGATGGCGCCCGACCCGAAGCCCGCGGCGCCCTGGCTCGCGCGGCTGTTGCCGGAGGCACTGCACGATCCGCTCGGGATCGATCCAGAGCCTGCGGCGAAGGAGGTGACGCCCAATTACTTCGCGGTGGTCTCGGCCTCGCTCGACATCATGTCGGACACGATCCGCCGGGCGCGGATGGCGGGCGATCCGCCGCATATCGCGCTCGAGGCGCATATCACCGATCTTACGGTGCTCGAACTCTACCGCGGCGCGGAAGCGATTGCCGAGGGCGAGCGGATCGTGCTCGCCCAGGCGGAGGCGATCCGCGAGGTCTGCGGGCTCGCGTAAGGGGGTGGGACGCGGCGGGGGAAGCCGCGCCCCGGGGCGGGATCAGCCGTCGAAATCGACTTCCTGGGCGAGTTTCAGTGCGTCGCCGCGCTCGCCCGCGAGGGTCATGAGGTCGATGTTGTCGGGGGTGAAACTGCCCCAGCTCGCCACCAGCTCGGAGGGGGCGGCGGCGTCGGAAACCGGGTATTCGTGGTTCGCGGCGGCGTAGATGCCCTGGGCCTCGGGCGAGGTGAGGAACTCCATGAATTTCAGTGCGTCCTCGGGGTGCTTGGCATGGGCCGTCATCGCCACGCCCGAGATGTTCACATGGGTCCCGCCGCCCTCGAAGACCGGGAAGTCGATCCGAACCGCCTCGGCCCAGGGCCGCTGCTCGTCGTCCTCCAGCATTTCGCCCATGTAATAGGTGTTGCCGAGCGAAATATCGCATTCGCCGGCCCAGATCGACTTCACCTGGGCGCGGTCGTTGCCCTGGGGTTTCATCGCCAGGTTGGCCTTGAGGCCTTCGAGCCAGGTCTTGGTGTAGTCGGGGCCGTGATGGGCGATCATCGCGGCGGTGAGCGCGGTGTTGTAGGCATGCGTCCCGGAGCGGGTGCAGATCCGGCCCTTCCATTTCGGGTCGGCGAGGTCTTCGTAGGTGGTCACCTCGCCGGGCTGGACCCGGTCTTTCGCGGCATAGACGATGCGGGCACGCGAGGTGAGGCCGAACCACTGGTTGCCGGGATCGCGGAAGCCTTCGGGCACGTTGGCGGTGAGCACGTCGCTCGCGACCGCCTGGGTGACACCGGCGTCGACCGCTTCGGCCAGGTGCTGGACATCGGCGGTGAGGATGATGTCGGCCGGCGTGCGGGTGCCCTCGGCCAACAGCCGCTCGGTGAGGCCCTGGTTGAGGAAGGCGATGTTGACCTCGATGCCGGTCGCGGCGGTGAAGGCATCGACCAGCGGCTGGATCAGCTCGGGCTGGCGATAGGAATAGACGTTGACCTCGGCGAGCGCGGGCAGGGCGGTGGTCAGCGCGAGGGCGGCGGCGAGGGTAAGGCGGGTGTTCATGGCGCGGGTCTCCGGTGTTCTGGTGGCGCCCTTAAACCTGACAAAAATACTCAGGTCAAGGCGGAAGATGCCGGATCGCCGCATCGTGAGCCTGGCTTCGTCTGGATTCGAACACTCCCGGGAGCGCGAGGCCGTCTCGGCAGATACCCTCGCGGACATCGCCTGCCGGGTTACCGGAAGCGCCGGGGCGCGGCCGTCCGGGCGGCGCCCCTCGCGCCCCGCTCGCGGGCCAGGCGCGGGCTTCGGTCCCCTTATCTTGACGTTTCAACCGGCCTTCGCGCAGGCCTTCTCGGCCGCTTTCGCCGCGTCCCAGAGCGCGTCCATTTCGGCGAGCGTGCTGTCTTCGGGGCGCTGGCCACGGGCGGCGAGGCCGGCCTCGACGGCGGCGAAGCGGCGGATGAACTTGGCATTGGCCTGGCGCAGGGCCGCTTCGGGCTCGACGCCGAGGTGACGGGCGAAGTTGGCCAGGACGAACAGCAGATCGCCGATTTCCTCGGTCAGTTCGTCGTGGCTCGCGGTCGCACGAGCCTCGACGATTTCGTGGGCCTCCTCGACCACCTTGTCGAGCACCTGGGCGATGTCGGGCCAGTCGAACCCCACACGGGCCGCGCGCTTTTGCAGCTTGTAGGCGCGCAGGAGCGCGGGCAGGCCGACGGCGACGCCGTCGAGGGCGCCGTGCTGGGCCTTGCCGGCGCGCTCGGCCGCCTTCACCGCCTCCCAGTTCTCGGTCTGGGCGGCGGCGCTGTCGATGCCGGATTGATCGCCGAACACATGCGGGTGACGGGCGACCATCTTGTCGGACATCTGGCGGGCCACGTCGTGGAAGGTGAACAGGCCTGCCTCTTCGGCCATGCGGGCGTGGAACACCGACTGGAACAGGAGATCGCCCAATTCGCCCTTGAGCTCGTCCCAGGCTTCGCGCTCGATCGCGTCGGCCACCTCGTAGGCTTCCTCGATCGTGTAGGGGGCGATGGTGGCGAAGCTCTGCTCGACGTCCCAGGGGCAGCCCGCGTTCGGGTCGCGCAGGCGGGCCATGATCTCGATCAGCCGGTCGATGCCGCCCGAAGGGTCGTGGACGATCTCGTCGGAGGATTTCGCCATTGCGCGCGGGCCTCTTTCGGGGGAAACGTGCCCCCGCAATAGCAGAGCGCGGGGAGCGCCGAAACCCATGGCCATCGTCAACCGGATCGCCGAGTTCGCCGACGACATGACCGTCTGGCGGCGCTGGATGCACGCCCATCCCGAACTGAAGCTCGATTGCCACGAGACGGCGGCCTATGTGGTCGCGCGGCTTCGCGAATTCGGGGTCGACGAGATCCACGAGGGGATCGCGCAGAGCGGCGTGGTGGCGATCATCGAGGGGCAGGGGGACGGGCCGACGATCGGGCTGCGCGCCGACATGGACGCGCTGCCGATGGACGAACGGACCGGGCTCGCGCATGCCTCGACGGTGCCCGGGCGGATGCATGCCTGCGGCCATGACGGGCATACGACGATGCTGCTGGGGGCCGCGCGCTACCTCGCCGAGACCCGGCGGTTCCGTGGCCGGGTCGCGCTGATCTTCCAGCCGGCGGAAGAGGATATCGGCGGGGCGCGGCTGATGGTCGAGGAAGGCATTCTCGAGCACTTCGAGATCGGCCAGGTCTACGGGCTGCACAACGATCCCGAGGTGGCGGAGGGGGCCTTCGACACCTGCCCGGGGCCGATCATGGCGGCGGTCGACACGTTCCGCGTCGAGATCACCGGCAAGGGTGGGCATGCGGCGATGCCGCATCTGGCGGTCGATCCGGTGGTGGCGGCGCTGGCGGTGGCCAATGCCTGTCAGACGCTGGTGAGCCGGATGCACAACCCGCGCGAGGACCTGGTGGTCTCGGTGACGATGATCCATGCCGGCAGCGCCGACAACGTGATCCCCGAGGGCGCCTTCGTCGGGGGCACGGTGCGCACCTTCTCGCCGGAGCTGCGCGACAAGGTCGAGCGGCGGATGGGCGAGATCGTCGCGGGCACCGCCGCCGCCTACGGGGTGACGGCCAGGCTCGACTACGAGCGGGGCTATCCGGCGACGGTGAACCACGACGCCGAGGTGGCGCTGGCGGCTGAAGTCGCGCGCGAGGTGGTGGGGGAGGCGCGGGTCTCGGTCACCCGCGACCGCGAGATGGGCGGCGAGGATTTCTCGTATTTCCTCGAAGCGCGGCCGGGGGCGTTCCTGTTCATCGGTCAGGGTGGCGGCCCGGGCGTGCATCACCCCGAGTACGATTTCAACGATGCGATCGCGCCGGTGGGGGCGAGCTTCTTTGCCCGGCTGGTAGAGACGCTGCAGCCGGTGTAGGAGGAGAGGCGGTCGGAACCTCCGCCGGATGCGGGGCCGGAACCGCATCGCAGGAGGAGAAGATCATGAGCCTAGAAGACGCGAAATCCCAGGTCGATACCGCGCTGACCCGCGACGGCATGAAGGGGCTGAGCTTCGAAAACACGTTTTCCGGGCTGCCGACCTTTCTGCGCCGCACGTTCACCAAGGATCTTTCCGGCGCCGATATCTGCGTGACCGGCGCACCGTTCGACCAGGCGGTGACCAACCGGCCGGGCACGCGGCTCGGCCCCCGGGCGATCCGCGAGGCGAGCGCGCTGCAGACGCCGGAGCCGCCCTACGGCTGGGGCTATGACGTGATGAGCACCTTCGCCATCGCGGACGCGGGCGATCTCGCCTTCGACTATGCCCAGCCGGCCTCGTTTCCGGACCTGTTGCAAGCGCATATCGCCGGAATTCTCGAACAGGATTGCGCGGTGGTGACGCTCGGCGGCGACCATTCGGTGACGCTGCCGATCCTCAGGGCACATGCCAAGGTGCACGGGCCGCTCGCGCTCATCCAGTTCGACGCCCATACCGACAGCTGGCCCGACGACGATGCCTCGCGGGTCGACCACGGCACCTTCGTCTACAAGGCGGTGAAGGAAGGGCTGATCGATCCCGCGCGCTCGGTGCAGATCGGCATCCGGACCACCAATGACGATCCGCTCGGGATCGAGGTGATCGACGCGCCGGAGGTGCACCGGCTGGGGCCCGACGCTGTGGCCGACCGGGTGCGCGAGCGGGTCGGGGATGCGCTGGCCTATCTCACCTTCGACATCGACGCGCTCGATCCCTCGGCGGCACCCGGCACCGGCACGCCGGTCTGGGGCGGGCTCGCGTCCTGGCAGGCGGCGGCGATCCTGCGCGGGATCGCGGGCGTGCGGCTGGTGGGCGGCGACGTGGTCGAGGTCTCGCCCCCGTTCGATTCCAGCGGGATCACCGCCATCGCCGGGGCGCATGTGGCGGTCGACATTCTGAACCTCTGGGGCTGGACACGGCGCTAGGCCCGGGAGCGCGCGGGCGCCCGGGGCGGCTGGTTCGTCCGGGGCGCGCGCGTCAGCCGGCCGGGCAGGGCACCAGATAGCTCGACAGCCGGCGTAATGTCCCGTCCTCGGCGGGGAGCTGGGCAAGGACCTCGAGCGCGCCGTTCTGATGCTTCAGCATGAAGATCCGCATCGTCCATTCCCTGTCGCCGCCGTCGCACTGGCCGTCGTACAGCTGAGCGTCCATGTCGCGCACGTTGACCGGTGCCTCGAGGGTGCAGCGGTATTTGCCCCCCGGCCCGTAGTAGAACTGGTCGTCGATGATGACATCGGCGGCGGGCAGGTCTTCGCCGCTGCAATGCTCGGCGATCGCGGCGTCGTCGCCGGTGTATCTCCACGGAAAGTAGCGGCCGTCGAATGGCCCGGCCGTGGCGGGCGCGGCGACAATGCAGAGCGTGAGGGCCGCGCGACGGCCCGTCGAAATGATTTGAAACATTTTGTACCCCCTTGTGCGACAATCGTAGCGCGGACGGGGGATTTCGCCAATTCTCCGGGACGTGAACAAAGTGTTCCGCCTCGGGCGACGGCGATTGCGGCTTCGGATCGGGCGTCGGAGCGCGGGCGAAACCGGGTGTCGGGGGGCGGCCGGCGGGCCCCGATCGACGAAGCCGCCCTTGCGGGCGGCTTCGGGATCAGGACCGGGATCGGGGAACGCCGCGCCGCGCTGTCAGCCGGCGGCGGCCTCGGCTTCGCCGGGCGCTTCGCCGGACTGGACCGCGTCGGCCTCGATGGCGGCATCGGGCTGCGGCGCCTTCGCACGCGGCTTGCGGGCGCGGGCGGGCTTCTTCTTGGGCTGCTCTTCCGGGGTCTCGACGAGGCCGCTGTCGTCCTCGGATTCGCGGCTGCCGAAATCGACCACGTCGGCGGCACCTTCGTTGGCGACGAAGATATCCGGCTGGTCTTCGCTGCCCATTTCGCGGCCGCGCTGGTCGTCGCGGTCACGGTTCTGGCGCTGCTGGTTCTGCTGGCGCTGCTGGTTCTGCTGATCGGATTGCAGGCGCTTTTCCTCGGCGTCGCGCTGCGCTTCCGAGAGCAGGCGCGTATAATGCTCGGCGTGCTGCTGGAAGTTCTCCGCCGCCACCCGATCGTTGCCGAGGAAGGCATCGCGGGCGAGCTGGGTGTATTTGTCGATGATCTGCTGCGGCGTGCCGCGCACCTTGCCCTCGGGCCCCGAGCTGTCGAACACCCGGTTGATGTTGTTGGCAGGGGAGCGATTGTTGCTCCGGTTCTTGGAGCGCGAACGCGATTTCGATGATCTCATAGGTACTTTGCTTCCAGCCTTTTGCGGCTTTTCCTGGAGGGACCGGCGCGACTTGCGCGCGCCTCGGTCGGTCCACAAACTCGGGTCCACTTGTGCGGCTTGCCGGCGACAGGCAATCGATCCGACTGCGCCCTGTCGCTGAAACTTGACTAACCGCGCCGTGCGGCTTGGGCAAGCCCTAATTGCGAAACAGCGAATCTCTGCCGAATTTCATGTTGCTAGGAGGACGCGGCCTGCCTCCGGCCGGCAGCAAGCGCCGCGCCCGTGCATCGGTTGTCGGCGAAAAACACTTAGGAAGGGTTGACGCCGGGTGCAAGGCCGGCGCGGCGGCCCGCGTCTCAGCCGGCGCGACCAGAGACCACCCGGGCGCGGCCGTCGAGATCGGGCAGAACGGTCACGCCCGCGAGGCCGGCGGCGTCGAACAGCGCGGTGACGGCGGCGCCCTGGGTCGGACCGATCTCGACCATCAGCCGGCCGCCGGGGGCGAGGCGGCGCGCGGCGGCGGGCACCAGCCGGCGGTAGGCGTCGAGCCCGTCGCCGCCCGGGGTCAGCGCGATCTCGGGGTCGTGGTCGCGCACTTCGGGCGCGAGCCCGGGCATTTCGGCGGCGGCGATATAGGGCGGGTTCGAGACGATCAGGTCGAACTTGCCGTCGATCCCCGCGAGCCAGTTGGCCTCGATCAGGGTCAGACGCTCCGCCACGCCCAGGGCTTCGGCATTGGCGCCGGCGACGGCGAGGGCGCCGGCCGAGATGTCGGTGGCAAGGCCGGTGGCGGCCGGCCATTCGGCCAGCAGGGTGACCGCGAGAATACCCGAGCCGGTGCCGAGATCGAGCAGGGTCGCGGGCACGGGCCCCTGCAGGGCGGCTTCGACAAGGGTCTCGGTTTCCGGCCTTGGATCAAGCACTTGCGGGGTGACCTTGAAGTCGCGACCCCAGAACATGCGTCGGCCGATGATACGGCTCACCGGCTCGCCCTCGAGCCGGCGGTGCAGGAGCGCCTCGTAGGCCTCCATCTCGGCGGCGCTCACTTCGCGGTCGTGCTCGATGATGATCCGGTCGGGGGCGAGCCCGAGGGCATGGGCGAGCAGCGCGCGGGAATCGCGGCCCGAGTCCACACGTTTGCCGCCGAAGCCCAGAAGTCCGGTGCCCTTGCCCAAGGCTTGCGTGAGTCTCATGCGTCCATCTCCGCGAGTTTCGCCGCCTGGTCGGCCTCGGTCAGCGCCGCCACCACCTCGTCGAGATCGCCGCCCAGAACTTCGGCGAGGCGGTAGAGGGTGAGGCCGATCCGGTGGTCGGTGAGCCGGCCTTGCGGGAAGTTGTAGGTACGGATCCGCTCCGAGCGGTCGCCGGAGCCGACCTGGCTCTTGCGCATTCCGGCGCGGGCGTCATGGGCCTTCTGGCGCTCGGCGTCGAACAGCCGGGTCTTCAGCACCTGCATCGCGATCTCGCGGTTGCGGTGCTGGCTCTTCTCGCTGCTGGTGACGACGATGCCGGAGGGGATATGGGTGATCCGCACGGCCGAATCCGTCGTGTTGACGTGCTGGCCGCCGGCGCCAGAGGCGCGCATCGTGTCGATGCGGATGTCGGCCGGGTCGATGTGAATATCCACGTCCTCGGCCTCGGGCAGCACCGCGACGGTGGCCGCCGAGGTGTGGATCCGGCCCCCCGATTCGGTCTCCGGCACGCGCTGGACGCGGTGGACGCCGCTTTCGTACTTGAGCCGGGCGAAGACGCCCTCGCCCTTCACATGGGCGACGAGTTCCTTGATGCCGCCGAGCTCAGTGAGCTGCTGTTCGAGGATCTCGAAACTCCAGCCCCGGCGCTCGGCGTAACGCTGGTACATGCGCAGGAGGTCGCCCGCGAACAGCGCCGCCTCCTCGCCGCCGGTGCCGGGGCGGATCTCGACGATGGCGGGGCGGGTGTCGGCCTCGTCGCGGGGCAGGAGGACGAGCCGCATCGCCTGTTCGGCCCCCGGCAGGCGGGCCTTCAGCCGGGGCAGCTCCTCCTCGGCCAGCGCCTTCATCTCGGGATCGGCGAGCATCGCCTCGGCCTCGGCGATGTCGCCGATGAGCTGGCGATAATCGGCGATCTGCGCCACTACCGGCTTCAGTTCGGCATATTCGCGCCCGACCCGGGCGATCTCCTCGCCCGAGAGCCCCGCGCCCATCCGGGCTTCGAGATATTCGAACCGCTCGGAAATGGCGGAAAGTTTGTCCATCGGAACCATCCCGGTGAGGTGGCGCAAAGGCAGGCTTTGGTCAAGGGGCGGTTCTCGTGTACACTCGAGCCATGCGTGTCTGGCTGGCGATCTTCCTGGCCCTCGCGGGGCCCGCGCTCGCGGAGGGCGAGTACACGCCCATGCCGGGCGTCGAGTGCTATTGCACCGACAGCGTGGGCGCCCGGGTGGAGATGGGCGAGACGATCTGCCTCAGCGTCGGCGGCCGCAATTTCCTTGCCCGCTGCGAGATGAGCCTCAACGTGCCGATGTGGCGCGACATCGGGTCGGATTGCCTGGGCGCGGGGCTGTTGCGAGGCTTGGAGCCGAGCGCCCATATGCCGGATGTGCCCGGGAGGGGCTGAGGCGCGCCGGATTGTTTGTTGGGGGGATTTCATGCGGAAATTGGTCTGGGCGCTCTGCCTTGCGCCAGTCACGGCGTTGGCCGGGCCGTTCGATGGCTATTACCGGCCGAGCGGGCCTTGGGGCGATGGCTGGGATTGCCGCTCGCTCGGCAGCGACCGGGGGGCTCTGGGGGTGACGGGGGACCGGATCGTCTTCGTCGAGGGCGGTTGCCAATTGACCAACCCGGTGCAGGTCAACGGCATGGGGGCGATGCTCTACGACGGGCGCTGTGCGCAGGAAGGCACGGAGTATTCCCAACGCATCCTGTTGATGCGCCGCAGCGATCCGCTCGGGCTCTACGTCATCACCGACGGCCATGTCGCCGAATGGTCGGTCTGCGAGAGCGAATGATGCAGATAGGTTCGGTTCTGCTGGTCGGACTGCTGATCGGCTCGGCAGCCGGGGCGACGCCCTTTGACGGCAAATACCTGCCCGAGGAGTTTTCCGGCGGGGCAGGCACCTGTGCCGGAGCCGGCCAACCCGACGGCATCACCTGGATCGAGGGCGACACCATCGTCACCACGCTCTTCGGCTGCCGGCTGTCGAACCCGGTCGAGGTGCGCGAGAAGAACGCGGTGCGCTACGACGCGCGCTGCCAGTCGGAGTCCGAATATGGCGATGAACAGCTCCTGTTGTCCTGGATCGGCGACAGGCTGCTGCTGCTCGACTGGGGGGAGTATTCCGAGAGATGGCTGAAGTGCCGGTGAGGGCGGCGGGGGTCGCCGCCGGACTGGCGCTGGCCCACCCGTTCGGACACGATTAGGGCGCGGCGATCGCTCGCCGCGCCCTGTCCTGTGCGCGCGTTTCTCCGGGGATCCCGGTTCAGATGTCGAAGCGGTCGGCGTCCATCACCTTGGTCCAGGCGGCGACGAA
>JAGRMO010000168.1 GCA_020441205.1 Maritimibacter sp.
AGAAGGCTCGATCCCTGCGAACCTCTGTAACGTTTAAAGAAACCGGAAAGCCCTGGGAACCGGTGCACACTTGAAGATCGTGTGGCTGGGGTGGCTGGATTCGAACCAGCGCATGTCGGTACCAAAAACCGCTGCCTTACCACTTGGCTACACCCCAACGGTGCGCGCTTTCCTAGCCAAAGGGCCTCGCCGCCGCAAGCCCAAAAAACCGGCGGACTGGCCTACTCGCGCCGTTCGCCGAGCGCCAGAAGGTCTTCCGTTCCGCTATCGGCGCGCTCTTCGTTGACCAATGTCTCGAGCTCGTGTTCCGGCGTCGCCGCCACGTCCTGCACCGCCGCGTCGGCCGGTGCGCCCGCGGTTGCCCGCGGGGCCGCCGCTTCGGCGTGACCGTCCTCGACCTCGGCGGTCAGCAACCGGTAGGTAGGCTCCGGCATCTCGATACCCGCCCGCTCGAAGGCCAGGAGCAACTGGCGGATCGCCTCGGTACGCGCCGCCTGCAGATCGGTCTCGCGCTGGTCGATCCAGCCGGCGATCGTCATCCCGATCTCCGACCCGCCGAGCTCGGTGATCCAGGAATTCGCCGCCGGCGCCTTCAGCACATAGGGCAGGCCCGCGATCGTGGCGTCGGCCAGCGCCTTGGCGGCGGCAAGATCGGTGCCGTAGGCCACGCCGATGTCGAAGCTGAACCGGCGCTCCGGGTTGCGCGAGAAATTCAGGATCCGCGCCTTGTAGACGGTCGCATTCGGGATCCGCACGTGGTTGCCGTCCCAGTTCAACAGGATCGTCGCCCGGCTGGTCAGCCGGATCACCTTGCCCTCGTCGCCGTCGATCTCGATCGCATCGTTCGGCCGGAACGGCTGACGGATCGATAACAGGATCGAAGCGATGAAATTCTCCACCGTGTCGCGCACGGCGAAACCGATGGCGAGGCCGACGATGCCGGCGGCCCCGAGGATCGGCTGCAAGAGCGCCGTCGCGCCAAGAATGTCGAGCCCCACGACGATCCCCGCGACCAGGCCCGCGAGCTTGACGATCGTGCGGTAGATGTCGGCGATGAAGGCGTTGGGCGCGAGCCGGTCCCACGGCTGGCGCAGCCCGGCGATGAGGACGCTGATCCAGCTCACCGCTCCGAAAGCGACGAGCGCCACCGCCATTAGCGGCAGGAAGGCCACCGTCTGCTGCGCCCGGGCGACGAGCCGCGCCCACACTGGGGCGAGACGGTCGCTTACCGAGGTCGACAGGGTCACGCGGTTCTCGATCGCCACCACGCCCTCGACCCGGGTCACCAGCGTGTCAAGATCGTCGACCAGACCGGAATCGAGCGTCGTGCCCCGCAAGGTCACGATCCCTGCCTTCACCGTGACGGTGACGTCCTCGTAGCCTTCGAGTTCGTGCAGGATGTCGCGGATCCGCGTGGCGATCCGCGCGTCGGTCTCGGCCTGCGTCGCCGCCGAGGTCGCTTCTTCCGTCGTGATGGTGCCGTTCTGGGCGGCGAGCGGCGCGGCGGACACGAGCGCGAGGAGCAGCACCAGAAGGCGCAGGACGCCAAGCGCCCCGCCCTGACGGGTTCCCAAGGCACGCGCTCCGGTCATCCTGCCGCCTCCCGATGCGCGGCCCGGATCGGCCCCATGTCGAGCGTCCCGCCCGTGACCGCTTCGAGCACCAGACCGAAATGCCCCGCCCGCGTCAGCGCCGTCGTCGCCGGGTGTCCGCCGCCCTCGAGGTCGACCAGCTCGACCTCGGCGAACCGGCCGGCCGCGGTCTCGGCGTGGTAAACGTCGCGCGCGACGCGGCTGTCGTAGATCACCGCCGCCTGAGCCCGGCATGTCGGTGCCGACACCACCCGCTCGTTGAGCTTCAGCGCCCGCCCGAGATTGCCGATCTTCGCCGGAAACCGCGTCTCATGCGGAAATTGATGCTCCGAGAAGGTGATATGTGGCGAGACCATCACCGCGAGATCGAAATCCACCGCGAGGCTCGCGAGCATCACCCCGTAGCCGCCCATCGAGAACCCGATCGTCGCGGCGTGGTCGAACCCATCCGCATAGGCTGCGATCGCCTCCAGGGCCGCTTCGGTCTCGCGGGTGAGAAACCAGTCGTTCGCCCGGGTCGACAGGTGCAGATGGGTGAACCCGCGGTCCGCATAGCGCGAGCTTGGGCTGATCTGGCCGAAGCCCGCCTTCTTGCGCGACCAGAAATCATAGGTGACCATCAGCCTGCCGGTGCGCGGGCCGCGGATCGAGACCTTGAGCTTCTGCCCGTCGAACAGGAACTCGGGCGTGTAGTGCCCCTTCACGGCCACCGCCGCGGGATCGTGGTCGCGAGGCATCGCTTGCCCTACCCGCCGGTCCCGGCGGCCCGGCGCACAGGCTCCCGGCGCCGGCTCATCCCGACACCTGTTCGCGCAGGATCGACGCGGTGAGCGAGATCATCAGATAGATCCCCGAGAAGATCAGGAAGGCGAGGATGGTGTTCTCGAACGCGCGCGGATAGGTCGGCTGGTCCGGTGCCACCGGATGCACGCCCATCGACAGATAGCGGGTCTGCTTGTTGGCCTCGATCCGCGCGCTCTCGAGCTGTTGCAGCGCCTGCTGCATCAAGAGTGTCCGCGTCTCGAGATCGGATTGCGCCACCGCCAGCTGGCCCGAAATCTGCGCGAGGCTCTCACCCGAGCCGAACCCGGCACCATCGGTGAGCTTCGAGCGCAGATCGGTCACCAGCGCTTCCAGCCGGGTGATCTCCGAACGCACGCTGTCAACCCGCGCCTGGTTCGGCCGCGCGTTGTCGAGCAGCTGGTCGAGCTGCAACCGGCGTTCGTTGAGCTGGGTTTCGAAAGCGTTGATCTGCCCCATGACCATTCCCGATTCCGAGGTCGGGTCGAGGACCTGCAGATCGGTCTGCAGCCGCAGCACCTCCGCCTGCGCGGCCGCCCGCTTGGCCTCGGCCTCCTGGTAGCTCTCCACCGCGCCCGCCATCTGGTCTTCACGCAGCCGGTGCGTCAGGTTGTCGACGCGCTCTTCGGCATAGCGGATCAGCGCCTCGGAAAACGCAGCACTCGCGCCCGGATCGGCGGCGACCACTTCCATTCGCACGATGCCCTCGGAGGGGTCGAACCCGATCTTCACGTTGCGCTGATAGATCTTGTAGGCCTCCTCGTTCGAGGCGCCCGGCTCCAGCCGCTGCAAGGGGTCGATCCCCGGCTGCTGAAAATGCGCCTTGAACCCGAGATCCTGGTCGAGCCGCAGCATCGCGTCGCGCGAGCTGAGATAGCTCTGGACGGTGATCGAATCCTGACTGGTGGCAAGGCCGGAACCGGCGAACAGCGAGCCGAGACCGGAGGTCGCGCCGGCATCTGCCTTCTGGATCACGAATTCCGACTTGGTGGCGTACATCGGCGTGGCGATGACGTAGAAGTAGTACCCCGCCACCAGCGTCGGCAGCAGCACGAAGAAGGCGAGCCGGGTGAAC
The DNA here is from genome assembly GCA_020441205.1 of Maritimibacter sp. Classification (GTDB taxonomy): domain Bacteria; phylum Pseudomonadota; class Alphaproteobacteria; order Rhodobacterales; family Rhodobacteraceae; genus Sinisalibacter. Next base: position 3,469 of record JAGRMO010000168.1, read on the forward strand.
AGGAGCGCGAGCTTGCGCCGGCGACGTTTGACGATGTCGCGCTGGATCTCCATCACCGAGCGCGCCCGCTCGGCCGCATCCATCACCCGGGCGGACGGCAGTTGCGGCGGCGGGGCCCCGGCGGGTAGCGTCTGCGGCAATTGCGCAAGCACCGCCCCGCCCGCCCCGCGCGCGGGACCGGGTGGCGGCGCGCCGTCGGCCGAGACCAGTTCGAGCATGTTGGCGCGGTGGAACGGGTCGATGCCCGCACGCCGCAGGAGCCGCACCGCATCGTAGTCCGACGTCGCCGGCAGCCCGTGTTTCTGTGCCAGCCGCCGCGCCATCCGCAGTTGGCGGCCGGTCAGCCCTTCCTTGCGGATCGCCGCGATGTCGGTGTCGCCGAGCGGCTCGACCGGCGCGGCCACCGGCTCGACGGGAACCTCGTGCAATCTCCTCCCGGCGGTGGCGAACCCCTCTTCCGGAAAACCGTCCTCGGTGCCCTCGAGCACCGATTCCTCGAGCGGATTGAGCTGCCGCGGCGCCGCCGGCGTCTCGGCGGCCGCGTCCTGGACGCCTTCGGAAGCGCCGACGCTCTCGCGCGCCTCCGCCTCGGCAAGGCTGGAGACCTCGCGCAGCGTACCGGTGCGGATCCGGAACTTCTTAGCCTTGGGTTTCGTAGTCATAGAGCTGCTTCGCTTCTTCCAAGGTGTCGAACATGTGGAGCTGGCCGTCGCGCAGCACCGCGGCGGTGCGGGCGAACTTGGCCAGCGTGCGCGCCTGGTGGCTGACGATGATCACGGTCGCGTTCTCGAGCCGCTCCTTCAGCACGTCGCCGGCCTTGCGGTTGAATTCCGCGTCGGTGGTCTGCGGCATGCCCTCGTCGATCAGGTAGATGTCGAACTCGAGCGCCAGCAGCAGCGAGAAGGTGAACCGCGCCCGCATCCCCTGGCTGTAGGTGCCGACCGGAAAGTCGTAATATTCCTCAAGCCCGCAGAGCCAGCGCGTATAGGCCTCGATGTAATCGGGATCGAGCCCGTAGAGCTTGGCGACGTAGCGGGCGTTCTCCTTCGCCGAGAGCTTGGAAATCACTCCGCCCATAAAGCCGAGCGGGAACGATACGCGCGATTTGCGGGTGATCTCGCCTTCGTCGGGCTTCTCCAGCCCGGCCATCATGTTGATGATCGTGGTCTTGCCCGAGCCGTTGGGCGCCAGGATGCCGAGCGAATTGCCGAGCTCGACCCGGAACGAGGCATGGTCCAGGATGACCTTGCGCTGTTTTCCGGTCCAGAACGACTTCGAGACGTCCTTGAATTCGATCATCGGGGTGCGTGCCTCGGAACTCTGCTCTCGCGCGCCTCGCCCGGTTCTACCCGAACTTCGTTAACGCGCCCCTCGCTATAATGGCCCAATTGGGCGCCATTATGTCGGACATCGCCCGTGAGCCACAACGGGTTGTTGCCCATTCGGGCAACAATGCGGCCGAAAACCCGCGATTGTTCCAGCCAAACGGCGGCAAGCGCAGGCCTGGCCCGCTCAGCCCTTCTGTTTTTCGACCCGGAACACCTTGCCGACGATGATCGCCAGCCCCGCGGCCGCGAACGAGAACAGCGCGCCCATCTTGGCCGCGTCCTGCACCGGTCCGGGATGAAACGCCACCGAGGCGACGAACAGCGCCACGGTGAAGCCGATCGCGGCGACGACGCCGACCACCACGAGGTCGGCAACCCGCATCCCCGCCGGCAGCCCGAGCCCGAGAGGCTTGGCCGCAATCCAGCCGAACAGGAAGATCCCCACCGGCTTTCCGATCAGCAGGCCCGCCAGCACCAGCCAGGTCGGCGCGCTGATCGCCGAGAACTCGACGCCGGCATTGGCGAGACCGAACAGGAACAGCACCACTTCCACCGGGTTCTTCAGCGCGTGTTCGATCACGTTGAGCAGATCGGTGAGGTATTTCTCGGCTTCCGAGAAGATGCCGAAGGCCCGGTCGGCATGCGGGATCGCCGGAACCACCGGCAGAAGCCCCAGCGCCGGATGCAGACCCGATTGGGCGAACCCGTACCAGCTGACGATCCCGGCGAGGACGAAGGGCCAGGGTCCGAGCGTCTTGCGCGCCCAGGTCGAGTTCGGCCGGTCCTGGTTGCCCCGGTCGCGCAGCCGCGGGATGTAGTTGAAGAACAGGAAGGCCATCAGCGCCGCGCCGAGCGACAGCAGCAGCCACTCCGGCGCCAGATCGCCGGATGGATAGAAGATCGCGAGGATCAAAAGGCCGCCGGCGTCGTCGGCAATCGCGAGCAGCAGCAGGAACCGAACCGCCGGATGTCCCGCGCCGAACACGATCCGCCCGACCAGGTAGGAAAACGCGATGTCGGTGGCGGTCGGAATCGCCCAGCCCCGATGCACCGCGTCGAACGTGTCCGATCCCATCAGCAGCGCAAGCCCGAGATAGACGACGATCGGACCGATCATCCCGCCCGCCGTGGCGATCAACGGCGAGGCGGCCTTGCGGCCCCTGAGCGAGCCGTTCTTCAGGATCACCGCTTCCCAGACTTCCTTCGCTGCAATGGCAAAGAACAGCGCCATAAGGATATCGTTCACCAGGTAGTGGAAGGTGACCACCTTTTCGACATCGCCGATCTGGTAGTGCTCCGCCGCCGCCCCGTAGGCTTCCGTCCAGTGGTGGATGTCGGTGCCGATCAGCGAGTTGAACCACAGCGGGTACTCGACGAAGTGATGGTAGGAATAGGGATCGACATTGGCCCAGCCGAGCGCGAGCGCGGCGCCGACGATGAGCAGGAGCGAATAGTTGCTGACGAAATCCCAGACCCTGTACATCTTCGCCCTCCGGTCGCGCTGCTGAACTGACGCAGTGCTTAAATCGTTCGTCGGCGCGGTACAATAGCGCCGCCCCGTGAACATTGTCGGTTCGACTTGGGTCGGGAGGAGGTGTTGGGGGGGAGTCGCGCCGCGCGGGCCCTGGGACGTGGTTCGCGCGGCGCAGGGATGATGTGCGCCAAACTCGCGCCCCCCAACTCTGGAACAACGGCGCAGTCTTAACCTCGCGTCAAATCAGGGCGTGAATGCGGAGCGCGACTGTCTCAAACGGGGAATTATTCTGGCGAATTGGGCCATTTGTGGCGCGCTGCGGGCAACGATACCGCACCGGAATGCCTGCGAATTTGCCGCACCCGCCGGTGCCTTATCCGGCCGCGAGCCCCCAGGCGAGCCCGGCCGCGACCGATCCCAGCACGGCGAGCCCGATATAGGCGGCAAACACCCTGGGCTTCACCAGCGCCCAGACCGCCACCGCCGCCGGAACGCAGCTCACCCCGCCCGCCAGCACGAACGACATCGCCGCCCCCTGGCTCATCCCCTGCTCGAGAAGCCCCGCCACCATCGGCACCGCCGCGTATCCGTTCAGATAGGCCGGCGCGCCGACGACCGCCCCGAGAACGACCGGCCAGACCCCGGTTCCGCCGAGCCAGCCCGCGACAAGATCGGCAGGCAGGTAGCGCAGCATCAGCGCCTCGATCAGATAGGCCAGCAGCAGCCATTTCCCTAGGAACAGGATGTTCTCGATCGCCGTCGCACGGAAGATCGCCCGCCGTTCGGCCTCGGGCCAGAACCTCCAGACGACCTTGCCCGAAAACGGCACCTCGGCCCCGCAGGAGGACGAACAGCCGCAGCTCTTGACCGGCGCCCTCTTCAGCGGATCGGCGAACAACGCGCTCGACGACAGCGCTTTCACCGCGAACCCGCCGAATAGCCCGAGCCCCACGGCGGCAAGCGTCTTGGCCACCGCGAAGGCGGTGCCCAGCGTGCCTGCGGTGATGAAGAACATCGCCGGGTCCATCAGCGGCGAAGCGAGCCAGAACGCCATTACCGCCGAGAGCGGCGCCCCGACCGCCAGCAGCGCCGCGATGAACGGGATCACTTCGCAGGAGCAGAACGGCGACAGTCCGCCCATCAGCGCGGCCAGCACGATCATCCGCACCTCGCGCCCCTCGAAGGCGCGCGCGAGCAGGTTTTCGGCCCCGGTCGCCTTCATATAGGCCACCGCCAGAACCGCGAAGACGATAAACACCCCGGTATGCGCGATCGCGCCCCCTGCGAAGCCCAGCGTTGGCCACAGCGCTTCGGGCGCAAGCACCGCAAGCGCCAGCGGGATCGCGGCGATGCCGAGCCAGGCCCAGTCGGGCTTGAAGGCGGCATTGTGGGTATGGGGGACGTCAGCCATGGTCATGCGCCTTTTCCGGTGCGGCATCCGCACAGCATTCCAAGAGCAGGTAGTCCGACAGCGTACGCATCCGGACGTAGTCCTCCGCGCCGACGATGATCGAGCGCCCGCGCTTCTCCTGGGTCACGAGGCCCGCGCCCGCGAGAATTTTGAGATGGTGGGTCAACGTCGACCCGGTCACGCCGCTCCGTTCGCCGAGCTCACCCATGCGGAGCCCCTTTGGTCCGGCCCGCACCAGCGCGCGCAGCACCGTGAGCCGTTGTTCCGAACCCAAGGCGGCGAAGGCCGAAGCGGCCTGTTCGATGGGAAGCGATGAAAGTCGGCACGTATCCTGTTTCATATTTCTAGAATTATCGAAATGAACGGTGCAGGTCAAGACATTTCGAGATCCGTCGAAATATCTTGCTCAATCCCGGCAATGGCCCGGTTGTTTGCCCCACTCTCGGCCCCTATCTCCGCTTGATGCCCGGCCTTACCGACCAGATACGCGCCTGCCGACGCTGTGCCGACCGTTTTGCGGCCACCGCTACCGCCCACGCGCCCCGGCCGGTGGCCTGGTTCCGCGCCGGCGCGCGGATCCGCGTGGTGGGCCAGGCGCCGGGCATTCGGGTGCATGAAAGCGGGCTGCCGTTCAACGATGCCTCCGGCGACCGGCTGCGCGACTGGATGGGGATCGACCGCGAGACCTTCTACGACAGGGCGCAGATCGCGATCACGCCGATGGCCTTCTGCTTTCCCGGCTACGACGCGAGGGGCTCGGACCTGCCGCCGCCGAAGCTCTGCGCCGACACCTGGGCCGACGCGGTCGGGGCCGCGCTCCCGGGCATCCGCCTCACGCTCCTGGTCGGCGCCCATGCCCAGCGCCACCACCTCGGCGCCCGCACGAGCCTCACCGACACCGTGCGCGGCTGGCGCGACCATGCGCCCGTGACGTTCCCCTTGCCTCATCCGTCCTGGCGCAATACGGGCTGGCTGAAGAAAAACCCGTGGTTCGAGGCCGAGCTCCTGCCGGTCCTGCGCGCCCGGATCGCCGAAGAACTGGGAGGATAGACCATGGCCATGACGCCGCTCGACCATGCCCATGCCGATATGATGGAAGCGCCCGAGGACGATGCCGCCCGCCTCGCCTTCTACCGCCGGCTCGCCGACACCACGCTGTTCCTGCTGCTCGCCCGCGAGCCCGAAGGCGAGGCCGAGGTGCTCGACCCCGAGGTGCTCGAGATCGACAACCGCGACACCGCCAATATCGACCGCTACGCGCTGGCCTTCGACACCGAGGAACGGCTCGCCTCCTTCGCCACCTCCTACAAGAACGAGGCCCTGCCCTATGCTGCCCTCCCCGGCCGGGTGATCGCCCAGGCGATCGCCGGTCAAGGCGTCGGCCTCGCGCTCAACCTCGACGTCGCGATCTCGTCGATCCTGCTGCCCGCCCAAGCGATGGACTGGCTGTCGGACACCCTCGCGGCCGAACCCGAGGAGGGCCAGGGCACCCTCATCGCCATCGCCCCGCCCTTCGGCCTGCCGGACGGGCTGATCGAGGGGCTCGAGGAAAAGCTGGTCTCCGCCGCCGGCCTCGCCAGCCACGCGGTCTTCGTCAAGGGCACCTACTCGGACGAGCGCGAGGGCTGGCTGCTGGCCTTCATCGACGCCCAGCCCGGCGCCGAACCGGCGCTTGCCCGCGCCACCCACGAGGCGCTGATCTTTTCAGGCACCGACCTCGCCTCGGTCGACGTCGCCTTCTTCGCCTCGAACGACCCGATCTGCGAGCATCTCGACCACATGGGCCTGCGCTACGAGTTTCCCGACCCCGATGCCGGCGAGCGCGATGAGGACGGGTTCGAGGAGGTCCACGCCGGCCCGGGAGCGGACCCGGAAAAGCCGCCGATCCTGCGCTGAGCCCTCCCGGTCGGCGGGTTCAGCCCCACGCCCCCCCCGGGCTATTTCCGGCAAGAAAAGCCGGGGCGCGGAGAGCCGGGCGAGGGATGGGCGAACTCGGACAGCGGATCAAGCGACTGAAATCACTGATGATAGCGCTAACTAGATCCTCGCCCGGGCGAACCCGCCGAACGGATCGCCCCCGGCCCGACGCTTGCGCACAACGACAGGTTTCCGGGCCGCGAGGACAGGCCTCGGAGGAGCGCTGCGAGAAGCGGCAAGGTCAGGCGAACAGACAGAGCCGACATCCCCACGTTTCCGTCCCCGTGCCGTTCGCGACCCATGCCGGGAAGGTGATGCGCCGCGCGGTGACCCTCGGTAGCGAGCCCGACGTGACCGAATCCGAGACTTGCGCATAGGACAATCGCGCCGGAGCCCCGACGAAGGCTCCGAGACCCAGCGCCGCCGCGCTCGCGGGTATTGACGGGATCAGCGATCTGATCGGAAAGGTCGTCGAAGACGCCCGCGCGCTTCGGGCCGGAGGCCGGGAATCCAGGCGAGGCGCCCGCGACCCATCGCACTTGCGCGCGAGGGTGAAACGGCCAAACCCCATTCTCGATTTCCGATCCTGTGCCGAGCCTGCCTTCAGCGCCCTGAACCGCCAGAAGGGGCCACTCGGTCCGCAAGAAGAATGATTGAAGATCGCGCCGGGGCACCCTTGCCCGGAAATGCGAGCGCGATGAGCGCGTCTGCCGGAAGCGCCTGATCGGCGACCGTTCATGTGGCGGTATGGCCGCAGATCGAATGGCCCCCGACGAAAACCGGCGCACACCGGCGAGATCATTCGCACGCCCGAGTGCCCGCGCGGACGGCATCGGCCAGCACAGGTTCGGGGGCGACCGGCCTATTGCCAGACGGGCAAGGCCGGCCGCCTCGGAATAGGGATGCTGAAACCTCAGCGTCGCAACGCCCCGCGCAATATGCGCCTCAGCGAGACCGACCGCCAGCGGACCGAGCACGGTCGAGCCCGATCCGTGACCGAGAGCAACACACAGCGCGACAGGAAACGGGCCGAAGCACGAGCGCCGACAGCACGGCCCTTGAGGGGATCGAAAAGTGGATGCCCTCCTACGAAACGGTTCCTCCCGGCTTGGGCCGGCTGTTCCAGTTGAGCCTCGTCGAGGATCAGGGCGGCAATCGAAGCGCAGCTTCACGTCGGATGCCGATCAAACACGTCCGCCACACGTTCCCAATCGGCACGCCTTCGGGGGCAGCAAACTCTGGTGCGGACATCCCTTCGGCCGGAATGCTCGGCCGCTTCCTTCGCCCGCGGATGCCCCGGACCGCAGCGGGGAACGCCCGGAGCCCGTGCTGTTCACCGGGGGCTGTTCCGCCCCGGAACCTGCCCGCGCGGTCATCCGCGGCTCGTACCCACCGACCCGGACACTCGATTGTCAGCGGCGGGGAGGCGCTGGCGGGCGACGCAGTATTGCGCCACGCGCCCGCGGACGCCGCCGGCCTGCCCTAACCGCCCGCGAACACCATGACCCAGACCTGCCGTCCGCCGAGCAGGGCGACGCCGACGCCGTAGGCCTCGGCGCCTGCGAGCAGGATGTTTTTTCGATGCCCCGCCGAACCCATCCAGTCCGTCACCACCGCGCCGGCGCTCGTCTGGCCGAGCGCGATGTTCTCGGCCCCGAGCCGGCTCGGGTAGCCCGCCGATTGGATCCGTTGCATCGAGCCCGACCCGCCCTGGCCCTGGTGCGAGAACGTGCCCGAGGCCGACATCCAGCAGGCATGGGCCTGCGCCGCCGCATCGAGCCGCGAATCGCGCGCAAGCGGCGCCCGGCCGCTCCCGGCCCGCTGGGCGTTCATCGCCGTCCCGGCTTCCGCGGCCAGCCCGGCGGCATTGCCCGGCATCGCGCAACCGGCCG
>JAGRMO010000169.1:0-11394 GCA_020441205.1 Maritimibacter sp.
GGCGAAGTCGCCGAATACGCCGGCCGCTCGATCCTCAAGGGCTGATCCCACCCCGCGAACCTGCCACCGAAGGCCCCCGCCCGCCGGGGGCCTTTTCCATGTCGCCACCCCGGTTGAGCGCCGCCGAACCCGGTGCCAGACTGCGCCAAACCCCGGCCAGCCGACAGGAGCGCACGCCATGGCAACGGTTCTCTGCGTCGGCCTCGCCACGCTCGATTTCGTCTTCCGCCTCGATGCGCTGCCCGACCGGCCCCGCAAATACCAGGCCGAGACAGCCCGGATGGTCGGCGGCGGCGGCGCCGCCAATGCCGCCGTCGCCATCGCCCGGCTCGGCGGCGCGGCGATCCTCTCGGCCCGCATCGGCGACGACCCGGTGGGCGCGCTGATCCTCGCCGACCTCGCCGCCGAAGGCGTCGACACCAGACACGTCCGCCCCCGGCCCGACACGGGCTCGGCCTGGTCCTCGGTCTGCATCGACGCCGCCGGCGAGCGCCAGATCGTCAACTACCGCGGGTCCGGCCCGACGCCGGAGATCGGCTGGGTCGATACCCATTCCGAGCTCGACGCCGTGCTCGCCGACACGCGGGCGCCAGAGGCGGCCCGCGCCGCGCTGAACGCCGCCCGCGCCCGGGGTCTCCCCGGCGTGCTCGACGGCGAGGCTCCGGTCGCGCCGGACCTGCTCGACGCCGCCAGCCATGTGGCCTTCTCGATGCAGGGCCTCAGCGCGCTGATGCCCGAATGCCCGCTCGACGAGGCGCTCGCCACTCTCGCCAGTCGCCACGCCATCTGGGCGGCGGTGACCGATGGCGCTGGCGGCACATGGTTCACCGCGCCGGACGGGATCGCCCACGCCCCCGCCTTCCCGGTCGAGGCGGTCGACACGCTCGGCGCCGGCGATGTCTGGCACGGCGCCTTCGCCCTCGCGCTGGCCGAAGGCCAGGACGAAGCGGCAGCCGTCCGCTTCGCCTCCGCCGCCGCAGCGCTCAAATGCACGCAGCCCGGCGGCCGCGCGGGTGCCCCCGACCGCGCCGCCGTCCTCCGTTTCCTCGAAGCCCGGCCAACCCCCTGATCGCCCCGTCGCCCCTTCCCAGCCGCCTCCACCCCTGCCATGATCGCGCCAAACGACCCCGAAAACACCAAAACACCAGAGCAGCGCCCCATGTCCTACCTCGCCCGTATCAAACCCGCCGAAAAAGCCGTCGCCGGCTTCGTGATCCTCTACCTCGTGGTCTTCTCCGCCTGGTTTTTCTCGATCGGCAACAACGAGTTCATCATCTACATCGTCACCATGCTGGTGCTGCTCGGGCTGATCGGGTCCACGCTTCGGGTCGGCGAGTACCCGGCGGCGATGCTCTGGGCGCTGGCCGGCTGGGGCCTCCTGCATTGCGCCGGCGGCGGCGTGCCGGTGGGCGACAAGGTGCTCTACGCCACCCAGATCCTGCCGATCCTCGGCGACGGCAGCACCGAGATGACGCTGCTCAAATACGACCAGATCGTCCATGCGCTCGGCTTCGGCATCACCGCCTGGGTGCTCTGGCACGTGCTGACGCGCCACTATCCCGACACCAGAAACACCTGGACGGCCTACACCTTCCCCGCGCTCGCCGCGATGGGGCTCGGCGCGGTCAACGAGATCATCGAGTTCTCCGCCGTGGTCATCGTCCAGGACACCGGCGTCGGCGGCTATATCAACACCGCGCTCGATCTGTGCTTCAACGGCCTCGGCGCGGTGATCGCGGTGCTGGTGATCGCCGCCACGCAGCGCGGGCGTCGCTGACACCCGCTCCGCGCCGATCCGCCACGTGCAATCCCGGTCCGGGGGCGTTAGGCTCGCCCCCATGAAACGGCTCGTTCTTGTCTTCGCCGGCGCCGCCGCGGTCCTCGTCCTCGCCGCCGTCGCGCTCTGGGTCGCCACCCGGGGCGACTACCCCGTCGCCGCCACGGTCACCGACGATCCCGACCTCCCCGCGATCGAGCTTCTCGGCATCCGGCTCCACGCCGAGGCCCACGGCCCCGAGGACGGCCCCGTCGTCGTCGTGCTCCACGGCGGGCCGGGCGGCGATTACCGCTCGCTCCTGCCGCTCGCGGCCCTCGCCGACGACGGCTACAACGTCCAGTTCTACGACCAGCGCGGCGCCGGCCTGTCGGAACGGGTGGCCGACACCGAGCTCACCCTCGCGAGCCATCTCGACGAGCTCGACGCGCTGATCGGCCGCCTCAGCCCAGACGCGCCTGTCGTGCTCCTCGGCCACAGCTGGGGCGCGATGCTGGCGAGCGCCTATCTCGGCCGCCACCCCGAAAAGGTGGCGAAGGCGGTGTTGATCGAACCCGGCTTCCTCTCCGCCGCCGAGGCCGAGGACTTTGCCGCGAAGATGAAGGGTTATCTGCGCAACCCCGGCGGGCTCGCGCAGATGGGGCTCGCGGGCTTTCGCGCAACGCATGTGACTGGCCCCGACCCGGACGCCGCCAACGATTTCCTCGTGGGCCAGATGGTCCACTGGTTCGCCTCCCATCCCGACAACCCCTACCATTGCCCCGGCGCTCCCTGGAACAGCCCTGCCTGGCGCTATGGCGCGCGCTCCGGCCAGGCGGTGCAGGCCCAGGCGACGCCCGAGGATTTCGACAGTCTCGGCGACGTGCAGGGCTTCACCGGCCCGGTGCTGCTGATGAGCGGCGCCTGCGACAGCTGGATCGGCCCGCCGCTGCAGGAGCGCCACCTGTCCCTGTTCCCCAACGCCACCCATGTGGTGATCGACGATGCCGGCCACGATGTGGTCGACGACCAGCCCGCCGCCGCGCTGGTCGCGATCCGGAGCTTCCTCCTGCCATGAAACCCGAGATGACCGCCGACGAGATCATCGCCACCCTAGGCCTCGTCCGCCACCCCGAAGGCGGCTGGTTTCGCGAGACTTGGCGCGCCGAGGCCGCGCCCGGCGCCCGCGCCGCCGGCACCGCAATCTACTTCCTCCTGAAGGCTGGCGAGCGCAGCCACTGGCACCGGGTCGACGCGGCCGAGATCTGGCTGTTCCACGCGGGCTCCCCGCTGACCTTGCGCATCGCCGCAACCGAGGCCGGGCCTGCGACGGCCCACAGCCTCGGCCCCGATCTCGCAGCCGGCGCGCGGCCCCAGATCGTCGTCCCCGCGCAGCACTGGCAGGCGGCCGAGAGCACCGGCGCTTACACTCTGGTCTCCTGCACCGTGTCTCCCGGTTTCGACTTCGACGGCTTCGAGCTTGCACCGCCGGGCTTCGACATCCCCGGCTGAACCCGGGGAGCCCGTGGGCGCGCGCCCCGCGCATCACACCGCCGCGCAGGCGGCGTCGCCCGGCCGCGCCGCTCTGCCTGCCACCGTCGCATCGCCCGGGTCGAAGCGGTTTCGAAACCGCTTGCCCAAGCCGCTTCGAAGCGGCTTCCCCTGACCTTGCCGCTTCGCCCGGGCGAACCTTAAGTTAGCGCTACCACAAGCAAAATCAAACCCTTGACCCCACGTCCGAGTTCGCCCGCCTTCGCCCGCCCGGCCCATACGCCCCGACGAAGCCCATTGCCTGCCGCCAGTCCCGCCGATAAACCTCGCCCCATGACCAACGTTCTCGACAAGATCAAGGCCTACAAGCTCGAAGACCTCGCCGCCCGCAAGGCCGCCCGCCCGATGGGCGAGATCGAGCTCGCCGCCCGCGCCGCCCTGCCCGTGCGCGGCTTCGCCGAGCGCCTGCGCGCCGCCACCAAGACAGGCTACGGCCTCATCGCCGAGGTCAAGAAGGCCTCGCCGTCCAAGGGCCTCATCCGCCCCGATTTCGACCCGCCGGCGCTGGCGCGCGCCTACGAGGCCGGCGGCGCCACCTGCCTTTCGGTCCTGACCGACACGCCCTCGTTCCAGGGCGCCGATGACTACCTCGTCGCCGCCCGCGCCGCGACCGGCCTGCCGGCGCTGAGGAAGGATTTCCTCTACGATCCCTGGCAGGTCGCCGAATCCCGCGCGCTGGGTGCCGATTGCATCCTCATCATCATGGCCTCGGTCGAAGACGGCCAGGCCGCCGAGCTCGAGGACGCCGCTTTCTCCTGGGGCATGGACGTGCTGGTCGAGGTCCACGATGCGGCCGAACTCGAGCGCGCGACGAAGCTCAAATCGCCCCTTCTCGGCATCAACAACCGCAACCTCAAGACCTTCGAGACCACGCTCGACACCACCCGCGAGCTGGCGAAGATCGCCCCGAAAGATCGCCTGCTGGTCTGCGAATCCGGCCTGTTCACCCCAGGCGACCTCGCCGACATGGCCGCCGTCGGCGCCCGCGCCTTCCTGATCGGCGAGAGCCTGATGCGCCAGGACGACGTCGAGGCGGCGACCCGCCGGATCCTCGCCGATCCCGTCCTGCCATGAGCGATCTCACCCATTTCGACGCCGCCGGCCAGGCCCATATGGTCGACGTCTCGGCCAAGCCCGACACCGCCCGCGAAGCCGTCGCCGAAGGCCTCGTGGTGATGACCGCCGAGACCCTCGCCCTCGTCACCGCCGGCACCGCGAAGAAGGGCGACGTCCTCGGCATCTCCCGGCTCGCCGGCATCATGGGCGCGAAGAAGACCGCCGACCTCATTCCGCTCTGCCACCCGCTGCCGCTGACCCGTGTCGCCCTCGACCTCACGCCCGAGCCCGCGCTCCCCGGCATCCGCATCACCGCCACCGTCGCCACCGCCGGCAAGACCGGCGTCGAGATGGAAGCGCTGACCGCCGTCTCGACCGCCGCGCTCACGATCTACGACATGCTGAAGGCGGCCGAGAAAGGCATGCGGATCGAGGGCATTCGCCTCCTGTCCAAGACCGGCGGCAAATCCGGCAGCTGGATCGCGCCATGATCTCCGTCGCCGAGGCGCTCGACCGGCTCTTCGCCCTCGCCTGCACGCTCGACACCGAAACCGTTCCGCTCGCCGCCGCCGCCGGCCGCGTGCTGGCCGCCCCCGTCACGGCGCGCCGCGACCAGCCCCCCTTCGCCGCCTCGGCGATGGACGGCTACGCAGTGAAGAGCGTCGAGGTCGAGCCCGGCGCGATGTTCAAGGTGATCGGCACCTCCCAGGCCGGCGCCCGGTTCGCGGGCGCCGTCGGCCCGGGCCAGGCGGTCCGCATCTTCACCGGCGCCCCGGTGCCCGACGGCGCCGACCGGATCATCATCCAGGAGGACGTGACTCGCACGGGCGATCTCGTCACCCTCGGACACGCGCTCGATGCCGGCCCCCATATCCGCCCGCTGGGCCAGGACTTCGCGGCCGGCGACCGGATCGAGGCCCCACGCCTCCTCGGTGCGCACGACCTCGCCCTCATCGCGGCGATGAACGCCCCCGAGGTGACCGTGTTCCGCAAGCCCGACGTTGCCCTCATCGCCACCGGCGACGAGCTGGTGATGCCGGGCGAAGACCCCGGCCCCGACCAGATCATCGCCTCGAACGGCTTCGGCCTCAAAGCCATCGTCGAAGAGACGGGCGCGACGGCCCGGCTCCTGCCGATCGCCCGCGACAACCCAGCCTCGCTCCGCGCCGCCTTCGACCTTGCCGCCGGCGCCGATCTGATCGTCACCATCGGCGGCGCTTCGGTCGGCGACCACGATCTCGTCGCCCCGGTCGCGGCCGAACTCGGCATGGACCAGAGCTTCTACAAGGTTGCGATGCGGCCGGGCAAACCGCTGATGGCCGGCAGGCTCGGCACAGCAGCCATGGTGGGCCTGCCCGGCAACCCGGTCTCGGCACTGGTCTGCGGGCATGTCTTCCTCGTGCCGATGCTGCGCGCGATGCTGGGCCTGGGCGCCGCCCCCGCGCCCCGTCGCACCGCGCCCCTCGCCGAGGACATCCCCGCCAACGGCCCACGCGAACATTACATGCGCGCGACGATCGAGGGCGGCCGCATCCGCCTGTTGCCGCGCCAGGATTCCGCCCTTCTCACCATCCTGCAACGCGCCGACGCCCTCGTCGTCCGTCCCGTGGGCGATCCCGCCCGGACCGCAGGCGAGACTGTGGAGTACCTGCCGCTCCGGACCGCTTGAACCGCCGGCGCCCCCACGGCGCGGCGTTGAGTCTTTTTGGTCACGGTCTGTTTCATCCTGTTCTCATCTCGTTGACATGAATCGGGAACACTCCTAGAACATTACCCGAACAACCTTGCTCCGGGCGACCAAACGCCCGGGACAAAAGAGGTCCATGATCTGGAGGAACGAGCAGATGCTGACCCGCAAACAACTGGATTTGTTGGATTTTATCAACAAGCGATTGGTGCGCGACGGGGTTCCGCCCTCGTTCGACGAGATGAAGGAAGCGCTCGATCTGCGCTCGAAGTCCGGCATTCACCGCCTCATCACCGCGCTGGAAGAACGCGGCTTCATCCGCCGCCTGCCGCACCGCGCGCGGGCCATCGAAATCGTCAAACTGCCCGAAGCGCTCGACAAGGGTCATGACGGGCGCGCGGGCTTCGAGCCCCGGGTCATCGACGGCGACCGGCCCGACCGCAAACCCGCGGGCGCCTTCGCGCTCGATCAGGGCGCCGCGCTCGAACTGCCGATGCTCGGCCGCATCGCCGCCGGCATCCCGATCGAGGCGGTCAACGACGGCACCAGTTCGGTCACCGTGCCGGGCGCCATGATCGCCGGCTCGGGTAAGCACTACGCGCTTGAAGTCAAAGGCGAATCCATGATCGACGCCGGGATCAACTCGGGCGACGTGGTGATCATCCGCGAGACCTCGGCGGTCGACAACGGCGACATCGTCGTCGCCCAGGTCGACGGCTACGAGGCCACGCTCAAGCGCTACAAGAAATCCGGCGACATGGTGATGCTCGAAGCCGCCAACCCGGCGTTCGAGACCCGGCTCCTGCGCCACGACCAGGTGGAAGTGCAGGGCAAACTGGTCGGGCTCATCCGCACCTACTGATCCCGCCCGAACGGCATCCGCCCACGCCCGGCCTCGCGCCGGGCGTTCGCGTTTCAGGGTGCGGCTAGTCTCGCCGCGTCCAGGGCCTGTCGCCGGAGCGTTCCGCGACGGTCTCGATCCTGAGCCCCCTGCCCTCCGGCCAGATCGCCAGCGCCCCGGTCGCCGTCAACCGGCGCTCGTCATAGACCTCGCATCCGGACGGCACCGCCTCGACCGGCATCGAGATCACGACGAGCGCGGCCTGCGCACAGGCCTCGGCCACCTTCTCGACCGCGCCGCGCCCGGAAACCGCGGCCACCTGCAATTCGCCGAGCCGCGCGAGCCGCAGCCCGTCTTCGCCGCCGAAACCTCGCCGCGCCGCCGCCATCTCCTGGTCGGCCGCGTCGCCATCGTTTTCGAGCCAGACATCGGCGGTGAACCCGTCGCCGCGCGGTTTCGACAGCGCGCGCCCCTCGTCAGTCATCAGCCCCACGAGCCCGCCCGATGGTGCGACCAGCAGGGGCGGCCGCTCGGCATCGGCCCAGAGCGCGAAGGCGACGGCGAAGGGCACGAGCCCCACGAGCCGCGCCCGGTCGCGCAACAGCACGAAGGCGAGCCCACCCGCCGTTACCAGCGGCAACACCCAGCCGCCCGGCGAGACCACCTGCCCCACCGCCCCGTCGAGCCCCGAGACCCGCGAAGCGACCGTGAGGATCCACGCCACCGGCCATTGCATCAGCCAAAGCGTCACCCAGCCAAGACCGAACGGTGCGAGCAGCGCCGTCATCACCGCGAGCGGCATCACCGCGATCCCCATCACCGGCACGGCGGCGAGGTTGGCAAACAGCCCGAAATGCGACACCTGGTTGAAATGCGCCGCCGCATAGGGCGCGGTGGCCAGGCCCGCGACCCCGGACGAGACCACGACGCTCGCGATCGGCCGGACCCATCGCGGCAGCCGCGGCCCGCGCCAGTCGCGCATCAGCCCAAAGGCGAAAACCAGCGCCGTGGTCGCCGAGAACGACATCTGGAACCCGGGTTCAGTCAGCGCCTCGGGCTGCATGAGCAGAATGAGCGTCGCCGCCACCGCAACCGAGCGGAGCGTGATCGCGCGCCGGTCGAGCAGCACCGCGCCGAACATCACCGAGACCATGATGAAGGCCCGCTCGGTCGCCACGCTGCCGCCCGACAGCGCGAGATAGAAGGCGCCCGCCTGCAACGCGACCACGGCCGCGATCTTGCGGATCGCCACCCGGTCGGCCAGCCCCGGCACCAGCGCCAGGACGTAGCGCAGCGCCGCGAAGACGAAACCGGTGAGCAGCCCCATGTGCAGCCCGGAGATCGCGAGCAGATGCGCGAGGTTCGACTTGCGCAGATCGTCGATCGTCTGCTGGCTCATATGCGCGCGGTCGCCGGTCATCACCGCCGCCGCGAAGGCGCCGGACTCGCCGGGGATCCGCGCCCTGACCCAGGCCGAGATCGCGCTGCGCATCCGCTGCACCAGCACCCCGCCCTCGGCGCGCCCGCCGGCCGCACCCACCTCCGGCGGCAGCTCCAGCGCCGGCGCACGTGTGTAGCCCACCGCGCCCAACCGGTCGAACCACGCCATCCGGCGAAAGTCGAACCCGCCGGGCTCCACTGGCCCCTCGGGCGCGGAGAGAAACGCGGTCATCGCCAGCCGCTGGCCCGGCACCGGCGCGACGAACGGCTGCTCGCCATGCAGCGAGACCCGCACCCGCTCGGGCATCTTCCCGGGCGCCACCCGGTCGAGCCGGAGCGCATCGAGGGTGACGCGGGGGGCGTCGGAGGCCGAACGGTCGACCGCGACCACCCGCCCCTCGACCGGGCCGTAGTAACGAAAATCGAGCACCGGCGCGCTGACCACCGCGTTGCGCACACCTCCGGAGACGACCCCGCCCGCCACCAGCGCGAGGCCCAGGGCGGCGAAACCGAGACCGGCGAAGCGGCCGCGCATGAGCCGCATACCGAGGCCCGCGAGGCCGAGACCGGCCAGTGCCACCAGGCTCCAGACCAGCATCGAGGGCTCGCGCCGGAGCCCGAAATAGAGCCCCACGCCAAGCCCGAGGCAAACGGGCACATAGAGCAGGAGCCGCCCGCTCAGCCGTTCGAGCCGCCCGGAAATGAGGGCCAGATACCTCAGCGCTTCACCCTTCCCTCGCCTGCGGGACCACCGGCCCCACGCCCTTGCGCGCCCGACGCGCCCCGCGCCGACCCGCCCGAAATGCCGCGTTCGTCCCGGCCAAGGCGGCTTTCCCTCCGCCCGGAAACGCTCTAGACACGCGGCAAGCCTAGCAAAAACATGGTTTCCAAAAGGTTAACGCCCGCAATGTCAGCCGCGTCCAGCCCCCCCGCGCCCGTCGTCACAAGGTTCGCCCCGTCGCCGACAGGATACCTCCATATCGGCGGTGCCCGCACGGCCTTGTTCAACTGGCTCTATGCCCGCGGCCGGGGCGGCAAGTTCCTGTTGCGGATCGAGGACACCGACCGCGCCCGTTCGACTCCGCAAGCGACCGCCGCGATCCTCGCCGGCCTCGACTGGCTCGGGCTCGACTGGGACGGCGAGCCGGTGAGCCAGTTCGAGCGTGCCCCCCGCCACGCCGAGGTGGCCCAGGCGATGCTGGCCGCGGGCCATGCCTACAAATGCTTCGCCACCCAGGACGAGATCGCCGCCTTCCGCGAAGCCGCCCGCGCGGCCGGCACCTCGACCCTCTACCAATCGCCCTGGCGCGACGCCGATCCCGCAACCCACCCCGACGCGCCTTTCGTCGTGCGGCTGAAGGCCCCCCGAGACGGGGTCACGTTGATCGACGATCAGGTGCAGGGCCAGGTCACCATCCGCAACGATCAGCTCGACGACATGATCTGCCTGCGCTCGGACGGCACGCCCACCTACATGCTCGCCGTTGTCGTCGACGACCACGACATGGGCGTCACCCACATCATTCGCGGCGACGACCACCTCAACAACGCGGCCCGGCAGATGCAGATCTACGCCGCGATGGGCTGGGACGTGCCGGTCTTCGCCCATATCCCGCTGATCCACGGACCCGACGGCAAGAAACTGTCGAAGCGCCACGGCGCACTCGGGGTCGAGGAATACCGCGCCATGGGCTACCCGCCGAGTGCGATGCGCAACTACCTCGCGCGCCTCGGCTGGAGCCATGGCGACGACGAGGTGTTCACCGACGACGAGGCCAAATCCTGGTTCGATCTCGCCGGAATCGGCAAGAGCGCGGCCCGGTTCGACTTCAAGAAGCTCGACCATGTCTCGGGCCAGCACATCGCGATGACCGACGACGATGCGCTCGTGCTGCAACTGCAGGATTACCTCGACGCCATCGGTGGCAAGCCTCTCTCGGCCCCCGAAGCCCGGGCGCTGACCAACGCCATGCCTCTGCTGAAGCCGGGATCGAAAACTCTGCCGCAACTCCTTGAAAAAGCGAATTTCCTCCTCGCCACCCGGCCGATCCAGCGGGACGAGAAGGCGGAAGATTCCCTGGACGGTGTATCCCGTGGTATACTGAAAGAATTGACGCCGCGCCTGCAAAATGCTAGCTGGGACCGTGACTCACTGGAAGATCTGCTCAACGCGGCTGCCGAGCACCACGGGATGAAATTCGGCAAGCTGGCGGCCCCTCTGCGTGCCGCCCTCGCCGGTCGGGCTGTCGCTCCCAGCGTTTTCGACATGATGCTGCTTCTGGGCCGCGACGAAAGTGTCGCCCGGATCGCGGAGGCAGCGCGCTAACCGCCCTTCGACGGGCCCAAGGTGAAAGGGATGTCTATGCCGAACCAGACCGGAACCGCGACGCTCAAATACGGCGACCAAGAGCTGACGCTGCCGATGTATTCGCCGACGGTTGGACCGGACGTGATCGACATCGGCAAGCTCTATGCCCAGGGCGGCGTGTTCACCCACGATCCCGGCTTCACCTCGACCTCGTCCTGCGAGAGCGCGATCACCTATATCGACGGCGACAAGGGCGAGCTTCTGTATCGCGGCTACCCGATCGACCAGCTGGCCGAGAAATCGCATTACCTCGAGGTCTGCTTCCTCCTGCTCTACGGCCACCTGCCGACGGCGGAGGAGCTGGAGAATTTCGAGTTCCGCGTCACCCGCCACACCATGGTGCACGAGCAACTGACCAAGTTCTATTCCGGCTACCGCCGTGACGCCCACCCGATGGCGACCATGGTCGGCGTGGTCGGCGCGCTCTCGGCCTTCTACCACGACTCGCTCGACATCAACGATCCCTGGCAGCGCGAGGTCGCCGCGGTGCGGATGATCGCCAAGATGCCGACGATCACCGCGATGGCCTACAAATATTCCATCGGCCAGCCTTTCGTGTACCCGAAGAACAGCCTCGATTACGCGTCGAACTTCCTGCACATGTGCTTCTCGGTCCCGGCCGAGGAATACGAGGTGAACCCGATCCTGTCGCGCGCGATGGACCGGATCTTCACCCTGCACGCCGACCACGAGCAGAA
>JAGRMO010000169.1:11588-11781 GCA_020441205.1 Maritimibacter sp.
TCGGTCACCGGGTCTACAAGAACTTCGATCCGCGCGCCAAGGTGATGAAGGAAAGCGCCGACGAGGTGTTGAGCCTGCTTGGCGTCGAGAACAACCCGACCCTGCAAGTCGCCAAGGAGCTCGAGCGGATCGCGCTCGAAGATCCGTATTTCGTCGACAAGAAGCTCTACCCGAACGTCGACTTCTACTCCGG
>JAGRMO010000169.1:11813-15071 GCA_020441205.1 Maritimibacter sp.
CGATGTTCACCCCGATCTTCGCGCTGTCGCGCACCGTCGGCTGGATCTCGCAGTGGAAGGAAATGCTGTCGGACCCGTCGCAGAAGATCGGCCGCCCGCGCCAACTCTACACCGGCGAGGGCTACCGCGACTATGTGGACGTCGAAGACCGCTGATCCGCCGGTTCGATGCAATACAGAAGGGCCGCCCTCCGGGGCGGCCCATTTGCATTCGATGCCGAGCGGGGTCAGCGCCCCTCGAACGTCGGTTTGCGTTTCTCGAGAAAGGACCGCACCCCCTCGGAATAATCGTGCGACCGGCCGAGGGCGCCCTGGGTACGCGCCTCCAGCGCAATCTGTTCCTCGAACGAGTTCGCCAGCGACGCCCGCATCAATGCCTTGATCTCCCGGTACGACAGCGTTGGTCCATTCGCGAGATGGCGCGCCCGCGCCCGCCAATGCTCCTCGAACCCGGCGTCCGGCACCGCTTCCCAGATCATCCCCCAGGCGTCGGCCTGTTCGGCGGTGATCTTCTCGGCGAACATCGCGGCCCCGATCGCCTTCGGCAGCCCCATCGCGCGGGGCAGAATGTAACTGCCGCCGGCATCGGGGATCAGGCCGATCCGGCTGAACGCCTGGAGGAAATAGGCCGACTGCGCCGCGATCACCACATCGGCCGCCAGCGCGATATTGGCCCCCGCCCCGGCGGCCGGCCCGTTCACCGCCGAGATCACCGGCACCGGACAATCGACGATGGCGCGCAGCAAGGGCTCGTACTCGTCCCGAAGGGTGCGTTCGAGATCGATATTGTCCGCGTTCACCCGGTCGCCCAGGTCCTGACCCGAACAGAACGCCTTGCCCGCGCCGGTCATCACCACGACGCGGGCCTCTTGGCCGGCCCGGCCCACCGCGTCTGCCATCTCGGCCCGCATCCGCGTGTTGAGCGCGTTCATCTTCTCTGGCCGGTTCAGCGTCAGAACCGCCAAACCGTCCTCGATGACGAGTGTGATCGTGTCGTATTCCATCCGCGCCTCCCGCTGCCAATTCGCCCGAGACTAGCGGGCGCGCCTGGCCTTGGGAAGCGGCAAAGCCGACCGGCGGGTCGGGAAATGCCCGGCAGGTTTCGGGCCGTCAGTGCCCCGGGGCGTGATACGCGGCGGCGAGCTTCTGCGCCTTCTTCTGGATTGACGTAAGCTCGTCGCTGCTGAACGCCCGGATCGTCTCGGCGTTCGACATCACCCCGGTCGCCCCGGCGGCCATGATCCCGGCCAGAAGGTCGGTCACGTCGTCGGTATCGACGATCATCAGGAAATCCTTCGGCCCCGTGGTCGCATAGTAATCGACCAGCTTGCCGCCCGCCGCCTCGACCAGCGCGCGCGTCGCCGCCGCCCGGTCGCTCGGCTTGGCCAGCATCCCCTTGATCGCGTCGACGGAATAGTTCGCGGTGAAGATGAAACGCGGCATCTTGTCCTCCCTGAAGACCCCACGCATGCCCCGGTCGCCCGCGGGATACGGCACAGATCCGGCCCGCGTGGAAGCTGCAGGCTAACACGTTTTTGCCGGGCGCCCGCGCGCGTTTCCGTGATCGCCTAGCCGCCCATCAGCTCGTCGAGCCGGGCCTGTTCTTCGGCCGACAGCCCGGCGACCGGTTCCGGCGCCTGTGCGCGTCTGCGCAGGTAGACCGCGGCCCCGGCCGCCGCCAGCACGAACAGCGCGGGCCCCGCCCACCACAGGAGAATATTGGCCCCCGCGGCGGTCGGCTTCATCAGCACATATTCGCCGTAGCGGTCGACGATATAGCCCACGACTTCGTCGTCGCTGTCGCCCGCCACCAGCCGCTCGCGCACGAGGAGGCGCAGATCGCGCGCGATGGTGGCGTTGCTCTCGTCGATATTCTCGCCGCGGCAGACCACGCAGCGCAGACCAGCCGAGATGTCGCGCGCCCGCGATTCCAGCGCGGGATCGTCCAGCACCTCGTCGGGATTCACCGCGAGCGCCGGACCGGCGACAAGCGCGAGGGCAAGCAGAAGCTTTTTCATTCCGCCGGCACCCCGCCCGATACCGCCGTCGCCTTGGCCGCGCCCGCCGCCACACGGTAGCGCCGGTCGGAGAGCGACAACAGCCCACCGAGCGCCATGATCAGCGCACCGGCCCAGATCCAGTTCGCGAACGGCTTGATGAAGGTCCGGATCGCCCAGCCACCGCCGGCCTGCGGATCGCCGATCACCACGTAGAGGTCGCGCCAGAACCCGTTGGCGATGGCCGCCTCTGTCGTCGGCATCGACTGCACCGGATAGACGCGCTTCTCCGGATCAAGGCTCGCGACGAGCTTGCCGTCGCGGTGCAGGTTCACATGACCCACCGTCGAGAGATAGTTCGGCCCCTGCGCCCGGCTCACTTCGGTGAGCGTCACCTCATAACCCGCCACCTCGAAAGTCTCGCCGATCTGCACCGTCCGGATGTCCTCGACCTGCCAGGCCATCAGCCCGGAAATCCCCGCCATGATGATGCCGAGCCCGGAATGGGCGGCGAACTTGCCCCAATCGGCCCGGGGCAGCCTTGTGAGCCGCCCGAGCCGCTGCCCGAGCGCGCCCCGCCCGGTCCGCGAGGCGAGATCGACCATCGAGCCAGCCACCAACCAGGTGCCGAGCAGAAAGCCGACCGGCCCGAGGATCGTGCGCGAGGTCTGCAGCGTCCAGACCAGCAGCGTCACCGCCACGGCCAGCCCGAAGGCCGGCAGGAGCGGCGCCACCAGCCGGCCGAGCCGCGCGCGTTTCCACGGCAACATCGCGCCCAGCGGCAGCACCACCGCCAGCGCCACCATGAACGGGGTGAAGGCCGCCTCGAAGAACGGCGCCCCGACCGAAAGTTTGCGGCCGAACGCCATCTCCGCCACCAGCGGCCAGACCGTGCCGATGAACACGACGAAGGCGCCGACCGCGAGCAGGATGTTGTTGAGCACCAGTGCACTCTCGCGGCTCACCACGGCAAAGACGCCCTTGGCCTCCATCGCGCCGCCCCGCGCCGCGAACAACGTCAGCGCACCCCCGATGAAGACGCCGAGGATGAGCAGGATGAACACGCCCCGCGTCGGGTCGGTGGCGAAGGCATGGACGCTGGTGATGATTCCCGAGCGCACGATGAACGTGCCGATGAGCGAGAAGCCGAACGCGAGAATCGCGAGCAGGATGGTCCAGCTCTTCAGCGCCTCGCGCTTCTCGACCACGATCGCCGAATGCAGCAGCGCGGCGGCGAACAGCCAGGGCATGAACGAGGCGTT
>JAGRMO010000169.1:15182-24857 GCA_020441205.1 Maritimibacter sp.
CCAGCGCGCCCAGGCCGCATCGACCCGGCCCTCGATCAGCGCGGCGACCGCGAAGGAGAACGCCATCGAGAGCCCGACATAGCCGAGGTAGAGGAACGGCGGGTGGAAGGCGAGGCCGGGGTCCTGCAACAGCGGGTTGAGGTCCTGCCCGTCGAACGGCGGGATCGGGACCCGCACGAACGGGTTCGAGGTAAAGATGATGAAGGCGAGGAAGGCCACGGCGATCGAGGCCTGCACCGCGAGCACCCGGGCTTTCAGCCGTGGCGGCAGCCCGCCGCCGAACCAGGCCGCCGTCGCGCCGAACAGGGTGACGATCTGCACCCAGAGCAGCATCGAGCCCTCGTGGTTCCCCCAGACGCCGGAGACCTTGTAGAGCATCGGCTGCAGCGTGTGCGAGTTCGCCCAGACCACCTGGAGCGAGAAATCGTCGTTGACGAAGGCCCAGGTGAGTGCGGCGAAGGCCGACGCCACGAAGGCGAATTGCAGGGTGGCGGCGGGAACGGCCACGGCCATCCAGCCGGTCCAGCCCTTCCAGGCGCCGATCAGGGGAACGATCATCTGTACGATGGCCACCCCAAGCGCCAGGATCAGCGCTACATGTCCAAGCTCGGTAATCATGCCGCGGACCATATGCACAAAGCATTGCGACGCCAATCCCATGCGGGGCTTTGTCGCGCGAAAGTGCGCCGCCTCAATCCGGGCGGGTCGCGGGGCAGACCTCCGACGCGCGGAAACGCCACGCCACAGAAGAACGCCACCGGCCAGAATCGGCCGACCGGACGCGCACCCCGGATGGAATTACGTTGCATCGGCGCAACCACCGGATCTCAAACAGAAACAATGTTTGAAAAATGCACGCTCATACCATATTGATCTATTCAAACACCAAGCCGTCAAAGCGGCAAACGAGCAGTAACAGGAGTTCCCATGAACCCGCTTTCCACGTTCGCACCCGCGGCAATCCTTGCCGTGTCCGTCGCCTCCGCCGCCCTTGCGGACAGCCCGACACCCTATTACGCGCCGGAAACGCCGACCTACGATTTCGCCGCCCAACCGATGCCGCAGGCCAAGTTCGAGGGCGCCTATCTCGGCGCATCCGGCGCACTCGCGGTCAACTTCCTGCCCGCCATCGACACCGAGTTCGGCGCGTTCGCGGGCTACAATTTCGCGGTCAGCGACCGGGTCATCGCCGGCGCCGAGATCGACGCCTCGTACAACCCCAATTCGCTCTGGCTCACCAGCGCCTTCACCGGCACGCTCGACGGCCGCCTCGGCTACACCGTGACCGATGACCTCATGGTCTACGGCCGCGCCGGCGGCGGCTACACCACCGGCGGCACCGGCAGCGCGGTCTGGGATGTGGGCGGCGGCGCCGAGTACTTCGTCAACGACGGGGTCGCGGTTCGCGGCGAACTCGACCGGACCGATCCTTTCGCTGGCGGGATGCAGACCCAGCTGAACGCGAAGCTCGGGATCATCATGGATTTCTGATCCGGACCCGCCCGGACGAACAGAACGGCCGCGCCCCTCGGGACGCGGCCGGTTTCGTTCGGCCTCAGGGCAGAGACCCGTTACAGGCTGCGAACCACCACAAGCGTGCCGGCGGACAGGGCAAGCGCCGTCAGGACCGGCCAGAGGAAGCTTGCCCCATGCCGTCCGAACGATCGGTGGATCACGGCGAAATGCAGCACGGCGCCCACGACGAACAGGCCGAGCACTGCGAGCGCGCCATCGTCGCGGTAATCCCAGGCCGGCCGGCCGCGCAGATCGTAGATCCACCACCAGCCGGACGACAGGCCGGCGCCCAGCCAGCTGAACGACATGCCGAGCGCGAGCGGCGTCGCCCGTTCGCGCCAGAGCCACAGGAACGTGGCCGAGATCATCAGCGACATCGCCGCGATCGCGCCAAACACCGCCTGCAACACGGTGTCGGGCCCGACCAGGGCCTTGCCCGCCTGCAGAAGGCCGAGGACCAGCACGAATAGCACAAGTGCCTGTTTCATTGTTTCAAGACCTCCCGCACCGCTCTGTCGAGTTCCGAAGCCGCCCGCCGGTGACGTTCGAGTGCCCGGTCGAACCCCGGTCCGGTCAGCACCGCCCAGAGCCGGTGGCGCAGCCGGGCGACCCAGCCGGTCATTCTCCCGCCCCCCGCCCGCGCGGGAGCCGCTCCTGGATGATCGTGGTGATTTCCGTGAGGATCTGCGAATTGCGGTCGAGCACCGAGCGGGTGGCCTGATCTTTCTGCAGATCGCGCCACAACAGGTAGAACACCAGAAACACCCAGGGCCCGTGTTCGGTCAGCAGCGTGACGAAGAACTCCGGGGTCATGCGCCGCGCCGCCAGGCCTCGAGCGCGGGATTGTCGTCGCCCGCGGCCTCCGTCTCGGCGCCGAGTGCGTTTAGCGCCTCGACATTGCGCACCACCGACCCGGTGCGCGCCAGCGTCTCGGCCAGCGAGCGCTGGAACTCCTGCCCCTTGGCCTCGCTGCGGGCGCCGAAATAGAAGCTCACGATCGCCCCCATCAGCCACCACATCGGCTCGGGCACCAGCGCGATCCCCTGCATCCGGCTCGAGAACCAGACCGGATCGACCATCGCGGCGACGAAGAGCGCCAGCGTCCCCACCGCCAGCGCCGGACGCGGCACCCGGTTGATCCCGTCCATCAGCCGGTCAAACAGCCCCTTCTTCGGCTGGGCGAACTCGGCGGCGAACTGCGCCAGCGCCGCCGCGCGCCAGCCCGCCTCGCGTTCCGCCGCCGCCTCCTTGTTCTCCATGAACACTTCGGCGGTGTCCTTGATGATGTTGCCGCCGTTCCCGATGAGCGCTCCCGTCAGCGCGCCGATCACCCCCATGCCGCCACCCGGGCGCGATGCTCGGCCTCCGTGAGGTGATATTTCGGGCTGATGAACTCCTCGGCCCGCACGATCCACCCACCCTTGCCGCCGTCGCGCCGGCGGGCGTATTTGCGGCTCGCGGGCCTGGCATCGGCCAGGCGATAGTAATAGTTCCGCCGCTCGATCCCGTAGGCGTCGGCAAGCGTGCCGGGCGCCTTGCGCGCGGCCTCCGCCGCCGCGCCCGCGGTCTTCGGCCCCAGCGCCCCGTCGACCGTGAGGTCGTGACCCATCCGGTTCAACAGCCGCTGCAAAATGCGCACCGCGTTGCCGCCGGCATTGACATACATGTCGAACACCGTGGTCTGCAGCTCGTCCGGCAACAGGTTGATCCGGGGCCCGACAAAGTAGTGCCGCACGAAGATGTCGCGCGCCTGGTCGCGTGTGAGCCGGCGCACATCCTCCGCCGTCACCGCGCCGTCATGGTCGAGGTCGAGCCCCAGCCGGCGCATCGTGTGGATGGTGACGCCGAAATTGGTCGCCCCGCCCGGATCGTCGGGGTCGTTCACATAGCCGCCTTCGCGCGCGACGATCTCGTCGGCGATGTCCTCCACGGAACGCATTCGGGTGCCCTCGCTTGTTTCACGAAGCGGCACCCTCTGCGGTTTGGTTTAAGAAGGATGAAAGCCTGCGCGCGGCCAGCCGGGGCGTGGGCGTTCAGGCGATGCCTCCGGATGTGATCACGAGCCGGGTTCTTCGTCCGGATCCTGGTAGACGCCGGTCTCCTTGAGCGCGTCCACGACCTCTTTCGGCATATAGCTCTCGTCGTGTTTCGCAAGGATTTCAGATGCTTCGAATACGCCGTTCACATAAGTCCCGGTGCCGATCATGCCTGAGTTCTCGGCAAAGAGATCGGGCAGGATACCGGTGAAATGCACCGGCACGCTGTAGGCGCCATCGGTCACGTTGAATGTCACCGTCTCGCCCTCGCCGCGCACCAGAGTACCGGTCTCGACCAGCCCGCCGAGCCGGAACACCTCGTTTTCCGCCGGCGGATCTTCCATCACCTGGGTCGGCGCGCGGAAATAGTTGATGCCGTCGCGGAACGCGTAGCCGATCAGCCCCGCCGACAGCGCCAGCGCGACGAAGGCGACGATGACGATCTGAATCCGCCGCCGCTTCTTGAGACCCTTCATTCCGGCCATGTCGTCCTCCTCTTCACGGGAACAGGGGCGCGAGCGTGAGCCCGGCCGTCTCCGTCTCTCCCAGCATGATATTGGCGCATTGCAGCGCCTGGCCCGAGGCGCCTTTCATCAGGTTGTCGAGCACCGACAGGATGATCAGCCGGCCCGGCCGCCGGTCGGCGAACACAGCGATCCGGTTCAGGTTCGAGCCTTTCACATGCTGGGTCTGCGGCACCTGTCCCGCGGCCAGCACCTGCACGAACGGCTCGTCCGCATAGCGCTCGGCCAGCACCTTGCGCGCCGCGTCGGCGTCGCCCGCGGCATAGATCGTCGCCTGCATCCCCCGGGTCATCGGCACCAGATGCGGGGTGAAGGCGGCCAGCACCGGCTGCCCGGCGGCCTTCGAAAGCTCCTGGTCGAGTTCGCCCATGTGACGGTGATGCGCCACGCCGTAGGATTTGAACCCCTCGTTCGCCTCGGAGAACAGCATCGCTTCGCTCAGCCCCCGCCCGGCGCCGGACACCCCAGACTTGGCGTCGATGACGATGTCCTCGGCGCCGATCGCCCCCGCCGCAAGCAGCGGCACCAGCGGCAGCAGCGAGGTAGCCACGTAGCAGCCCGAATTCGCGGTGATCCGCGCCCGCGCAATTTCAGCCCGGTAGAACTCCGGAATGCCGAAGGCCACGCTCGGCTGAATGTCCATCGCCCCGTGCTCGAGACCGTACCATTTCCTGTAGGCATCTGCGTCGCGCAGCCGGAAATCGGCCGAAAGGTCGACGATCTTCACCCGGTCGGGAATCTCGCGCACCAGCGCGTGACTGACCCCGTGCGGCAGCGCGAGAAAGGCGAGGTCGACCTGGGCGAAGTCGACGTCCTCGATCTTCTGCAGCACTGGCAGGTCGAGATGGGCGAGGTGCGGGAACACCTCTGCCATCGCCATCCCCGCCTTGCGGTCGGCCGAGAGCGCGACGATCTGCATCGTCGGGTGGGTGGCGACGAGCCGGACAAGCTCGGCCCCGGTGTAGCCCGACGCGCCAAGGATCGCGATTCTATGGGTCATCATTGACCTCTCGTGTCTGATGTTTCCGATATGGGGTTGCGGCGCGCGATCGCAATCACGCGGGCTCGAACACGATCTTTCGTCGCAGGAACTGCGTCGCCCGGTCGCTCACCTTGCGCGGATCGCCGGTGGTGAGGAACTTCGATGTCTTGCCCTCGCCCAGCATCGCCGGATGGCGCACGAGGTAGTCCGCCAGGCTCTCGGCAACCAGCCCGGCCTGGCTGTAGACCTTCACATCCGGCCCCAGCGCATCCTGAAACACCGCCTCCATCAACGGGTAATGGGTGCAGCCGAGGATCGCGGCCTCAGGCTTCGGCATCTTGCGCATCAGCGCGTCGACATGGCTGCGCACCAGCGCTTCGGCGAGGATCATGTCGCCCTCCTCGATCGCGTCGACCACGCCGCCGCAGGCCTGCGCCTCGACATCGACCCCGATGGCCCGGAACGCGAGCTCGCGCTGGAACGCGCGCGACGCCACCGTCGCGGGCGTCGCGAACAGCGCGACATGGTTCACGTCGACCTCGCGCGGCGGCGAGTTGTCGCCCCAGTTGCGCTGTGTCAGCGCCTCGATCAGCGGCACGAACACGCCGAGCACCCGTTTTTCCTTCGGCAGCCAGTTTTCCTGCATCCGCCTGAGCGCCGCCGCCGAGGCGGTGTTGCAGGCGAGGATCACCAGATCGCAGCCCTCGTCCCAGAGCCGTGCCACCGCCGCGGTGGTCAGCTCATAGACGTCGTCGGCCGTCCGCACCCCGTAAGGCGCGTGCTTGTTATCGCCGAAATAGACGAAGGGCACGTCGGGCAGCCGCTTGACCACCGCATCCAGCACCGTAAGCCCGCCGAGCCCACTATCGAAGATACCGACCGCCATGCGCGTGCACTCCCTGTCTCTTGGCGCCCGGGTTTACGCCGAATGCGGCCTCTTGCCTAGAGGGGCGCCACGCTCGGCCCGCTGCGCGGCGCGGACGCGCACCCCGGCCTTCGCAACCCCACCCGCGACACCGCCCGCGCCCCCTCCGCCAATCGACGGCAAGATTGCTGCACCGCAGCATTCCGGCAACAAGTCCGAAAATACCTGGGCTTTTGACATGACGTTTACGCCCCGGTGCTATACGGATGTTAGCGCACAGCAAGGTCGATTTCGCCCAATGGATTGGGACAAGCTCAGAATATTTCATGCCGTCGCGGATGCGGGCAGCCTGACGCATGCGGGAGATTCCCTGAATCTCAGCCAATCCGCGGTGTCGCGCCAGATCCGTGCGCTGGAAGAAAGCCTGGGCACCACGCTGTTCCACCGCCACGCCCGCGGGCTGATCCTCACCGAGCAGGGCGAATTGCTGTTCGACGCCACACGGGCGATGAGCCAGCGGCTCGACGCCGCCGTCGCCCGCATCCGCGATTCGAAGGAGGAGGTGTTCGGCGAACTGCGCGTCACCACCACCACCGGTTTCGGTTCGCTCTGGCTCGCACCCCGGCTGCCAAAGCTCTACGAGCAATACCCGGATCTCCGGATCGACCTCATGCTCGACGAGCGCGTGCTCGATCTGCCGATGCGCGAGGCCGATGTCGCGATCCGGATGAAAGAGCCGAGCCAGGCCGATCTCGTGCGCAAGCGGCTGATGAGCGTCAACATGCGCATGTACGCAATGCCCGCCTATCTCGACGCCCACGGCCGGCCCGAGAAGGTCGAGGATCTGCATCGCCACCGGATGATCTGCATGAACACCTCGTCGCAGCAGGTCACCGCCGGCGCGTCCTACGTGCAGGAGTTGCTGACCAACGACATCGCCTCGCTGCTGACGGTCAACAATTACTTCGGCGGCCTGCAGGCGGTGCTGAACGGTCTCGGCATCGGCGTTCTGCCCAACTATCTGGTGCAGGACTTCCCCGAGCTCGAGCGGGTGCTGCCGCAGTCGGAATCGCACGAGATCCCGGTGTTCCTCGCCTACCCCGAAGAGCTGCGCCACTCCAAGCGCGTCGCCGCCTTCCGCGACTTCGTTGTCCAGGAAATCCACGATTACCGCCGCCAGGCGGGAATCTGAGCCAAAATTCCGCAGCTTAGCCGAATAGGTCCACAACGCTGACCCGGATCGCGCCGAGCCATGCGAAATCCGCATAGCCGCATTGCAGCATTTACCCTTGTCGGGTGTCCTGCCGCCTTCTAAATGAGCATCGACGCCGATTGATAGGCAACTGTCGGACGGCGTCACCTCCCTGTTGGACTTAGGCCGGGCTTTTGCCCGGTCTCTTTTTTTTCCGCCATCGGGTTTTCGCCCGCCTTCGCCGCCACATCCAATTTGACCGCCGCTCGACGGCCCGCGAGGAAAGCCCGCTCGCTCGCGACCCGCGTGAGCGCCATCGCTCGGTCGTAGGCCGCGACCGCCGCCGCCGCCTCGCCCGACCGCGCCAGCAGCTCGGCCCGCGCGGCGTGAAAGGGCTGGTAGTCGTCGAGCGCCGCCGAAAGCCCGTCGAGCGCCGCGAGCGCCGCCGCCGCCCCGTCCATCTCAGCTGCCGCCATCGCGAGGTTGAGCCGCACCACCGGCGACGGGTCGAGCCGCGCGAGCAGCCGGTAGAGCGCCACGATCTGCGCCCAGTCGGTCTCCGACGCCACTCGCGCCTCGCCATGCAGCGCCGCGATCGCCGCCTGGAGTTGAAACCGCCCGACCCGCCCCTGCGAGAGCGCCGTCTCCACCAGACCGGAGCCCTCGGCGATCAAGTCCGCCTGCCAAAGCCCCCGGTCCTGTTCGCTCAGCGGCACATAGACGCCCGCCGCGTCCACCCGCGCTCGCCTGCGCGCATGGGTGAGAAGCAGAAGCGCCAGCAGGCCCGCCGCCTCGGGCTGGTCCGCAAACAGCCTCTGGACCAGCCGCGCGAGGTAGATCGCCTCTTCGCACAGGTCCACCCGCAACTGCGCCTCGCCCGCCGTCGCGGCGTAGCCCTCGTTGAAGACCAGATAGATCACGTCGAGCACCGAACCCAGCCGCTCGGGCAGGTCGGGCCCCTCCGGCACGGCATAGGCGATCCCCGCGTCGCGGATCTTGCGCTTGGCCCGGCTGAGGCGCTGCCCCATGGTCGCGGGCCGGTCGAGAAACGCCCGCGCCACCTCTTCGGTGGTCAGCCCGCCCAGCGTGTGCAGTGTGAGCGCCACCCGGCTCTTCTGCTCGAGCGCCGGGTGGCAGCAAGTGAAGATCATCCGCAGCCGCTCGTCCGGTATCTCCGGCGCGGCGCCGATCTCGGCCTCTTCCTCGGCCAGCATCGCGATCTCGCGCGCCCGGTCGCGAAACCGCGCTTCCTTGCGGAACCGGTCGATCGCCAGCCGCTGCCCCACACGAAGTAGCCAGGCAACGGGGTTCTCCGGCCCGCCCGAACGCCCCCAATGCACCACCGCCTTCTCGCAGGCGCCCTGGAGGCAGTCCTCGGCGAGCTGCAAATCGCCGACCCGCGCCACCAGCGCGGCCAGCAGGCGGCCATGGTCTGCTTCCATCACCCGCGAGAGGATCGCGCGAGGATCGCCGCCCACGGCCGCCTCTGGGTTCACTCTGGCAATTCCATCACCGGCCGCAGCTCGATCGTGCCGGTCTCGGCCACCGGAATCATCGCCGCGTATTTCAGCGCCGCATCGAGATCGGGGCAGTCGATGATGTAGAACCCGCCGAGCTGTTCCTTGGTCTCGGCAAAGGGGCCGTCCATCGTCTCGGTCTTGCCGCCCCGCACCCGGAGGCTGGTCGCGGTCTCGACCGGCAACAGCGCCTCGCCGGCGACATAGACGCCATCCTCGTGCAGCCGCTGGTTCAGCGCGATCCAGGGCGCCATATAGGCCTCGAATTCGGGCGTGCCGGGCACCGGATCGTCTTCGGGGCGGGCGGAATCGTAGATCAGAGCCATGTACTTCATTGCTTTCTCCTTTTGGTCAGGTTGAAGGTTTTTGCCCGGAGGGCAAGGTCAGAAGCCAAACGCATGCGCCAGGATTGCCACCACCGGGATCACCATGGCGATCCGGGTTCCGGTGGCGCCGGCGATGCGCGCAGGCGTCGCCACCCGCGCGGCGTCGAGGCCGAACGGATGCACGAGGCGGGCGGCCAGCAACAGGGCCCCGGCCGCATGAAGCCAGCCGGCACCGAGCCCCTGGGCTTCAGCGAGCAGCATCAACACCAGGGCGAGAGGCACGTTTTCGGCGAAATTGCCGAACTGGCGTATCCGCACCAGCAGCGTCGGATCGTTGCCCGGACCGAGGCTCACCTTCGTCTTCGCCCGGGTGACGCTCACCCGTGCCGCCAGCACCCCTCCCACAACCGCCAGGGCGGCGGCGTAGACTGCGGTGGTCTCAAACATGTCGATCTCCTTTCCGATCACCTCGTGACCCAAGGACGTCCGGCCGACCGGTTTTTCGACACCGGACGCGAAAAAAATTTCACGCGCCCGCCCCACCCTTTTCCTCGTCCGCCCGTTGTCCTATGAGATCGGCCAGCACGGGGGACGCCATGCAAGAACCGGACATCACCGAAGACCTGATCGCCGCCCACGGGATCAAACCCGACGAATACGCCAACATCCTGCGCATCCTGAACCGCGCGCCGAATTTCACCGAGCTCGGCATCTTCTC
>JAGRMO010000028.1:0-7633 GCA_020441205.1 Maritimibacter sp.
CTCGCCACCGCGATCTGGACCGAGGACCTGACCCGCGCCCATAGGGTCGCGCGCCAGATCGACGTCGGCCTCGCCTGGGTCAACTCCTGGTTCCTGCGCGATCTGCGCACCGCCTTCGGCGGCTCGAAGCAATCCGGCATCGGCCGCGAGGGCGGCGTGCACGGGCTCGAGTTCTACTCCGAGCTGTCCAACGTCTGCGTCAAGCTCTGAGGCCGGAGATGGACCGAGCGAAGATAGAGGAAGCCGCCGACCGGCTGTGGACCGCAGCCAGGAGCGGCATCCCCTGCGCCCCGGTGCGCGACCTGATCGGCGCCGATGACGTCGAGGCCGCCTATGCGGTGCAGGAGATCAACACCCGTCGCCTGCTCGGCGACGAGGAACGGGTGCTGTCGGGCCGCAAGATCGGGCTCACCGCGAAGAGTGTGCAGGCGCAGCTCGGCGTCGACCAGCCCGATTTCGGCATGTTGTTCGACGACATGGAAGTGCTCGACGGCGAGGAGATCGCCTGGGACCGCTGCCACCAGCCCAAGGTCGAGGCGGAAGTCGCCTTCGTTATGGCAGCGCCCCTGTCGGGCGGCCATATCCAGATGGTCGATCTGCTCGCCTCCATCGGCTTCGTCCTACCGGCGATCGAGATCGTCGGCTCGCGCATCGCCGGCTGGGACATCCGCCTCGCCGACACCATCGCCGACAACGCCTCGTCCGGTCTCTACGTGCTCGGCCAGACCCCGCGCCGCACCGGCGATTTCGACCCGCGGCTCTGCGGCATGGTGCTGACCAAGAACGGCGAGCCGGTGAGCACCGGCGCCGGCGCCGCCTGCATGGGCTCGCCGCTCAACGCCACGCTCTGGCTCGCCCGCACGATGGCCAAGGCCGGCCAGCCGCTCGGCCCCGGCGACGTGGTGCTCTCGGGCGCGCTCGGGCCGATGGTCGATGCCGCCCCCGGCGACGTCTTCGAGGCGCGGATCAACGGGCTCGGCTCGGTCCGCGCCGCCTTCGGAAAGATCTGACCATGGCCGATCTGGAACAACTGGCGGAACTGCTCGACGAGGCCGCCCGCACCGCGCAGGCGGTGGCGCAGATCTCGGACACGGCCGCGCTCACGCCGGTGGAGGCCTACAAGGTCCAGGCGCTCTCGCTCGCGCGCCGCTATGCCCGGGGCGAGCGCCGTATCGGCGTAAAGATGGGCCTCACATCGCGCGCAAAGATGGCCCAGGTGGGCGTCGACGACGTGACCTGGGGCCGGCTCACCGACGCGATGCGCGTCGAGGACGGTGGAAAGATCGGCCGTGCCGCCTATGTCCACCCGAGGGTCGAGCCCGAGATCGCCTTCCTGATGAAGGCGCCGCTCGCCGGCGCGGTCTCGGCGATGGAGGCGCTGGCCGCGGTCGAGGCGGTGGCCCCCGCGCTCGAGATCATCGACAGCCGCTACCGCGATTTCAAGTTCGACCTCGGCGACGTGATCGCCGACAATTCCTCGTCGTCTGGCTTCGTCATCGGCCCGCCGTCGGCCCCCGGCACCGACATCGCCAACCTCGGCATAGTGCTCACCGTCGACGGCCGCGTCGCCGAGACCGGCTCGTCCGCCGCGATCCTCGGCCACCCGCTGCGCGCCCTCGTGGCCGCCGCCCGGATGGTGGCGCAGGCGGGCGAGGAGCTGCGCCCCGGCGACATCGTGCTGGCCGGTGCCGCCACCGCCGCCGTGCCGGTCGCCCCGGGCCAGCGGATCGAGCTGCAGGTCCAGACCCTCGGCACGGTCGCGCTCTCGGTCGGAGACTGAACCGGTGCCGCCGACGGACCGCGCCATCGCCGAACCCAAATGCAGGTCGAGAACCAGATGAGCGACCCCACCCACACCACGCCCGCCAGCGACGGCGGGCCGGTCACCGTTTCGGTCTCGCGCCGCGTGAGCCCCGGGCGCGAGGCGGAATACGAGGATTGGCTGCACGGCATCGCCGCCGCCGCCACCGCCTACGAAGGCCACCAGGGGATCAACATTCTCAGGCCCTCGGCCCAGACCGGCGGCCGCTACGTGCTGATCTACCGGTTCGACAGCGACGCCCATGCCGCGGCCTGGGAAAACTCGCCCGAACGCGCCCATTGGATCGCCAAGCTCGAAGGCATCACCGAGGGCGAGGTCGAGCGCAAGCGGGTGACCGGGCTCGAAGTCTGGTTCGACCTGCCCGAAGTGCCCGCCGCCGCCCATGCCCCGCGCTGGAAGATGGCGCTGGTGCTGATCGCCGTGGTTTTCGTCATCGTCTACCCGCTGCAGCTCGTCATCCTGCCGCTCACCACCGCCTGGCCGCATTGGCTGCGCACCCTCACCATCGCGGTGATCCAGGTCTCGCTGATGACCTATCTGGTGATGCCCCGGGTGACCGCCCTGCTGAAGCCCTGGCTGTTCGCCAAACATTGATCCGGCGGCTCCCGGCCGAGCCGCCGCGACGCCGGGCTTGACCGCGACAACAATCGGCGGCAGGCAGGCGCGGACCCCATCCGGAGCCCCGCATCATGATCGACCGCCGCCGCCTCATCGCCGCCCTCGCCGTCACCCCGCTCCTGGCGGGCCACGCCTTCGCCGGGCCAGAGCCCGCGGTCGAGATCGTCGACGCCTACGCCCGCGCCACCCCGCCCGGCGCGATGTCGGGCGCGGCCTACGCCACCCTGCGCTCGACCGGCCCCGCCGACCGGCTGATCGGCGCAAGCTCGCCCGCCGCGGCGCAGGTGATGATCCACGAGAACGTCGAGACC
Source organism: Maritimibacter sp. (assembly GCA_020441205.1). Classification (GTDB taxonomy): domain Bacteria; phylum Pseudomonadota; class Alphaproteobacteria; order Rhodobacterales; family Rhodobacteraceae; genus Sinisalibacter. Next base: position 2,752 of record JAGRMO010000028.1, read on the forward strand.
GACGGGGTGATGCAGATGCGGCATGTGCCCGCGCTCGACATCCCCGCCGGTGGCGAAACGGTGCTGGCCCCGGGCGGGCTCCACGTGATGCTGATGGGCCTCACCGGCCCGCTCACCGAGGGCGAGAGCCTGGAGATCACCTTCAGCTTCGAAACCTCGGGCGAGATCACCGCAACCGTGCCGATCCGCGCCTTCGCCGCCGAATAGGCGGCGCGACCGGGGTCCGCGTGGCATCGGCCCACAGTTTTATCCCCAGACCCGCGCCCCCCGTTGACGGGGCCACGGCGCCGATCTGCCGGATGCCGACCTGCGCAACGATCCCGCGCCGTTGACCACCCGGCCGTACAGAGCCACAGCGAGGAAGCAAGCCGCCCCCTGCCGCGCGGCCGGCGTCCCGCCCGCCTTGCCTCGGACCCAAGGTCAACGCGCCGCGCGCCGGGCTTGGGCAACCATCGGCCCACCCGCCGATCCCACGGCCGAACTGCGCAAATGGCGCGAAATCCCTTCTCTGCTTGGGCGAAAGGGCCGATCCTGCCGGCTCCGCCGTTCATCCGGATGGCGCGAAAAGCGCCCGGTTGCCCCTCGCCTTGCGGTCTGGCGTTCCAAGCTCGTCTGCCGGCAACCTTGACCAAGACCCGAACCTGCCCGCCCAGCCCGGCGTCGCGCCCGGCAGATCAGCCGCGCCGGCTTGGCCCCTGATCGCATGGTAAAATTCGGCCCGCCCACCGGACCCGCGCGTCAGACTCCGGCCGCACGATCCCGACCCGGGCGATGACCCGATATCATTTTGCCCACAATCGGCGCGCGACCGGTCGCGTCCCCGCTCAGCCCGCCGACACCTTGCGCAGCGCCACGTTCTGCGACGCCGGGCAGGCCAGCGCGTCGGTCATGTCCGACATCCGGAACAGCTCTTCGAGCTGGCCGTTGCCGACCACGAGGTCTTCGAGCGTGACCAGATCCATCTCGCGGTAGAACGCTTCCAGCGCGCGCCGGATCGCGAGCTTCAGCCGGCAGGCGCTGACCAGGGGGCAGGTGTTGGTTTCGAGCTGCGAGCATTCGGTGAACGGCACGTCGGCCTCGAACAGCCGGAACACCGCGCCGATGTTGATCGAACTCGCCGATCGCGCCAGCGACACGCCGCCCATGCGCCCCCGCGTGGCGTTGAGATACCCGTTCGCATGCAGCGTGTTGACCACCTGCGCGAGATGGTTGGCCGAGGAATTGCAGGCCTCGGCGATCTCGGCCGAACGGGCGATCCGCCCGGTATTGACCGCACAATACATCAGCGCGCGGACAGCAAGGTTGGTGCGGGTCGTGAGGCGCACGGATCCAGGCTCCTTCTTCGGGCGGTTTGCGACAGGAATGCACGGGTTGCGCGCGTTTGTATCTGATCTAGATCAGGGCCGGGACCGGGTGAAGCCGAAAAGGCGCATCGGCGATGCGGAATAGCCGGAGCGGCGGCGGCCCGCCCAAACCGCGGGCCGAACGCCCGCGAAGACGGCAGCGCGAAGGCCGGGACCGGCCGGCCCGCGCTCTCGCGCCAGGCCGCGCCGATTTACCCGCCCGAGCCGCCGGCGAACGCCGGACGCAGCACTTCCGGGCTGTCGACCTTGAGGAATTCGAGAAAACCCTGCGCGGCCGTCGACAGCCTTTTTCCTTGGCGATGAACGGCATACCAGCGCCGGCGCATCGGAAACCCCTCGACATCGAGCACCGCGAGCTCACCCGCCGCCAGTTCGAGCCTGAGCGCCTGCAACGACAGATAGGCCACCCCGAGCCCGGAGATCACACCCTGCTTGATCGCCTCGACATCGTCGAATTCGAGATGCGTGGTGAGTGTGACGTTGGCCGCGTCGCACAGGGTTTCGACCGCCGCGCGGGTACCCGAGCCGCGTTCGCGCCGGATCACGTTTTCCTCCGCCATCCGGCCGAGCGGAATGTGCCGCCGCCCCACCAGCGGGTGGCCGGGCGGCGCGACGAACACGATCGTGTGGTCGAGAAACGGATCGGCATCCACCGCCTCGCCCTCGGGCGGGCGGCCCATGATGTAGAGATCGTCCGCGTCGCGCGCGATCCGCTCGACAAGCTGGGCGCGGTTGGTGATCTGCAGCCGGGGTTCGACCTTCGGATGCCGGCGCTTGAACTCGCCGAGCAACTGGGGCGCGAAATACTTCGCCGTCGACACCACCGAGACCGAGAGCGGCCCGCCGACCGAACGGTTCATGTCGGCGAGCGTGAGCTCCAGCTCCTCGATCCGCGCCAACACGGCGCGCGAGGCCCGCGCCACCTCCTCGCCCGCCCGAGTGAGCCTCAGCGATTTGCCGACAACCTCGGTCAGCGGCTGGCCGATCTTCTCTTCCAGCGTCTTGACCTGCATCGACACCGACGGCTGGGTGAGGTTCACCTCCTCCGCCGCCCGAGTGATCGAGCCGTGCCGCGCCACCGCCTCGAACAGGCGCATCTGCTGCAACGTGGGCGGGACGATCTTTTGCATCAGTCTTTCTCTATGCAACTCATAAAAACAATTTAGTGTTATCTAATTCATTGGTCAATTACCTTGCCGCCAAGGTTCGATCAAGGGAGGAGAGAAACCCAGATGCCCAAGGACAATCCGAACAAGACCTACACAGCCGGTGTGAAGGAATACCGCGAAACCTACTGGATGCCGGACTACACCCCGAGCGACACCGATTTTCTCGCCGTTTTCAAGGTGATCCCGCAGGAAGGCGTGCCGCGTGAAGAGGCCGCCGCCGCCGTCGCCGCCGAGAGCTCGACCGGCACCTGGACCACGGTCTGGACCGACCTTCTGACCGATCTCGACTATTACAAGGGCCGCGCCTACGCGATCGAGGACGTGCCTGGCAACGACGAAGCCTTCTACGCCTTCATCGCCTACCCGATCGACCTGTTCGAAGAAGGCTCGGTCGTCAACATCCTGACTTCGTTGGTCGGCAACGTCTTCGGCTTCAAGGCCGTCCGCGCCTTGCGCCTCGAAGACGTCCGCATTCCGATCGCCTACGTCAAGACCTGTGGCGGCCCCCCCAACGGCATCCAGGTCGAGCGCGACAAGATGAACAAATACGGCCGCCCGATGCTCGGCTGCACCATCAAGCCGAAGCTCGGCCTCTCGGCCAAGAACTACGGCCGCGCCGTCTACGAAGTGCTGCGCGGCGGCCTCGACTTCGCCAAGGACGACGAGAACGTCAACTCGCAGCCCTTCATGCGCTGGCGCGACCGCTACGACTACGTGATGGAAGCGATCCAGAAAGCCGAAGCCGAGACCGGCGAGAAGAAGGGCTCGTACCTTAACGTGACCGCGCCGACCCCGGACGAGATGTTCAAGCGCGCCGAATACGCCAAGGAGCTTGGCGCGCCGATCATCATGCACGACTACCTGACGGCGGGCTTCACCGCCAACACGGGCCTCGCCAACTGGTGCCGTGACAACGGGATGCTCCTGCACATCCACCGCGCCATGCACGCGGTGATCGACCGCAACCCGAACCACGGCATCCACTTCCGGGTGCTGACCAAGATGCTGCGCCTCTCGGGCGGCGACCACCTGCACTCGGGCACCGTCGTCGGCAAGCTCGAGGGCGACCGCGCGGCCACGCTGGGCTGGATCGACATCATGCGCGACAGCTACATCAAGGAAGACCGTTCGCGCGGCATCATGTTCGACCAGGATTGGGGTTCGATGCCGGGCGTGTTCCCGGTGGCCTCGGGCGGCATCCACGTCTGGCACATGCCGGCGCTGGTCTCGATCTTCGGCGACGACTCGGTCCTGCAGTTCGGCGGCGGCACGCTGGGCCACCCCTGGGGCAACGCGGCCGGCGCCGCGGCCAACCGGGTGGCGCTGGAAGCCTGCGTCGAGGCCCGCAACCAGGGCCGCGAGCTCGAGAAGGAAGGCAAGGACATCCTGACCAACGCCGCCAAATCCTCGCCCGAACTCGCCACCGCGATGGAGACCTGGAAAGAGATCAAGTTCGAGTTCGACACCGTCGACAAGCTCGACGTGCAGCACCGCTGATCCTTTCCCTTGAAGCCGGCCCCGGGGGCACCCCGCCGGGGCCGCAGATCCAGACAGACAAAGGAGCCTGACCATGGCTGACATGCAGGACTACAAATCGTCGCTCTCCGACGTGAAGAGCCGCAAATTCGAAACCTTCTCCTACCTCCCCGAGATGGACGACGCCCGCACCCGCAAGCAGGTGGAATACATCGTCTCGAAGGGCTGGAACCCGGCGATCGAGCACACCGAGCCCGAGAACGCCGCCGGCAGCTACTGGTACATGTGGAAACTGCCGATGTTCGGCGAAACCGACGTCGACCGGATCCTCGCCGAGGCCGAGGCCTGCCACAAGGCCCACCCCAACAACCACGTCCGCCTCGTCGGCTACGACAATTACGCCCAGTCGAAGGGCACCGAGATGGTCGTCTATCGCGGTAACCCCGTCTGAGCACCCTGCCCCGGCCCGCTCCTTCCCGGGCCGGGGCTTCCCAGGGAGGGGAAAATGACACTGCAAGGCGCAAGCCAGTTCACCGTCGCCAAGGAGCCTTTCTACAAGGAAACCGGCGCCGAGGTCTCGCTCTACGAGGCCGCCTATGCCCGCCGCATGCCGGTGATGCTGAAGGGGCCGACCGGCGCGGGCAAATCGCGCTTCGTCGAATACATGGCCTGGAAACTGGGCCGCCCGCTCATCACCGTCGCCTGCAACGAGGACATGACCGCTTCCGACCTGGTCGGCCGCTTCCTGCTCGACAAGGACGGCACCAAATGGCAGGACGGCCCGCTCACCACCGCGGCCCGGATCGGCGCGATCTGCTATCTCGACGAAATCGTCGAGGCCCGCCAGGACACCACCGTGGTGATCCACCCGCT
>JAGRMO010000028.1:7702-19305 GCA_020441205.1 Maritimibacter sp.
CCAGCTCGTGATCTCCTACAACCCGGGCTACCAGTCGTTGATGAAGGATCTCAAGCAATCGACCAAGCAGCGCTTCGCCGCGCTCGACTTCGACTATCCCGATGCCGCCCTTGAAGCCGAGATCGTCGCCAAGGAGACCGGCGCCGACCCGTCCGTGGCCGAGAAACTCGTGCAGATCGCCCACCGCACCCGCAACCTCAAGGGCCACGGGCTCGACGAAGGCATCTCGACCCGGCTCCTGGTCTATGCCGGCCAGATGATCGCCGAGGGGGTCGACCCGAAATCGGCTTGCCTGATGACCCTGGTCACCCCGCTCACCGACGATCCCGACATGCGCGAGACGCTGATCGCGGCGGTGGAGACCTTCTTCGTGTGACGCCGCGGGAAAGGCGTTTCGAAACGCCTTTCCAAGCCGCTTCGAGGCGGCTTTCCGAACCCCCGAGGACTGTCCAATGACCGTCGATCTCGAAGACTACCGGGCCTGTTTCGCCAAGGCGCCCGAGGATTTCGACACCGTCGAGGCGAGCTTCCACGAGGCCGCCAAGGTGATGTCGGCCCAGGGGCTGTCGGACCTCATGGAAGGCGCGAAGGGCCTGTGCAACCTCGGCCGCGGCCACGACCTCGTGCTCGCCTATATCGAGAACATGCCCGCCGTCGCCAAGGAATGCGGCGAGGACGTGATCCGCGATTGCGTCGCGGCAGCGATGAAGCTCTCGTCGATGACCTCCGGCGACGTCATCGCGCTGATGTTCGCGAGCCTGCCCACCGCCGCCCGCCGCCTCGGCGACCCCGAGCTACTGCGCGGCTATCTCCAGCTCATCCACCAGCTCTCGGCCAAGGCCGCCCGTGGCCTCAGACCGATGCTCGGGATCATCGACGAATTGCTCTCGAAGCTCACCCTCTCGGGCCTCAAACGCTGGGCCAATTTCGGCGCCGAGGCCTACCGGCGCGATCTGCCCAACCTGACCAAATACTTCGCCCTCGACAGCGCCGACAGCCGCAAGGTGTTCCAGCAGGAGCGCCGCGGCACGCTGTTCATCGACACCCAACGCAAGCTCAACTTTTACCTGCGCGCGCTCTGGGGCCGCGACTTCTTCCTGCGCCCCACGGCGGCCGATTACGAGGGCTTCCGCCCCTATATCGACGCCCATGTGATGCACCTGCCCGACGCGGTGGACGACATCGCCGGGGTGAAGGGACACGACCTCTACCGGGCGATGACCGCGCATCTGGCCGCCCATATCATGTACTCCCGCGCCGCGATCTCGGCCGAGCAACTGAGCCAGGCGCAGATGTTTTTCATCGGCCTGGTCGAAGACGCCCGCGTCGAGTATTGCGCCGCCCGCGAGTTTCCGGGCCTCGCCAAGCTCTGGGGCGGGCTCCTCGGCCTGCGCCACGACGCGCGCCCCGAGCACCCCACCGTCGAAGCCCTCGAAGCCTTCGCGCATCTGTTGAACGACCCCGCCGCCGCCACCGGCCACGCCGGGCTCGACGCGCTCGGCGCGAAGTTCCACGCCGAGATGGAAACCCGGTCGATGGACAACCAGCTCTCGTGGCACCTCGGAATGGAGCTCTACCACGTCTTCGCCGCCACCCGCGACGTGCCCAGCTTGCGCATCCTCAACGCGCTCCGCATCCCCTACCGCGACGACAACCGCTTCGTCTGGGAATTCGAGGAGTTCAACTGGGACGAGCACGGCGCCGAATACATCCCCGCGAGCCAGCGCCAGGTGCGCAAGTATGTTTCGGCGATCGAGCTGGCCAACGAGGTCGACGTCGAGCTGGCGGGCGACGACGCCCAGGAGATCTGGGTCGGCAAGGACACCTTCATGCCCTACGAGGACGCGGGCGAAGCCACGGTCTCGCACAACGACATGTGGGGCAAGGAGCCGATCTCGCCGCCCTACCATTACCCCGAATGGGACTACCAGGTGCAGCTGTTCCGCCCCGACTGGGCCACGGTCTACGAGCGCCGCGCCACGAAAGGCGACGCCGGCACCGTCGAAGCGATCCTTGCCGAGTACAAGCCCGTCGCCCACCGCATCCGCCAGATCATCGACCTGCTCTCGCCTGCCGGCGTCCAGCGGGTGCGCGGCATGGAAGACGGCGATGAGATCGACATCAACGCCGCCGTCGACGCGATGATCTCGATCCGTATGGGCGTGCAGCCCGACCCGCGCATCACCATGCGCAACGTCATCAAGTCGCGCGACCTCGCGGTGACCGTGCTGCTAGACCTGTCGGAAAGCACCAACGACAAGATGGAGGGCTCGGACAAGACCGTGCTCGAACTCACCCGCGAGGCGGCCACCCTTGTCGCCACCGCGATCCAGGGCATCGGCGATCCCTTCGCCGTGCACGGCTTCGCATCCGACGGTCGCCACGACGTGCATTATTACAGGTTCAAGGATTTCGCCCAGGGCTTCGACACCGAAGCGATGGCGCGGCTTGACGGCATGAAGGGCGGGCTCTCGACCCGGATGGGCGCGGCGTTGCGCCATGCCGGCGCGGGGCTTCTGAAACAGCCCGAACGGCGCAAGCTCATCCTTCTGGTGACCGACGGCGAACCCGCCGACATCGACGAGCGCGATCCCCAGCACCTGCGTCACGACACCCGCAAGGCGGTGGAGGAATTGGCCGGCAAAGGCGTGTTCACCTATTGCCTCACCCTCGATCCGAATGCCGATGCCTATGTGAAACGTATTTTCGGCCAGAACAATTACACTATTGTCGATCATGTCGACCGGCTGCCCGAGAAGCTGCCGACCTTGTTCGCAAGCCTCACGGCCTAGGGAGAGACAGACATGGGCGCGCCCCGCACCTACGAAGGTATCGACAACGACCGCGGCGACGGCATGTCGCCCACCGCCAAGATCATCCGCGACGCCTGGGTCTTCGGCCTCATCCCCGAGACCGAGACCTGCGAAGGCTGGCACACCCACCAGATCGAAGCGCTCTGGGTGAAGGTGAACGCCGAATGGGAGAAACACGGCTTCCGGGTCGGCGCGATGCCGCCCGAGCTGCATGAAAGATACCTCGCGATCCAGCGCAAGGCGGTGGCGCGCGCCGAGGCCAGCGGCTGGAGCGGCGAGGGCGAACTCGCCAACGATACGTGAGGCGCTGGGGCCCCGGTCCTGCCCGCCCGGCGACCTAACGCTCGACCGAGCGCAATTGATCGGCCCCCACCGCCATGCGCGTCTGCCCGCCCATGATCTCGATCAGCACCCAGACCCGCCGGTCGGGCGCGATGGTCTCGATCTCGGCGACGAAATCGGCGAACGGCCCCTTGGTGACCCGCACCCTGTCGCCCTCGCGCAGCGCTTCCGCCGGGATCAGCCGTCCCGACGCCTCGCAACGCCGCATGAGCTGGTCGACGAGGTCGCGTGGCACCGGCGCGGGCTCGCGGCCGAAGCTCACCAGCCGGGTGATCCCCGCCGTCGAGTTCACCGCCCGCCACAGCCCCTCGGCCACGTCGAAGGCGACGAAGATGTAGCCGGGGAACAGCGGCCGTTCGGCGGTGACGAAGCGACTGCCGCGCTTGCGGGTCTCCTCCGCCGTCGGCAGGAAGGTCGCGAACCCCTGGCGTTCGAGGTTCCGTTTGGCGATGTTCACCGAATTGGGTTTCACCTGGGCGAGAAACCAGCTCGCGTCGGGATCGTGTTCCGCCATCTAAGTCTTCCTTGCTGCGGCCTGTCTACGCCCGGCGCAGGTGGGGATGCAAGTCGGCTCCCGTCGACCGACGGCCCCGCATCCCCCCGGCCGGCGCCTCCGCCCCCCGCGCGCGCGGCCGGCCCTGGCCGCCTGCCCCCGATTTCCCAGTCAATCCATGCAAAGGGCACAAATTGGACACGTTTCGTCGGTAATCCGGAGCCCGACGCGCCGGCTTTCCCGGTTGGGACCCCTTGCCGGACGCAAACGGCCCGCCGAAGGCGCGCGGCCAGGAGTGCAGTGCGATGGAGGTCGCGACATGAAGGTTTGGAAACGCACGGGGCTCGCCCTCGCGATCGCCACGCTCCCCGCCGGGGTTCTGGCGCAGGATTTCGACAAGGGCCAGTCGTATTGGGACGGCGGCGAATTCGAGGCTGCTTTCGCCGAATGGCAACCGCTGGCCGAGATCGGCCACCCGGTGGCACAACGTTCCCTCGCCTATATGTACGAGCATGGCGTCTACGTCGACGAGGACGACGTCGAAGCGGTGCGACTCTATCGGCTGGCCGCCCTCCAGGGCGACGTGCCCGCGCAGTTTCGCCTGGGCTTCCTCACCGCCGAGGGCACCGGCACGCCGCAGGATTATTTCTACGCCCATATCTGGCTGAACATCGCCGGCGCCAACGGCGTGACCGAGGCCTTCGCCCTGCGCGATGCGGTGGCCAAGAAGATGCACCCCTCCGACGTGCTGCGCGCCCAGAAACGTGCCGACGAATGCTTCGACCAGAATTACACCGGCTGCGACTACCCGGTAGAAACGCCCCCGACCTCGTAGGGCGGACAGCCCGCGCCGCCCGGCACCGCCCGACCGGCCCGCACCACGACGCCGGTTGAAGGCGGGCGACTGCGGGCGGTATGGAAGGTCAGCCGTGAAGGCCCGGCGCGGCCGGGAGACAGAGCAGGAACACGACAGATGCAACGCAAAGGGATCATCCTTGCCGGCGGCTCGGGCACCCGGCTTTACCCGATCACCATGGGGGTGTCGAAGCAGCTCCTGCCGGTCTACGACAAGCCGATGATCTATTATCCGCTGAGCGTTCTGATGCTGGCCGATATCCGCGAGATCGCGATCATCACCACGCCCGACGACCAGGCCCAGTTCCAGCGCCTGCTCGGCGACGGCAGCCAATGGGGCCTGTCCTTCACCTACATCGTCCAGCCCTCGCCCGACGGGCTCGCCCAGGCCTACCTGCTGGCCGAGGAGTTCCTCGCCGGCGCGCCGTCAGCGCTGGTGCTGGGCGACAACATCTTCTTCGGCCACGGCCTGCCCGAACGGCTCGCGGCCGCCAACGCGAATACCGAAGGCGGCACCGTGTTCGGTTACCGGGTCTCCGACCCGCAGCGCTACGGCGTGGTCGGCTTCGATGCCGAGGGCAAGGTGGGCCAGATCGTCGAGAAACCGGCGGTGCCGCCGTCGAACTACGCCGTCACCGGGCTCTACTTCCTCGACGGGCGAGCGCCGGAGCTGGCCAAGACGGTGAAACCCTCGCCCCGCGGCGAGCTTGAAATCGTCGATCTGCTCTCGCTCTACCTCGCCGCCGGTGAACTCCGCGTCGAGACCATGGGCCGCGGCTATGCCTGGCTTGACACCGGCACCCACGCCAGCCTGCTCGACGCCGGCAATTTCGTCCGAACCCTCACCGAGCGTCAGGGCCAGCAGGTGGGCTCGCCCGACGAGATCGCCTTCGACCGCGGTTTCATCGACCGCGCCGGCCTCGACGCGCGCGCCAAGCTGTTCGGCAAGAACGCCTACGGCCGCTACCTCGAGGCGCTGGGTCAGGACCGCTAGGCTCGCGCCGCTCGCCCTCCGCCCCGGCTACCCGGCCGGGTCGAACCCCGCGAACGTCGCCCGCATCCTGTTCGCGTCAGCCTCGAGCCCGGTGAACAGCGCAAACGCCCGCACCGCCTGAAAGACCGCCATGCCCTCACCGGACAGCGTTCGGCACCCGGCCCGCCGCGCCGCGCGCAGCAGCGCGGTTTCAAGCGGAAAATAAACGATATCCGCCACCCAGTGGCGGGGCGCGAGCAACCCCGTGTCGATCGCGCTGCCCGGCAGCTTCACCATGCCCATCGGCGTCGCGTTGACGATCCCGTCCGCGACCTTCGCGGCACGGGCGAGGTCATCGACGACCTGCCCCCCGACCTCCGCCGCGAGGCGCTCGGCCGCCGCGCGGTCGAGATCGTGGATGCCGAGCACGGCGACCCCCGACGCTTTCAGCGCATGCGCCACCGCGCCCCCCGCCCCGCCGGCGCCCAGCAACAGCACCTGGCCCTTGCGCGCGCCCGGCAGGCCAAGGCGCAGGCTCTCGGCGAACCCCCAGGCATCGGTGTTGTGCCCGCGCCGCCATCCACCGTCGAACACCAATGTGTTCACCGCCCCCACCCGGCGCGCGGCGTCCGAGAGCGCGTCGACGAGCCCGACCGCCGCCTTCTTGTACGGGTAGGTGACGTTGACCCCGGCGAACCCCGCCGCCTCGGCCGCGTCGATCATTTCGGCAAGCGACGGCTCCGGCCCCTCCATCGCGTCGGGGTCGATCAGGTCGTAGCGCAGATGCCGTCCCTGGGCCTGGGCCTCCGCCACATGCATGGCTGGCGTCCGCGACAGACCGATGCCCTTGCCGATGAGCCCGACCCGCCAGTCGGGAGGCGCGCCGGGCGGATCATCCGGCATGTCGGGCGGGATCAGGCGCTGTGCCATGGCGTTCCGACGCGCGCGAACGGGCAGACCGGCCCAACTTCGCCGGCCCTCATACTGCCCCTGCCGTTCCTGATGATCGCCGCCTGGGTCATCGCCCCCGTCCCGCTCTTCCCCGGTCTTGTCGCCGAAGGCGGAACGCGCCGCAAGCGGTCACGCCCCCCGCCTTCCACATCCCCCAACGCCCGCTCTTGCCACCGTGCTGTAGCACAGGGCGCCGCCCCGGCCGCCGCACCGGGAACAGGCAAGCGCGCCCCGCCGCAGGGCCTAGCGAGCGTCGAGGCCCTGGTCGATCAGCGCGATAACCGCATCGGCGAGCTCTTCGGCGCCGTCGATCCGGATCGCGTTGCGGTAATAGGCGCCCACGTCGTGCTTGACGCCGATGGCGGCGAGCTCGATCCGCGTCTCGCACTCGATCCAGCCGATCGTGTCGCGCAAGGACCGGTCGAGCAGCCGCTTGTCGTCGTTCGCCTCGAGTGTCGCCTGGTCGACCGGCGCGCCGTCCGAGACCACGATCAGGAGCCGCCGCGCCTGCGGTGCGCGCAACATCCGCGCCGCTGCCCAGGCCAGCGCCTCGCCGTCGACATTCTCCTTCAGAAGCGATGGCGACAGCATCGCGCAGAGCGCGTCGCGGGCCCGCCGCAGGGGCGTCTCGGCATCCTTGTAGACGATGTGCAGAAGCTCGCCCATCCGGCCGGGGTTCGCGGGCCGCCCCGCCGCTTTCCAGTCGCGCGCCGCCTGCCCGCCTTTCCAGGCGGCGGTGGTGAAGCCGAGCACTTCACAGGCGATCTCGGAACGTTCGAGCGCGGCGGCGACGATATCGGCGGTGATGCAGGCGGTCTCGATCGGCTTGCCGCGCATCGAGCCGGAATTGTCGATGAGCAGCGTCACCAGCGTGTCGCGGAACCGGCTCTCGGCCTCCTGTTTGTAGGCGGCGGCGAAGCCGGGCGAGAGCACCACCCGGTCGAGCCGCGACGCGTCGATCAGACCGTCGTCGAGGTCGAATTCCCACTGCCGCGCCTGCCGCGCGAGCAACCGGCGCTGGAGCTTGCCGGCAAGCCTGGTGACTTCGCGCCGGTAGGCGGCGCGGCGGGCGTCGAGCGCGTGGCGGCTCGCGACCAGTGCGGCCCGGTCGAACAGATCTTCCGCCCGGACGACCCGGTCGTAGCGCGTGGTAAAGGCCCGGTAGGGCGCGGGCGGCACCGACCCGGCCTCGATGATCCGGGCCTCGCGCTCCGGCGCGAGCCCGGTCTCGTCGCCTGGATCGAACAATGCCGCGCGCGCCGGATCGTCGGCTTCGCGCAGCGCGTCGCCCGCCTCGCCCGGGGTCTCGTCGGGCGCCGTCGGCTCCAGCCGGCGCAGATGCCGCCCGCGCGACGGAAGCTCAGCGAACAGCGCGTCGATCAGTGCCAGCGCGGCGCTGGCGTAGACCTGCTGGTCGTCGAGCAGGGCGGAAAGTGCGTCGAACAGCGGCGCGAACCGAGCGCGGAGCCAGCTGTCCCACATCCGGAAGCCCGCGGTCTGCACGGAGGGCTCGTCGAGGTCCGCGAATCTGTCGCGCAGCACCATCCGCAGCCCCTCGGCGAGCGGGATGAGCGCGGCGAGATGCGCGGCGAGCAGATCGGCCCGCGCCAGCCGGTCGAGATGGCGGGCGGTGAGATTGGCGACGAGGCCGGGGTAGGCCCGCGCCGCCCGCCCCTCGCAGCGCGCGCGCTCCAGAAGCTCGAAGAGCCGCGCCGCATCCGGATCGTCGGGCCGCAGCCGCTGGTGCAGATCGGCGTCGTGGTAGCGGTGCCAGGCGGCAGCGGCATCGGCCTCGCCCCGGAGCGCGCCGAGCCGCGCCGCCCCATGGGTCTCGGGCAGCGCGAGATCGAGCCCCGGATCGCCCGAAAGCGAGCGCGCCGAAGCGATCATCTGCCGGTGCAGATCGCCCGCCCTGCTCTGGGCCGCCACATCGGCCCGCCGCTCGGCGTCGGTCTTGAGACTGTCGGGATCGGACCAGATCGCGAGCCACTCGCCGCCGTGGCGCACCTCGCCCCGTGCATCGCGCTTCTGGATCGTGCTGCGGACCTCTTCGGCCACGCTCAGACCAGCATCTGCGCGATCTTGCGCGTCGCCTCCTGCAGCGCCGGCAGGCAACGGGCTTCGAGATCGGCGAGCGTAAGGTTGCCCGGATGGCCGCAGACGTTGACCGCCGCGAGGATCTCGCCGTGGTAGTTGCGCAAGGGCACCGAGATCGCGACGAGACTGTCTTCGAGCTCGCGGTCGATCAGGCAATAGCCCTTCTCGCGCACGTCATGCACCGCCTCGCACACGTCGTTGATCGTGTGCCGGGTGTTGGTGGTGAACTGCCGCATGTCGCTCGCGCCGAGGATCTCGCGCGCCTTGGTCTCGGGCAGGCCGCCGAGCAGAACCCGCCCCATCGCCGTGCAATAGGCGGGCTTGCGCGAACCGATGTCCATCGCCAGCGTCATCACCCGGTCGACCGGGTAGCGCGCGACATAGACCACTTCTGAGCCTTCCAGCGTGGTGACCGACACCGCCTCGTCGAGCGCGTCGCGCAGCCCCTCGAGCACCGGCGAGGCGATGGTGAGCCAATGCTGCGAGCTGAGGTAGCTGAACCCGAGTTCGAGCACCTTGGGCGAGAGAAAGAAGAACTTGCCGTCGGTCTTGACGTAGCCCAGCGCATGCAGCGTGAGCAGAAGCCGCCGGGCCCCGGCGCGCGGCAGATCGACCAGCCGGGCGATGTCGGACAGCGTCAGCCGGTCATGCTCGTCGTTGAACGCGCGCAGGACGCGGAGCCCCTTGGCCAGCGACCCGACGAAGTCACGATTCGATTTTTCGATGGGCTCCAGAACCGTCATGCAACCGTCTCTCTTCCGTCTCTCTTCCCGTTTCGCCGCGTTTTCGTCCGCATATCGAACAAATGACCGACATGCGAACATTTTGACCGCTCGCGTGTTGACGAGATTACTGGAAGGGCGCAGCGTTCGCAATATGAACCGCGGTTCGATATCCGAACATTTCCCGTTTCGGTCCGGCCGCGCGCGCTACAAATGGGAGGAGCGACCGTGAGCCAATATACCACGGATTATGCCGCGATCGACGAGTACGACAGCGGGTCGATCACGATCATCAGCCAGGACAACAAGAAAAACTACGTGTTTTCAAACATGTTCGAAGTGGCCGCGACGGCGAAGCCCTACGAGCGGGTCGCGATCGCGAAGAACTTCGAATACGTGATCGAGAGCGTCCGCGCCGAGGGCACCTCGCCCTGGTATTCGGCCGCCCATGACGAGTTCGCCGTGGCGATGGATTACCCGGTGACGGTCGAGCTGGTGAAGCTCGACGACCCCGACGCGGTGGTCGACCCCGAGAGCGAGGGCGCGGTGCGCCTCGCCGGCGATCCGGCCGGAAAGAAGATGGGCACGATCAAGCTCGGCCGCGGCCACATGGCGCTGCTGCCGGTCGGCGCCGCCTACCGGTTCACCGCCGAAAAGCCCGCGACGCTGATGGTGCAGACCATCGACGGCCCCGAAACGGTCCACAAATGGGCCGAGATCTGCCAGCAGTAACCACCCCGCGCGAAGGAGACAGACAGATGGCGATGAAGGAAGACATCGGCGACACGATGATCAGCAACCCGCGCGGCCTGCCGCTCGAGGCCCATTACAAGGTTGACCCGGCCGACAACGTGACCGGCTACAAGGCGTTCGAGGCCGGCAAGTTCGGCTTCCGCCGCGACGAGTATTTTGCCTATATATCGACCCCCAAGGGCACCCACACGATGTCGGTCGACGCCTTCCTGCGCGCGCTGATGCGCGACGTGGCCTGGGGCTTCTTCTACGGCACGGTGAACTTCGACCCGGTCTTCGGCACCACCAATTTCTACGGTGAGGTCGACATGTTCTACGGCGCGCTGAACGAGGCCTATACCTCCGAAGGCCGCGACTACGTCGAACGCTTCCGCGCCGACGAGCTGATGGCGATCTTCAAGGAGATGGTCTCGGACTGGACCAACGAAGGCTTCGACCCCTTCGCCGCCCCGCGCGAGACCGGCGTGCCCTGGGGCACCAAGAACGGTGACAACGACGACGCGGTCAGCCGCCAACGCGTTACCGCGCGCCGCATGGTCGGCATGCCCGGTGACACGCCGCTGCGCACCGATGCGAGCGGCTTCCCGGTCAACACGATGTTCGACGACGTCGCCCAGGACCAGCCGGAAGTGCACGCCGAGCCCGGCTTCGAGGCCGAGGTGCAGGCCTTCAACCTGTTCGGCTACCTGTCGCGCTCCGACGTGACCTGGAACCCCTCGGTCTGCTCGGTGGTGAAGGACAGCCTGTTCTGCCCGACCACCGAGGAATACATCCTGCCGGTCGAGCACGGCAACGACCGCTGCGAATGGTTCATCCAGCTCTCCGACCAGATCACCTGGAACATCAAGGACGGCGTCACCGGCCGGCCGAAGGCGGTGGTGGCGATGAAGGCGGGCGACGTCGCCTGCATGCCCGCCGACATCCGCCACCAGGGCTTCTCACCGAAGCGCTCGATGCTGCTGGTGTGGGAAAACGGCTCGCCGAAAGTGCCGGACCTGATCCGCGAGGGCAAGGCGCCGAACGTCTCGGTCCAGTTCTGAGCTGACCCGCGGGACCGGGCGCGCGAACCCGGTCCCGCCTCCAAACAAATAACCAGATCAGCGCGGCCCCGGGCGGGGCACGCGAGACAGGGAGTTGTGCCCAAATGACCGTTCCCAACGCCTTCCGGGCCGCCGGTATCGAACGCCCGGTCCAGACCCGGCTGTTCATCGGCGGCGCCTTCGTCGATGCCATCGCCGGCGGAACCATCGACGTGGTGAACCCCTACAACAACGAGGTGATCTGCCAGATCGCCGAGGCCCGCGAGGCTGACGTCGACCGCGCCGTCGTCGCCGCCCAGGCCGCCTTTCCGGCCTGGAGCCGGATGGACGCCGCCGACCGCGGCCAGCTGCTGCTGAAGCTCGCCGACGCGATCGAGGCCGACGCCGAGGAATTCATCCGGCTCGAAGCGCTCGACGCCGGCCACCCGGTACGTGACGCCCGCAAGCTCGACGTGCCCCGCACCGCGCGCTGCTACCGCTATTTCGGCGGCATGGCCGACAAGCTCGAAGGCTCGCTGCCGCCGGTCTACCCCGGCTTCATCAACTACGTGAGCCGCGAGCCGC
>JAGRMO010000028.1:19314-41551 GCA_020441205.1 Maritimibacter sp.
TCATCCCGTGGAACTTCCCGCTGATGTTCACCGCCTGGAAGATGGCGCCGGCGCTGGCCGCGGGCAACACCGTCGTCATCAAGCCCTCGGAGATCACCCCGCTCTCGATCCTCCGGGTGGCCGAACTCATGAAGCAGGTGGGCTTCCCCGATGGCGTGGTCAACGTCGTACCGGGCTACGGGCACACCGCCGGCGCCCGGCTGTCGGAACATCCCGACGTGAAGAAGATCGCCTTCACCGGCTCCACCGCCACCGGGCGGCGGATCGTCCAGGCCTCGTCGGGCAACCTCAAGAAGGTGCAGCTCGAGCTCGGCGGCAAGGGCCCCAACATCATCTTCGACGACGCCAACATCCCCGCCGCCATCGGCGGCTCGGCCTGGGCGATCTTCCACAACCAGGGCCAGGCCTGCATCGCCGGCAGCCGGGTCATCGTCCACGAGAAGGTGGCCGACGAGTTCCTCGACCGCTTCGCCGCGCTCGCCCGCTCGATCCGCCTCGGCGACCCGCTCGACCCCGAGACCGAAATGGGCCCGCTCACCTCGAAACTGCACCAGCAGCGGGTGCTCGACTACGCGAAGATCGCGGTCGACGAGGGCGGCGAGATCGTCACCGGCGGCCGGGTGCCGGACGACCCGCGCCTCGCCACCGGCTGCTTCGTCGAACCCACCATCGTGCGCGCCGAGATGAGCCACCGGGTCTGCCAGGAAGAGGTGTTCGGCCCCTTCGTCACCGTCTCGACCTTCGCGGACGACGACGAGGCGCTGGCGATGGCAAACTCGGTGATCTACGGGCTCGGCTCGGGGCTCTGGACCCAGAACCTCTCGCGCGCCCACAAATTCGCCCGCGAGATCCGCGCCGGCATGGTCTGGATCAACTCCTACAAGGTGGTCCACCCCGCCTCGCCCTTCGGCGGCGTCGGCGAAAGCGGCTATGGGCGCGAAATGGGCTTCGAGGCGATGCACGAATACACCCAGCCGAAATCGGTCTGGGTCAATGTCGACGCCCCCGTCGCCCCGCATTACCAGCGCTGAGGCGGGTGTGATGGAGTTCACCTACAGCGCCCTTCCCGCCCGGGTCGTATTCGGCGCCGGCCGCCGGGCCGACGTGCCCGCCGAGCTCGACCGGCTCGGCATCACCCGCGCCCTCGTCATCACCACCGCCGACCAGTCGGAGACCTGCGCCACCTTCGCCGCGGCGATCGGCGACCGTCTGGGCGCGATCTACCCGGGCGCGGTGATGCACACGCCGGTGCAGGTGACCGAAGCCGCGATGCGTCAGGCCGAGCAGATGAACTGCGACGGCATCCTCGCCATCGGCGGCGGCTCGACCATCGGCCTCGGCAAGGCCATCGCCTGGCGCACCGACATGCCCCAGCTCGTCGTGCCCACCACCTACGCGGGCTCGGAGATGACCCCGATCCTCGGCCAAACCGAACAGGGGCTGAAGACCACGCTGCGCTCGCCCAAGGTGCTGCCCGAGACGGTGATCTACGACCCCGATCTCACATTGACCCTGCCCGGCGCCATCTCCGGCCCCTCGGGGATGAACGCGATCGCCCATGCGGTCGAGGCGCTCTATGCCGAGGACGCGAACCCGGTGATCTCGCTGATGGCCGAGGACAGCATCCGCGCGCTCGCCGGAGCCCTGCCCCGGATCATGGCCGATGGCGCAGACCGCGCGGCGCGCGAACTGGCGCTCTATGGCTCCTGGCTCGCCGGCACCTGCCTCGGCGCCGTCGGCATGGCGCTGCATCACAAGATCTGTCACACGCTCGGCGGCTCGTTCGACCTCAACCACGCCGACGTGCACTGCCTGATGATCCCCTATTCGACCGCCTACAACCGCGACGCGGCCCCGGCGGCGATGGCGGCGATCTCGCGCGCGCTCGGCGGCGGCGATCCGGCCGAAGAGCTCTACGCACTGATGCGCAGGGTCGGGCGCAAGACCTCGCTCGCCGACTTCGGCCTCACCGAAGCCCAGCTCGACCGCGCCGCCGATCTGGCGGTGCAGAACCCCTATTACAACCCGCGACCCGTCACCCGCGACGCCGTGCGCGGCATGCTCCAGGCGGCCTTCGAGGGCCGCCGCCCCTAACGTCACATCCAGGGAGGATATCATGACGAAAACGACAGGACTCATCACCCGCCGCGGCCTCATCCGCAGCGGCGTCGCCAGCGCCACGCTGGTTTCAAGCCTCGGCTTCACCCGGATGGCCCATGCCCAGGCCGGCGTCATCAAGATCGGCTTCGTGAGCCCCAAGACCGGCCCGCTCGCGGGCTTCGCCGAAAGCGACGACTACATCGTCGCAGGCATCGACGCGGTGTTTGCCGACGGTATCACCATCGACGGCACCACCTACGGCGTCGAGGTGATCGTCAAGGACAGCCAGTCGAACCCGAACCGCGCCGCGGATGTGGCCGCCGAGCTGATCCTCGAACATGGCGTCAACCTGATCGTCGTCTCGTCCACCCCCGAGACCACCAACCCGGTGGCCGATCAATGCGAGGTGAACGGCGTACCCTGCATCTCGACCGTGGCCCCCTGGCAACCCTGGTTCTTCACCCGTGGCGGCAACCCCGAGCAGGGCTTCCGCTACACCTACAACTTCTTCTGGGGCATCGAGGACGTCATCGCCGTCTTCACCGAGATGTGGAGCGCGCTCGACACCAACAAGGCGGTCGGCGGCATGTTCCCCAACGACGGCGACGGCAACGCCTGGGGCGATCCGGAACTCGGCTTCCCGAAACCGCTGGCGGCGCAGGGCTTCACCCTCACCGATCCGGGCCGCTACCAGAACCTGTCGGACGATTTCACCGCGCAGATCTCGGCCTTCAAGGCGGCTGACACCCAGATCGTCACCGGGGTGATGATCCCGCCCGATTTCACCACCTTCTGGAACCAGGCAGCCCAGCAGGGCTTCCGGCCCAAGGCCGCGACGGTGGCCAAGGCGATCCTGTTCCCGGTCACGGTCGAAGCCCTGGGCGACGCCGGCCACAACCTCTCGTCCGAGGTCTGGTGGACCCCCTCGCATCCTTTCGCCTCGTCGATCACCGGCGACAGCGCCCAGGCGCTCGCCGCCGGCTACACCGAGGCCACCGGCCGGCAGTGGACCCAGCCGATCGGCTTTGCGCACGCGCTGTTCGAGGTGGCGGCCGACGCGCTTGCCCGCTCGGGCGACCCGATGGACCCCGAAAAAGTCACCGACGCGCTGGCCGAGACCAACATCAACACCGTCGTCGGCCCGGTCAACTTCAAGACCGGACCGGTGCCGAACGTGTCGAAGACACCGCTCGTGGGCGGCCAGTGGCGGCTCGGCGGCGAGTTCAAATACGACATGGTCGTCACCGCCAACGGCAACGCGCCGGACATTCCGACCGGCGGCACGATGGAAGCGATCTCCTGACCTGACACAAGCGGGGGCCGGACATTGCGCCGGCCCCGCCCAAAGGGGCGCATCCATGCAGGAAATCCTAAAGCTCGACCGCGTGTCCAAGGCCTATGGCTCGTTGACCGTGACCGACGACCTCAGCCTCAGCCTCGGCGCGGGCGAGGCGCTGGGCGTCATCGGCCCGAACGGCGCCGGCAAGAGCACGATGTTCAACATCATCGCCGGTGGCGTGAGGCCCGACAAGGGACAGGTGTACTACCGCGGCACCGACGTGACCGGGGCCAAGGCCGCGCGCCGCTGCCGGATGGGGATCGGACGGTCCTACCAGATCCCCCACCCCTTTGCCGGCATGACGGTCTACGAAAACCTGCTGGTCGGCGCCGCCTTCGGGGACGACATGCCGCGCGGCGAAGGCTTCGCGCACGCCGCCCATGTGCTCGAACAGACCGGGTTGATCGACAAGGCCAACGTGCGCGCGGGCACCCTCACGCTCCTCGAACGCAAGCGCCTCGAAATGGCCCGCGCCCTCGCCACCAGACCGAAACTCCTGCTGCTCGACGAGATCGCGGGCGGCCTTACCGAACACGAATGCAACGACCTCGTCGCCACGATCAAGGCGATCCATGCGAGCGGCGTGTCGATCATCTGGATCGAGCATATCGTCCACGCCCTCCTAGAAGTGGTCGACCGGCTGATCGTCATCAACTTCGGCGCCAAGATCGCCGAGGGCGACCCGCACGAGGTGATGAATTCCGCCGAGGTCCGGCAGATCTACATGGGGCTCGAAGCCGATGGCTGAACCGATCCTGACCACCACCGGGCTCACCGCCTTCTACGGCGATTTCCAGGCGCTGTTCGGCATCGATTTCGAGATCCATGCGGGCGAAACCGTGGCGATCATCGGCTCGAACGGTGCTGGCAAATCGACCTTCCTGCGCGCCATCACCGGCATGTTGAAGACGCCCGGGCAGAACATCCGCTTCCTCGGCCGCGACGTGGGCGACGCGCCCGCCCACGACCTCGTGCGCGCGGGCCTCGCGATGGTGCCCGAGGGGCGCAAGCTGTTTCCCTCGCTCACCGTCGAGGAAAACCTGCTGATCGGCGGCTACGGGCGCTCGGGCACCGACTGGACGCTCGAGGCGATCTACGATCTCTTCCCGATCCTCGCCGAGCGCCGCCGCCACGGCGGCACCGCGCTCTCGGGCGGCCAGCAGCAGATGGTGGCCATCGGCCGGGCGCTGATGTCGAACCCGAAGCTCCTGCTCTGCGACGAGATCAGCCTCGGCCTCGCGCCGATCGTCATCAAGGACATCTACGCCGCGGTGCCCAAGATCAAGGCCCATGGCGCGACCATCGTCGTGGTCGAGCAGGACGTGAACCAGGCCATGGCCGTGGCCGACCGGGTCTATTGCTTCCAGGAGGGCCGGGTCTCGCTCACCGGACGACCGGGCGAGCTTACCCGGGCACAGATATCGGCGGCCTATTTCGGGCTCGAAGACGGGGAGGCCGCGTGATGGACTGGATCAACGCAATCATTCAGGGCGTGTTGCTCGGCGGGCTCTACGCGCTGTTCGCCGCCGGCCTCAGCCTGATGTTCGGCGTCATGCGTTTCGTCAACATCGCGCATGGCGACTTCATCGTGATGGGCGCCTATGGCGCGCTCCTGGTGGTGAGCCTCACCGGCATTCATCCGCTCTGGACGCTTGTGCTGGTCGTGCCGGGCATGGCCGCGCTCGGCTACCTCGGCCAGCGGCTCCTGCTCAACCGAACGCTCGGAGACGACATCCTGCCGCCGCTGCTGGTGACCTTCGGCTTCTCGATCATCATCCAGAACGTGCTGCTCGAACTGTTCTCGGCCGACAGCCAGAAGCTTCAGGCCGGCTGGATCGAGACCGCCTCGATCCCGCTCGCGGGCGGGCTGTCGGTGGGCGTGATGCCGCTTCTCATCTTCGCCTCGGCGCTCGCCGTCATCGCCGGGCTGCAGGCTTTCTTCTACCGCACTGCGCTGGGACGGGTGCTGCGCGCCACCTCCGACGACGCCGACACCGTGCGCCTGATGGGCGCCGACAACGCCAACGTCTTCGCCATCGCCACCGCCATCGCCTCCGCCGTGGTCGGCATCGCCGGCGTCTACCTCGCGATCCGCACCAATTTCGACCCCGCCGTCGGCCCCGCCCGCCTGCTCTACGCCTTCGAGG
This sequence comes from Maritimibacter sp., assembly GCA_020441205.1. GTDB lineage: Bacteria > Pseudomonadota > Alphaproteobacteria > Rhodobacterales > Rhodobacteraceae > Sinisalibacter. The sequence goes on from JAGRMO010000028.1 coordinate 24,901, forward strand.
CGGTCATCATCGGCGGCCTCGGCAACCTCTGGGGCACTCTCGCCGGCGGCATCATCCTCGGCGTGAGCCAGGCCATCGGCGCCCAGATCGACCCCGGCTACCAGATCCTCGCAGGCCACCTCGCCTTCCTGATCGTGCTGGTCCTCCGCCCGCAGGGGCTGTTCCCGAAGATGAAAGGCTGAGACGATGAGCGAACGCTACCAGGTCCACCGCTCGACCCGCGCCTCGCGCGTCGCCATGAGCCTTTTCGCCCTCGTCGTGCTCGCGCTCGCGGCCGCGCCCTGGTGGGCCGGCCGGGGCGACCTCAGGATGCTGGTCGAGATCTTCACCTATGTCGGCCTCGCCCAGATGTGGGGCCTGCTCGCCGGCTACGGCGGCCTCGTCTCGATCGGCCAGCAGGCCTTCGTCGGGCTCGGCGGCTACATGCTGTTCGCGCTCGCCACCTTCGCCGGCGTCCCGCCTCTGGCGGCGCTGCTGCTCGCCGGCCTCATCGCGGCGCTGATCGCGATCCCCACCGCCCTCGTCGCCTTCCGCCTGCAGGGCGCCTATTTCGCCATCGGCACCTGGGTGATCGCCGAAGTCTTCCGCCTCGGCTTCGCCCAGGCGAGCGCGCTGGGCGGCGGCTCCGGCATGTCGCTGCCGGCCGGCATCGTGCGCGACATCGCCGCCAGCGCGCCGGCCCGCGAGGCGCTGATCTACTGGCTGGCGCTCGGCCTCGCGCTCGCCGCCATCGGCATGGTCTATCTGCTCCTGCGCTCGCGCTGGGGCCTCGCGATGACCGCGATCCGCGACAGCGAGCCCGCCTCCGAAAGCCTCGGCGTCGAGACCTGGCGCACCAAATTCGTCGTCTATGTTGCCACCGCCGGCATGACCGGGCTGATCGGCGCGCTGATCTTCCTTCAGAAGCTGCGCATCTCGCCCGACGCCGCCTTTTCGGTCAGCGACTGGACGGCGCTGGTGATCTTCATCGTGGTGATCGGCGGCATCGGCTCGATCGAGGGCCCGATCATCGGCACCATCGTGTTCTTCGCCTTGCGCGAACTCGCCGCCGACTGGGGGGCGTGGTACATGATCCTCCTGGGCGGCATCGCCGTCGCCACCATGCTCGTCGCCCCGCGCGGCATCTGGGGGGTGATCTCGGAACGCTGGGATCTCCAGCTCTTCCCGGTCCGCCGCCGCCTGGTCGTGACCGGCGCCAAGGCGGACGCCCGCGCCTAGACCCATCTCCTGTGAGGACAAGACCATGAGCTATTTCACCGAAGCCACCTCCGAAGACCTGGTGCTCTCGCGCCTCGCCCCGGGCGTCGACCCGCGCTTTCGCCAGGTGATGGAGAGCGCGGTGCGCCACCTCCACGCCTTCGTCAAGGAGATCGAGCCGACGATGGCCGAATGGGAACGCGCGATCGGCTTTCTCACCGCCACCGGCCAGATCTGCGACGGCAAGCGGCAGGAATGGATCCTCGCCTCCGACACCCTTGGCGTGTCGATGCTGGTCGATGCGATCAACCACCGCCGCCCCGACGGCGCCACCGAAAACACCGTGCTGGGGCCGTTCCACGTCTCGGGCGCGCCGGAGCGTGAGAACGGCGACAATATCTGCCTCGACGGCAAGGGCGCGCCCTGCGTGGTGCGGGGCCGGGTCACCGACGAGGCCGGCGCCCCCGTCGAAGGCGCCCGGATCGACGTCTGGCAGACCAATGACGACGGGTTCTACGACGTCCAGCAGACCGGCATCCAGCCCGACATGAACATGCGCGGCATCTTCACCAGCCGCGCCGATGGCAGCTACGATTTCGTCACCACCAAGCCCCTGCCCTATTCGATCCCCACCGATGGGCCGGTCGGCGCGATGCTGGAGGCGATGGGCCGCCACCCGATGCGGCCCGCCCATATCCACTACATCGTCACCGCCCCGGGCTACGAGACCCTCGTCACCCATATCTTCGTCGACGGCGACCCCTATCTCGACAGCGACGCGGTGTTCGGCGTGAAGGAAAGCCTGATCGTGACCTTTCACGAGGACGCGGCCGGTCACCGGGCCGAGTTCGACGTCCGGCTCAAGAAGCTCGGCTGATGCCCTATTTCGTTGTCCACGCCCTCGATGCGCCGGGCAAGGCCGAGGCAAGGGCCGCGAACCGCCCGGCCCACCGGGCGCGGCTGCGGACCCACGACCATCCGCTCACAGTCCATATCGGCGGCCCGCTCATCGACCAAGGCGGCGCGATGTGCGGCACAATGCTGGTGGTCGAGGCCGACGGGCGGGACGAGGTGGACGCCTACATCGCGGCCGACCCCTATGCCCTCGCCGGGGTTTACGCCAGCGTGACGATCCACGAATACGCCTGGGGGCTCGGACAACCGGAGGAGACCAATGGCTGACGCGCTGTCGCAACCCGATCCCTGGATCTGGCGCGGCCGGCCGCGCGCGCCCCAGCCCGGGACCGCCCTCGGCCCGCTCGACGAGATCGCCGAGGGCGGCGCGAAGGAATATGTCTTCGGCCGCGGCACCACGGTGTTCTCGATGTTCGTCGTCCGCCGCGAGGGCGAGGCGGTGTTCGGCTACCTCAACCTCTGCCCGCATTACTCGACGCCGCTCAACTACCGCGCCGGCGCCTTCATGAACGAGGCCGGCACCCGCATCCGCTGCACCATGCATTTCGCCGAGTTCCGCATCGAGGACGGCTACGGCGTCTCCGGAGCCGCCGAACGTTGCTGGCTGGACCCGGTACCCGTGCTGGTGAAGGATGGCACCATCCACATCGCCACGCCGGAAGAATTCGACGCGCCATGATCGAGACCGATGCCCTGCCCGCCCGGCCCGACACCGAAATCGCCGTTCGCGAGGTCTTCGGCATCGACACCGGGATGAAAGCGCCGGCCTTCGCCGAACGCTCCGAGCATGTGCCCGATATCGACCCCGCCTACCGCTTCGACCCCGCCACAACGATGGCGATCCTCTCGGGCTTTGCCGGTAACCGCCGGGTACTGGTCCAGGGGCCGCACGGCACCGGCAAGACCAGCCATATCGAACAGATCGCCGCCCGGCTCAACTGGCCCTGCGTGCGGGTCAACCTCGACAGCCACATCAGCCGGATCGACCTTGTCGGCAAGGACGCCATCGTGCTGCGCGAGGGGTTGCAGGTAACCGAATTTCGGGAAGGCATATTGCCCTGGGCCTACCAGCGCCCCGTGGCCCTCGTGTTCGACGAATACGACGCCGGCCGGCCCGATGTGATGTTCGTGATCCAGCGGGTGCTCGAGGCCGAGGGCCGGCTGACCATCCTCGACCAGAACCGGGTGCTGCACCCGCACCCCTCGTTTCGCCTGTTCGCCACCGCCAACACCATCGGCCTCGGCGACGTGAGCGGCCTCTACCACGGCACCCAGCAGCTCAACCAGGCCCAGCTCGACCGCTGGAACGTCACCGTCCGGCTCGACTACCTCGTCGAGGACGAAGAGATCGCGATGATCGCGGGCAAGGCGCCCTGGATCGCGGGCGACGACGACCTCGCCCGCATGGTGCGGATGGCCGGGCTCACAAGGGTGGGCTACCGCGCGGGCGACGTCTCGACGGTGATGAGCCCGCGCACGGTGCTCTCCTGGGTCGAGAACGCCCGCCAGTTCGGCGATGTCGATTTCGGCTTCCGCACCGCCTTCCTCAACCGTTGCGACGAGGGCGAGCGCGGCATCTTCGCCGAATACTACCAGCGCTGCTTCGGCCGCGATCTGGCCGAGACGCCCGAGAGCCCCTGGACCCGCTGAGCCTCAGGCGAGGATCTTGCGCAGCCCCGCCTGCACCCGCAGGAGCTCGGGCAGGAACCGGTCTACAAGCTCCTCGGCCCGTTCCTGAACCGCCGCCACGCCCGCGTTGAGCGCCCCCTCGACCACCCCGCGGCTCGACACGATCGGCACCGCGAGCGAACGCAACCCGAGCTCGACCTCCTGGTCGATCAGCGCATACCCCTGCGTCCGCACTCGGCCGATCTCGGCCAGGATCTCGTCGGGATCGGTGCGGCTCATCGCGGTGCGCGGCGTGAGATCGGACGCGGCGATCAGCGCCCGCGCCCGCGCTTCGGGCAGCGCCCCGAGCAGCACCCGCCCCATCGAGGTACAATGCGCCGGCAGCCGCGAGCCCGGCATCAGCCCGATCGACATCACCCGGCGTTGCTGGGCGCGGGCGATATAGACGATCTCGGTCTCGTCGAGGATCGACACCGAAACGCTCTCGCCGATCCGCTCGGACAACTGGTCGAGCCAGGGCTGCACCACCCGGGCGAGGGGCATCGCCGCCAGCGCCCCGATCCCGAGCCGCAATATCCGCGGCGTCAGCGTGAAGAACTTGCCGTCGTACTCGGCATAGCCCAATTCGTGCAGCGTGAGCAGGCTGCGCCGCGCCGCCGCCCGGTCGAGCCCGCTGGCCTCCGCCACCTCGGCGATCGACAGCCGCGGGGTCTCGGCCCCGAACGCCTCGATCACCCTGAGCCCCTTGGCCAGCGAGCCGACGAAATCTGTGGATTTGGTCACCATGCGCACGGGATTATCCTCATATTGAACAAACATCAATATGTGAACTTTTCGCATGACAGGCGCCGTCGCCCCGGCGTAGCAGAAGGCGAAGGCCGGCGCTGGCCGCACGCCTTGGAGGACGTCATGGACAAGAGAATTCCCACACTCGCCGAAGCCGTCGCCGGCATCCGGGACGGCGCGACGGTGATGATCGGCGGCTTCGGCGGCTCCGGCGCGCCGATCGAGCTGATCCACGCGCTGATCGACGCAGGCCCCCGCGATCTGACGATCATCAACAACAACGCCGGCAACGGCCATGTCGGCATCGCCGCGCTGATCGAACAAGGCCGGGTGGCGAAGATGATCTGCTCGTTCCCGCGCTCGGCCGATCCCCGGGTGTTCACCGAGCTCTACAAGGCCGGCAAGATCGAGCTGGAGCTGGTGCCCCAGGGCACACTGGCGGAACGCATCCGCGCCGGCGGCGCCGGCATCCCCGCCTTCTACACCCCGACGAGCTACGGCACCGACCTCGCCGAAGGCAAGCCGGTCGAGGAATTCGACGGCCGGATGTATGTGCAGGAACGCTGGCTGAAGGCGGATGTCGCGCTGATCAAGGCCGAGCTCGGCGACCAGATGGGCAACCTCACCTACCGGATGGCCGCGCGCAACTTCAACCCGCTCATGGCCAGCGCCGCCGCGCGCACCATTGCGCAAGTTACGAAGCTCGTGCCGCTCGGCGGCATCGACCCCGAACACGTCGTCACCCCCGGCATCTTCGTCCAGGGCGTGGTCGAAGTGGCGAACCCGAAACAGGAAGAGATCCTCAACCGCGAGGGAGCCGTCTACCCATGAGCAACGATCTGTCTGCCCTGAAGCTCACCAACGCCCAGATCGCCTGGCGCGCGGCGCAGGACATCGAAGACGGCGCCTATGTCAACCTCGGCATCGGCTTCCCCGAGATGGTCGCCCGCTTCCAGCCCGAGGGCCGTCACGCGGTGTTCCACACCGAAAACGGCGTGCTCGGCTTTGGCGAAGCCCCGCCCGAGGGCGAGGAAGACTGGGACCTCATCAACGCCGGCAAGAAGGCGATCACGCTGCGCCCCGGCACCGCCTTCTTTCACCACGCCGACAGCTTCGCCATGGTCCGCGGCGGCCATCTCGACGTCGCCATCCTCGGCGCCTACGAGGTGGCCCAGAACGGCGATCTCGCCAACTGGTCGACCGGCCATGGCGGCGTGCCCGCGGTCGGCGGCGCGATGGACCTCGTGCACGGCGCCCGCCGCGTGGCGGTCATCACCGACCACGTCACCAAGCAGGGCGCGCCGAAACTGCTCGAGCGCTGCACCCTGCCGCTGACCGGTGTCGGCTGCGTCACCCGGGTCTACACATCGCTCGCCGTGGTCGATATTGCGGACGGGCATTTCGTGCTGCGCGAAAAGATTGCAGGGCTTACGATGGAGGCGCTGCAGGCCGTGACGGGTGCAGAGCTGAAACTCGACGGCCCGGTGGCCGATCTGATCGTTCCGGAGGTTTAGGACATGACCGACGCTTTCATCTGCGCCTATGTGCGCACGCCCATCGGCCGCTACGGCGGCGCCCTGTCTTCGGTGCGCCCCGACGATCTGGGCGCGGTGCCGCTGAAGGCCCTGATGGCGCGCCACGACATCGACTGGACCGCAATCGACGACGTGGTGTTCGGCTGCGCCAACCAGGCCGGCGAAGACAACCGCAACGTCGCCCGCATGTCGGCGCTGCTGGCGGGCCTGCCGGTCGACGTCTCGGGCACCACGATCAACCGGCTGTGCGGCTCGGGCATGGACGCGCTCATCACCGCCGCCCGCGCGATCAAGGCGGGCGAGGCCGAGCTGATGATCGCGGGCGGCGTCGAGAGCATGAGCCGGGCGCCCTTCGTGATGCCGAAGGCCACCTCCGCCTTTTCCCGCGCCAACGAGGTGCACGACACCACCATCGGCTGGCGTTTCGTCAACCCTGCGATGAAGGCCGCCCACGGCGTCGATTCGATGCCCGAAACCGCCGAGAACGTCGCCGACGACTTCAGGATCTCACGCGAGGACCAGGACGCCTTCGCGCTGCGCTCGCAGGACAAGGCGGCCGCCGCCATCGCCTCGGGACGGCTCGCCAAGGAGATCGTCGGCGTCGAGGTTCCGGGCCGCAAGGGCGCGGTGACGGTTGTCGATACCGACGAACATCCGCGCGCGACCACCCTCGAGGCGCTGGCCGGGCTGAAGCCCATCGTCCGCGCCGGCGGCACGGTGACCGCGGGCAACGCCTCGGGCGTCAACGATGGCGCGGCCGCGCTGCTCGTCGCCTCCGAGGCCGCGATCAAGGCCCATGGCCTCACCCCCATCGCCCGCATTCTCGGCGGCGCCGCCACCGGCGTCCCGCCCCGGATCATGGGCTTCGGCCCCGCGCCCGCGTCGAAGAAGCTGATGGCGCGGCTCGGGCTCACCGCCGACGATTTCGACGTGATCGAACTCAACGAAGCCTTCGCGAGCCAGGGTCTCGCCACGCTGCGCGACCTCGGCGTCGCCGACGACGACCCCCGGGTGAACCCCAACGGCGGCGCCATTGCGCTCGGCCACCCGCTCGGCATGTCGGGCGCGCGGATCGCCGGCACCGCCGCGCTGGAACTGGTCGAGCGCGGCGGCAAGCGCGCGCTCGCGACCATGTGCATCGGCGTGGGCCAGGGCATCGCGGTGGCGCTCGAGCGGGTGTAACTGGATCGGCCGGGCGCCCTGCGTCCGGCCGGTTCACGCCGTGTCTGCACCGGCGCCCGCAAGCGCCGCCCCGCCACGCACAGGCGAATGCCCAGCCAATTCACAAACGTATTTAATTGTTTTCCATTAATATTCTAACGGACACCGAAAGAGAAAGAGACCCGCGAGAGCCGCCTCACCGGCACTTTGACGGCGTGCCGCCCGCCTTCGCCGTACCGAATTTGTCGAGCACGTTGCGCGTGACCCGTTCGACCTGGACGTCGCCCCTGGCGAGCCCCGCGACCCATTCGCAGGTACCGGCGGTGAAAATCTCGCCCTTGCCCTTGGGCCAGTGGACGATCACGCCATTGCCGCGCATCGACCGGTCGAGCGTGTCGGACGTGAGTTCGCCGTAGAGCGCCCGGGCCTTCCACGCGGCATCGGCCGAGCCGATGTAGAGCGTTTCGCCCCAGACCCCGTGGTCCGCTTCGACATTGGTGCCGAGACCGACCCCGAGAATGTTGATCTCCGCCGCCGCGCCGCCTTCGCCGGTCGGCCAGGGCAGCCCGTCCCGGATCACGAGGTCGAGCCCGTCGACCTCGTAGCCGAAGATCCGCGCCCCCGCCCCGAGCACGTCGCCGTAGCCGAGATGCGCCCCCGCGAACGCCCAATGCTCCGGTCGGTAGATGGTGAACCCGCCGGCCCCCCGCCCGACGCAATTGCCGAGCCCGGCATAGATCCCGCGCAACCCGTTGACCCCGAAGGTCAGCGCGCCGGGACGGTCGACTTCGGGCAGCTCCCAGGCTCCCGTAAGCCGCGCCTGCCCCTCGGTCCCGCGCAGTGGATCGGCCTCGGATGCCACGTATTTGTAGCAGACCTGGGTGCGGCCCGCGTTCTCCAGCCGGATCTGCCAGAAGAAATTGCCGCCGAACCGCGCGACCCGCCCGCCGGCGTCGACATAGGCATCGACCGCGTCGCGCATCTCGGCGCTCCAGTATTCGTCGTGACCGACAAAGACGGCGCAACGATGCCCGTCGAGCAGATCGTGCTCGGCATGGAGGTCGTGCTGGGTCGCGATCTCGATCTCGTAGCCCTGTGCCTCGGCCCAGCGCACGAAATGACGCTCGTAGCTCGCCCAGCCGGCCGAGGCGTATTTCTTCGAATAGCCATAGGCATAGGCCCATTCCATATAGGGATAGCGGACCATTTCACCCGGGCGCGGCGGGGTGTCGGGCAAGGCGCGCGGGGCGCCTTCGGGGAGCTTGCAGAACCCGCGCGTCCAGGGGCGCTGGGTCGAGAGCACCGGCGAGAACGCGTTGCCGTCAGGCCCGGTCAAGCCTTCGTAGGCGTTCGACCCGCCCCAGCAATTGTAGGCGACCCAGGTGCCGGTGGCGCAGATCAGCACATATGGCGCCGGCGCCTGCCCGACCGCCCGCCGCAGAACGAAGAAATGATGGTGCTCGACCACCTCCGCGCCGCGCCGGCCGCGCAGGGTGACCAGATAGCCGCCGGGGCGCCAGTCGGCGGGAAGGGTGACCGCATGGGCCACCGGCCAGCCGCAACCGCGCACAGAACAATCCTCGGGCGTCTCGTAACGGCGGCCCGGCAGACCGGTCACGCGCAACACCTCCTCGTAGCGCGCGCCGTCGCGGCCGATCTCGATCTCCCAGACCTCGGCCGAGGTGCTGACCCGCAGCTCCAGCACCTCGCCGGGCCGGTAGCTGAACCGCTCGGTATAGCCCCAGATTTCGAGCACCTCCGGGTCGCGGGCCGGGCCGATGTAGTAATGGTCGAGAATGTGCCGCGCCTTCGCGCGGCTGCGCGGCGTCGCGATCGGAGCCAGGGTATCGGTGTCGGGGCCGGACATCTCGGGCGCTCCTGTCGTTCCGGGGCGGGGCGGCCCGCGCCTCGGCGGCCCGCCCGGCGTTTCAGCCGCCCGCGCTTTCCATCTTGCGATGCGCGATCACCTGTTCGAGCCAGCCGAGCTGCAACTCCGGCACCGACGAGAGCAGGAGATCGGTGTAATCGTCGAACGGCGGCGTCAGCACCTCGGATTTCGTCCCGTAACGCACCACCTGCCCGCGATACATCACCGCGATCGCGTCGGCGATGGCCCGCACCGTGGCCAGATCGTGGGTGATGAACAGAAGCGCCACCCCCTCGATCCGCTGCAGGGCGAGCAGGAGCTTCAGGATCCCGTCCGCGACCAGCGGATCGAGCGCCGAGGTCACCTCGTCGCAGATGATCATCTTCGGTTTCGCCGCCAGCGCCCGGGCGATGCAGACGCGTTGCTTCTGCCCGCCCGAGAGCTCGGCCGGGTAGCGGTCGATGAACTTCTCGCCCAGTTCGATCTCGTCGAGCAGCTCGATCACCCGCCGGCGTTTCGCCGCCCCCTTGAGGCCGAAATAGAACTCGAGCGGTCGGCCGATGATCTTGCCCACGGTGTGGCGCGGGTTCATCGCCACGTCGGCCATCTGGTAGATCATCTGCAACTCGCGCAGATCGTCGCGCGTGCGATCCATCATCTGCGGCGACAACACCCGCCCGGCGAAGCCGATCCGCCCGGCACTGGGCGGCAGAAGGCCGGTGATCGCGCGCGCCAGCGTCGATTTGCCCGAGCCGCTCTCGCCCACCACCGCCAGCGTCTGCCCGGGATGCAGCTCGACCGAGACGTTCTTGAGCACGTCGAAATCGGTGCCCCGGTAGCGCGCCGTCAGGTTCTCGACCTTCAGCAGCGGTTCGGGCGTCGGCCGCTTCTCTTCGTGCTCGATCGAGCGGACCGAGACCAGCGCCCGCGTGTAATCCTCGCGCGGCGCCTCGATGATCTGGCGGGTCTCGCCATATTCGACCATCGCACTGTTGCGCAGCACCATGATGTGATCGGCGACCTGGGCGACCACGGCCAGATCGTGGGTGATGTAGAGCGCGGCGACCCCGGTCGCGTGGATCGCCTCCTTGATCGCCGCGAGCACGTCGATCTGGGTGGTGACGTCGAGCGCGGTGGTCGGCTCGTCGAACACCACGAGGTCGGGCTCCGGGCAGAGCGCCATCGCCGTCATCGCCCGTTGCAACTGCCCGCCCGAGACCTGGTGCGGGTAGCGATCGCCGAAGGTCTCGGGATTGGGCAGGCCGAGCTTGCGAAACAGCCGCACCGCCCGCGCCCGCGCCTCGGAGCGTGAGGCGCGGCCGTGTTTCAGCGTCGCCTCGATCACCTGCTCCATCAATCGCTTGGCCGGGTTGAACGCCGCCGCCGCGGATTGCGCGACATAGGTCACCTCGCGGCCGCGCAGCCCGCGCAGATCGGCCTCGCTGCCGGCGAGGATGTCGCGGCCGTTGAGCAGGACCTGCCCGCCACTGATCCGCACCCCGCCCCGCCCATAGGCCATCGACGACAGGCCGATGGTCGACTTGCCGGCGCCGGATTCGCCGATCAGCCCCAGCACCTTCCCTTTTTCGAGCGTGAACGACACGCCATGCACGATCTCGATGTCGTGCGGCTTCTCGCCCGGCGGATAGACCGTGGCGGCGATCTTCAGATTGCGGACGTCCAGCAGGGTCTCAGCCATTGCGGCCCCCTTTCAGGCTCGTGGTGCGGTTCAGCACCCAATCGGCGACGAGGTTGACCGAGATCGCCAGCGTCGCGATCGCCACCGCCGGCGCGAGCGCCGCCCCCACGCCGTAGACGATTCCGTCCTTGTTCTCCTTCACGATGCCGCCCCAGTCGGCCAACGGCGGCTGCACGCCGAGCCCGAGGAACGACAGGGTCGAGATGAACAGCACCATGAAGATGAAGCGCAGCCCCATCTCGGCCACCAGCGGCGACAGCGCGTTGGGCAGGATCTCGTGAAAGATCACCCAGCCGCGCGCCTCGCCGCGCAGCCGCGCCGCCTCGACGAAATCCATCACCGCGATATCGACCGCGACCGCGCGGCTCAGCCGGAACACCCTGGTCGCGTCGAGCAGCCCCATGACGAGGATCAGCACCGGGATCGAGACCGGCATCACCGACAGCACGATCAGCGCGAAGATCAGCGTCGGGATCGCCATCACCAGATCGACCCCGCGCGACAGGAGCTGGTCGACCCACCCGCCGACCACCGCCGCGGTGAAGCCGAGGAGCGATCCGGTCACGAAGCTCAGCAAGGTGGCGGCGGTCGCAATCAGGATCGTCGTCCGCCCGCCATAGATCATCCGGCTGAGCAGGTCGCGCCCGATGGAATCGGTGCCGAGCAGGAATTGCGACGAGGCCGGTTCCCACACCCCGCCAACGATGTCCGCCACCCCGTAAGGCGCGATCAACCCGGCGAAGACCGCGGTGAAGAAATACACGCCGGTGAAGAACAGCCCGATCAGGGCGCTGAGAGGAATACGGGTCATTTCGGGTGCCTCAATCTCGGGTTCGCCAGGATCGCGATGACGTCGGCGAGCATGTTCAGACCGATGTAGACGGTGGCGAACACCAGCCCGCAGGCCTGCACCACCGGCACGTCGCGCTTGGCCACGTGGTCGACGAGGTACTGGCCCATGCCGGGATAGATGAACACCACCTCGACCACGACGACGCCGACGACCAGGTAGGCGAGGTTCAGCATCACCACGTTGACGATCGGCGCGATGGCGTTCGGAAAGGCATGGCGCGCGATGATCTGGAACGGGCGCAGCCCCTTGAGCTCGGCCGTCTCGATATAGGCCGATTGCATCACGTTGAGGATTGCCGCCCGGGTCATCCGCATCATGTGCCCGAGCACCACAAGCACGAGCACGAGAACCGGCAGACCGACCACCCGGAGCTTTTCGAAAAAACCCATGCCCTCGTAGATCGTCGCCACCGACGGAAAGGCCGCCACCTTCACCGCCAGCAGGAACATCGCGATGTAGCCCAGCAGAAACTCCGGCACCGACACGGTCGACAGCGTGAGCCCCGAGATCAGCTTGTCGGGCCAGCGGCCTTCGTAGCGCACCGCGATCAGCCCCAGCAGGATCGCCGTCGGCACCGCGATCACCGCCGCGCAGGTCGCGAGGAACAGCGTGTTGCCGAGCCGCTTGCCCATCGCCGTCGCGATATCCTGGCCATTGGTCAGCGCCGTGCCGAGATCGCCGTGCAGGGCGGCCCCGAGCCAGCGGAAATACCGCTGGATCGCGGGCTCGTTCAGACCGAGCTCGGCGCGCAGGTTGGCCAGCGCCTCGGGCGTCGCCGACTGACCGAGGATCGATTGCGCGACGTCGCCGGGCAGGATCTGGGTACCGGCGAAGATCATCGCCGAGGCGGCGAGGAGCAGGAGGAGACCCAGCGCGATGCGCTGGGTCAGGAGCCGGACGATCGGATGGGTCATCGCTCCGGCCGCCCTAGGCGAGCCAGCATTTATGCGGCGCGAGACCGTTCATCACTTCCCAGACGTTGTTGGTTTCCCAACCCTGGACCTCGTCCCGGATGCCTTCGACGAAATCGTTGAACATCGGGCAAATGAGCCCGCCTTCGTCGCGCAGGATCATCGCCATTTCGCTGTAGAGCGCCTTGCGCTTGTCCTGGTCGAGCTCGCCCTTGGCCTGGTTGAGCAGCCCGTCGAACTTTTCGTTGAAGAACCGCGTGTCGTTCCAGTCGGCCGACGAGAGATAGGCGGTCGAATACATCTGGTCCTGCACCGGCCGGCCACCCCAGTAGGAGGCGCAGAACGGCTGCTTGTTCCAGACTTCCGACCAATATCCGTCGCCCGGCTCGCGCTTGATCTCGAGCGGGATGCCGGCAGCCGCGGCGCTTTGCTGGTAGAGCTGCGCGGCGTCGAGCGCGCCGGGGAAGGCGACGTCGGAGACTTGCAGCACGATCGGCGAGCCGTCATGGCCCGACTTCTTGTAATGCTCCGCCGCCTTTTCGGGATCGTAGGTACGCTGCGGGATCGTGTCGTCGAACAGCGGATAGGCGGCGTTGATCGGGATGTCGTTGCCCACGGTGCCGTAGCCGAGCAGGATCTTCTCGACCATCTCTTCGCGGTTGATCGCGAGTTTCAGCGCCATCCGCAGATCGTAATTGTCGAACGGTGCCGTGTCGCAATGCATCAGGAACACGTAATGCCCGCGACCGGCGACGTTCTTGACCTGCACGCCCGGCGCGCGCGACAGGAGCTGGGCGATCTTCGGCTCCACCTTGTTGATGATATGCACCTGCCCCGACTGCAGCGCCGCCGTGCGCGCGGTGGCGTCGTTGATGACCAGCATCTCGACCTGATCGACATGGCCGCGGCTGGCGTCCCAGTAATTGGCGAATTTCTCGAACACGTAGCGCACGCCCGGCTCTTCCGAGACCACCCGGTAGGCGCCGGTGCCGATCCCGGCCGCGGGATTGTCGAGCCCCCCGTTCGGCTGGATCACCAGCTGGTAGGTCGACATCAGGTAGGGCAGATCGGCGGTCGGCGTCGCAGTCGTGACGATGAACATGTCGCCATCCGCCTTCATCTCGGCGATGCCGCGCATCACCCCGAGCGCGCCCGACTGCGATTCCTCGTTCGAATGGCGCTGCATCGTGGCCAGAACGTCTTCCGCCGTCAGGGTCTTTCCGTCATGGAATTCAACGCCCTGCCGGATCTTGAACGCCCAGGTCGTGGCGTCGGCACTGGATTCGACCGATTCCGCCAGGCGCCAGTCGAAACTGCCGTCCGCATTGGTGTCGAGCAGCGGCTCGCCGAACGCCCGGGTGGTATGGAACGGCACCTGGCTGAGCGCGGCCGCCGGATCGAGCGAGTTGGTGCTCTCGCCGCCGCCGAGGCCCAGCTTGAGCGTGCCGCCCTTGACCGGGGTCTGCGCGCGGGCCGCTTCGCCGAGAAGCGCGCTCGCCGATACCGCGCCGACGCCGAGCGCCGCGGCCCGGCTCATGAAATCGCGCCGCGAAATGGCACGGGCGAAGGATTTGTGCTGAGTGTCGTCGGTCATCATGATCTCCCTTGGTTTTCATGGACGGGTCGGGGCTCCTCCCCCCCGGTCCCGCTGGTTCGTTGCGAATTGATCGGCTCCGGCCGCATTTCCTCGCCACCTGGCCGCGCTTGCGCCTGCCCGACATGGCGCCCGGCGCCCTCGGGGCGCGGCAGGCGCGCATGGGCTGCGGCGAATTCTTCCAGTCGGGCGGCCACCGCCGGGTCTGGCGCGCTGCTGCGCCGCGTGGCCAGATCCATATGCACGAGCAGCGTTTCGACCGTCGCGGCGAGCCCGCCGTCGCCATGTTCGAGCCGGTGGAACAGATGCATCTTCTTGCCCGCACCGCCCAGAACCTGGGTCGTCGCCCGCAGCCTTTCGCCGGCCTTCACTTCGTCCAGGAAGCGCACATGGCTCTCGACGGTGAAATAGCTGCGCCCGGAGGCGACATAGGCCGCATCGGCGCCGATCAGCTCCATGAACCGATCGGTCGCCTGGGCGCCCGCTTCGAGATAGTGCGTTTCGTTCATGTGGCCGTTGTAGTCGGTCCAACTGGCCGGCACCTGGCGCTCGACAGTGACCGGAAGCGTCGCGCCCTGGGCCTCGGGCAGACCGGCCTCATGCGCCGTCACCACCCCGCCCGCGCCGCTGCCCGACTTGCGCAGAACCCGCATGATGCCGACCAGATTGTCGTCGCGCAGCCGTTCGAGCTCGCGGATCGTGAGATGGCCGGATTGCGCGTCGGACTGGCCGGCGATCAGATCGACCAGCGCGTCGTTGAACTCGGGAACGTCCATCAGCTTGGTCCAGGGCCAGCTCAGACAGGGTCCGAACTGGGCCATGAAATGCTTCATCCCGGCTTCTCCGCCGGCGATGCGATAGGTCTCGAACAGCCCCATCTGCGCCCAGCGCAGGCCGAAGCCCATCCGGATCGCCTCGTCGATCTCCTCGGTTGTGGCGACGCCGTCCTTCACCAGCCAGAGCGACTCGCGCCAGACCGCTTCGAGCAGGCGGTCAGCGATATGGGCGTCGATCTCCTTGCGCAGGGTCAGGGGGAACATGCCGATCGCGCGCAACACCTCCGCCGCCCGGGCGGTTTCGGATGCCGCCCCCACCAGCTCGACGAGCGGCAGGAGGTAGACCGGATTGAACGGGTGCGCGACCACGGCGCGCGCGCCTTTTGCGTTCAGTTCCGAGGGCTTGAAGCCCGATGTTGAAGAGCCGATCACGGCGGTTTCGGGCGCCGCGGCGCAGATTGCGCCGAGCAGATCGTGCTTGATGTCGAGCCGTTCGGGAACGCTCTCCTGCACCCAATCCGCGCCGGACACCGCGCTCGCGAGGTCGGTGTGGAACTGCAGACGCCCCTCGGCGGGCAACGCCTTGTCGTAGAGCGCGGGCAGCGACCGGCGGGCATTGGCGATCACCTCGCCGATCTTGCGCTCTGCCTCCGGGTCGGGATCGAACACCGCGACATCCCAGCCGTTGAGCAGGAACCGCGCGGCCCAGCCGCCGCCGATGACGCCCCCGCCGATGATCGATGCCTTCCGCGCCATCTGGCCCGCCCTTTCATCGCACCGCCCACCCCCGGGGCGTGTGACTTGCCCATCCTTTGCCGGCGGCGCCACAGCCGGCGCCGCGCCGACCTCTCACCGCGCCCGTGGTGCCCGCTTGGTCAGCCCGAGCCGGGCCCGCACCTCGTCCGGCCCGATCACCCGCGCGCCCATGTTCGAAATCACCGTGGCCGCGCGCTCCACGAGCTGGGCATTGGTCGCGAGCACCCCCTTGTCGAGCCAGAGGTTGTCTTCGAGCCCCACCCGGACGTTGCCGCCGGCCAGCACCGCAGCCGCCGCGTAGGCCATCTGGTTGCGCCCGAGCGCGAAGGCCGAGAAGGTCCAGTCGGGCGGCACGTTGTTGACCATCGCGAGGAAGGTGTTGAGATCGTCCGGCGCCCCCCAGGGCACGCCCATGCAGAGCTGCACCAGCGCCGGGCCCTCGAGCACGCCTTCCTTCACCAGCTCCTTGGCGAACCACAGATGGCCGGTGTCGAAAGCCTCGATCTCGGGCTTGACGCCAAGCTCGGTCATCATCCGACCCATCGCCCGGAGCATGCCGGGCGTGTTGGTCATCACGTAGTCGGCCTCGGCAAAATTCATCGTCCCGCAATCGAGCGTGCAGATCTCCGGCAGGCAATCGGCGACATGGGCCACGCGCTCCGCCGCGCCCACCATGTCGGTCGCCGCCGCGTTGAGCGGAAAGGGCGCCTCGACTCCGCCGAAGACGATGTCGCCCCCCATGCCGGCGGTGAGGTTAAGAACCACGTCGACCTCGGCGTCGCGGATCCGCTCGGTCACCTCGCGGTAGAGCTCAAGATCGCGCGACGGCTTGCCGGTCTCGGGATCGCGGACATGGCAATGCACGATCGCCGCCCCCGCCTTCGCGGCGTCGATTGCCGACCGGGCGATCTGTTCGGGCGAGCGCGGAACATGCGGACTGCGGTCCTGGGTGCCGCCCGATCCGGTCACGGC
>JAGRMO010000029.1:0-3916 GCA_020441205.1 Maritimibacter sp.
GTGCATCGGCGGCGGTCAGGGCATCGCGCTCATCGTCGAGAACCTCAAGCGTTGAGGCCGCCGCGCCGGCCGCCGCGAAGGTCGCGGCGATCAGGCGCTCAAAAACACCGGCGGCAGCGGGCGCTCTTCCCGCTGCCGCCACCCCGACGAATGCTGTGCCCGGGCCACCAATGAACGGGACGTTCGGCCAAGGGCCGCGGCGGCAGGGCAGGGCAGGGCCGCGACGGGCAGGGCGCTCATGCCGCTTGCCAAGCGGGCGACGCTCGCCCAAGCTCGCGCCATGACCCAGCGCCCCGGCCTGTTCGACCTTCAGGTACCGTTCTTCCGCCCGCTCTGGCGGCGGATCGCGACGACGGCCGCGCCGCTGGCCTGGGCCGTCGTCGAAGCGGTGACCGGCTCCTATGGCTGGGCCGTGCTGTTCGCGGCCGCCGGGCTCTATGCCTTCCACCAGTTCTTCGTGGTCTGGAACCCGGACGCGGGCGGCGACTGAGCGATGCCGGGCGTCCGGCGGGCGAAACCGGGGCCGGGCGCACCCGGCTGAATGCGCACTGGTGGGATCAGCCGTTCAGATAGGCGTTCATCGCGGCTTCGATACCGTCCGACCAGATCATCCCCAGCCACCTCGCGAATGCCTCTGCAAACCGCGGCTGATCGGCGAGATCGCCGTAGTACTGGCGCATTTCGAGCCAGGCGCGCGGATCGTCCTTGGCCTTCGTGGCCACGGCGGTGAGATCGTCCCAGAACGGATCGTTCGGCTCAATCCGGCTGCCGTCCTCGCGATTGCCCTCGCACATCCGGCACCAGGCCGCCTCGACCAGCGCCAGCCCCGCGACCGGCACGCCGGCCCTGAGCCCGTCGCGCACCGTCGGCAGCACCATGCCGGGATGGCGCGACGAGCCGTCGAAGGCCACCCGGCGCGTGGTGTCGACGATCGCGGGGTTCGAGAACCGCCGCTCGATCAGCTCGACATATTGCTCGGGCGTCATCCCGGGCACCGGCACCACATGCGGCACGATCTCCTCGGCCTGGATCTTGCGGAACACCGCGCGGATCGTGTCGTGCCGCATGATCTCGGAGATCGTCTCGATATGCAGGATCTCGGCCAGGTTCACGATCACCTGGTGGCCGGCGTTGAGGATGCGGATCTTCTGCGCCTCGTAGCCATGGACGTCGTCGGTGAACTGCGCCCCCGCCTTGTCCCAGTCCGGCCGGCCCTGGCAGAACGCATCCTCGATCACCCACTGGCGGAAGTTCTCATGCGTCACCGGCACGGCGTCGTCGATGCCGAACTCCAGGGCGAGGGCGAGCTCCTTCGGTCCCGTGGCCGGCACGATGCAGTCGACCATGGCGTTCGGGAAGGTGCAGGTGGCGTCGATCCAGTCGGCGAGGTCCGGGTCCGAGAGCCGCGCCAGCGACACAACGGTCTGGCGTAGGATCTTGCCGTTCGATTGCAGGTTGTCGCAGCACTGGCCGGTGAACGGGCCGACCCCGCTGTCGCGCCGCCGCCTCAGCGCCGCGATCATCGCGCCGAACGCGGTTCTGGGCGCCTCGGGATGGGCGGCATCATGAACGATGTCGGGATGGGTCGCGTCGAACCGGTTGGTCGCCGGGTCGATGTAATAGCCGCCCTCGGTCACTGTCAGCGCGACGATGCGGATATCGGGCTCGGCCATCCGTGCGA
The DNA here is from genome assembly GCA_020441205.1 of Maritimibacter sp. GTDB lineage: Bacteria > Pseudomonadota > Alphaproteobacteria > Rhodobacterales > Rhodobacteraceae > Sinisalibacter. Next base: position 1,682 of record JAGRMO010000029.1, read on the forward strand.
TCAGCGCGCCGTTGCCGGGCTCGATCGGCACGTAGTCGATCATCGAGCCCACCACTTCGGCCGAGGTGCCCGACGGATCGAGCTCGATGAGCGTGGTAAGGTAGTCCTGCGCCGCCATCTTCTGGCGCATCTGTTCGTCATAGGGCCGTACGCCCGCGCCGACGATGGCCCAGTCCTGCGCCAGGCCCTGCTGCATCAGCCGGTGCAGGTACCACGACTGATGCGCGCGGTGGAAATTGCCGAGCCCGATGTGGACGATGCCGGCCGTAAGCGCAGAGCGGTCGTAGGTTGGGCGCTCCACCCCCTCGGGAAGCTGATCCAGCGTGGCGTTCGACAGTTTGACGGCCATGGCCTTTCCTTTCTCAAATCATCCGCCGCCACCTGGGCCGCGATGCCACGGGCCGGACGCTGGGCCGCCGAGCCGGTCTCAACTCATCCAGTTGCCGCCATCCACGTTCAGCGTCTGCGCGGTTACGTAGCCAGCATCGTCGGACGCGAGGAAGACGCAAGGGCCGGCGATATCCTCGGGCCGCCCCATGTGGCCCAATGGCACGGCCGCCCCCACTTCGCGCTTCTTCTGTCCCGGTTCCTTGTGTTCATATTTCGCGAACAGCCCATCGACCACGTCCCACATCGGCGTGTCGATCACCCCGGGCGCGATGGCGTTCACCCGGATGTTGTCCTTCGCCAGTTCCAGCGCCAGCGACTGGGTGATCGAGATCACCGCCGCCTTGGTCGAACAATAGAGCACGATGTTGGGCTCGCCCCGTCGTCCGGCCTGCGACGAGAAATTGATGATCGCGCCGCCGCCGCGCCGCTTCATCCCCGGCACGACGGCCTGGGTGGTGAAGATCACGCCGGCGACGTTGACGTTGTATTGCCGGTCGTATTCGGCCCGGGTGATCTCCTCGATCGTCTGCATCCCGAACACGCCGGCATTGTTGACCAGCACGTCGATCCCGCCCCACTTCGCCTCGACCGCCGCGACCGCGGCCGCGATGCTCGCGAGGTCGGTCACGTCGAGCGTGACCGCCATCGCGTCTTGGCCGAGCCCGGCGGCCGTTTCTTCGGCTTCGTGCGCGAGCCGGTCGGCGACGGCCACCTTCGCCCCTTCGGCCACATAGGCTTCGCAGATCGCGCGGCCGATGCCGCGCGCGCCGCCGGTCACGAGAGCGATCTTGCCAGCAAGGCGTTTCATTCGATCCGCAATCCTTTCGCGTCGAACCGGTGCAGATGCTCCGCCCGCGGCGTCAGATGCACGGTCTGGCCGTATTTCAGCGACAGTTCGCCCGTGGCCCGCACCGTGATCGGCTCGGCCGATGCGCCGGTCTGGACGTGGAAGAACGTGTCGGAGCCCAGGTGCTCCGAAACCCCCACAGTGCCGGCCCAGCTGCCCGATGCTTCCGAGATCTCGATATGTTCGGGCCGGATGCCGATGGTGGCCGCGCCCTGTTTTTCGGCCTCGGGCCCCTTGATGAGGTTCATCTTCGGCGAACCGATGAAGCCCGCGACGAAGGTGTTGCGCGGCCGCTGGTAGAGCTCGAGCGGGCTGCCCACCTGTTCGATCACGCCGGCCTGCAGAACCACGATCTTGTCGGCCATGGTCATGGCTTCCACCTGGTCATGGGTGACGTAGATCATCGTGGTCTTGAGCCGCTTGTGGAGCTCGCTGATCTCGAGCCGCATCCCCACCCGCAGCGCCGCGTCGAGGTTCGACAAGGGCTCGTCGAACAGGAAGGCGGCCGGTTCGCGCACGATCGCCCGCCCGATCGCCACCCGCTGACGCTGGCCGCCCGAGAGCTGCCCGGGCCGCCGGTCGAGGTAGTCGGTGAGGTTCAGGACGTCGGCCGCCTGCTTCACCCGCTTGTCCTGCTCGGCCTGGCTCATCCCCGCCATCCGGAGCGGGAAGGCGATGTTCTTGCGCACCGACATATGCGGGTAGAGCGCGTAGCTCTGGAACACCATCGCGAGGCGCCGCTTGGCCGGCACGATTTCGGTGGCATCGGTGCCGTCGATCATCACATGCCCGTCGGTGACGTCCTCAAGCCCGGCGATGAGCCTGAGCAGGGTCGACTTGCCGCAGCCCGANNGGGCCGACGAAGACCACGAACTCCCCATCCTCGATCCGGAGATCGAGCGGCGGGATCACCTGCACATTGCCGAACGCTTTGGTAACCTTGTTAAGCTGAATCTGTCCCATGTCCGTATCCCCTATTTCACCGCGCCGAAGGTCAG
>JAGRMO010000029.1:3937-4080 GCA_020441205.1 Maritimibacter sp.
CCCATGATCAGGATCGGCGCGATCGCCATGACGGACGCGGCCGAAAGCTTGGCGTAGAACAGGCCCTCGGGGCTCGAATAGCTGGCGATGAAGGCCGTGAGCGGCGCCGCCTTTGCGGCCGTCAGGTTCAGCGTCCAGAAGGC
>JAGRMO010000170.1 GCA_020441205.1 Maritimibacter sp.
AACCAGATCGGCGCCATCGTCGGCAGCCAGCCGTTCGGCGGCGAGGGGCTCTCGGGCACCGGGCCGAAGGCCGGCGGCCCGCATTACCTCACCCGCTTCACCCGCGCGGTCGCGGCCCCGAGCGCGGCCCGCCCGAACGGCGCGGCCGACCCGGGCACGCTGGCCAAGCGCCTCACCGAAACGGCTGCGAAACCGACGGTGCCGAAGAGCCGGCTCCTGCCCGGACCCACCGGCGAGCTCAACCGGCTCTCGACCCTGCCGCGCCCGCCGCTGCTCTGCCTCGGCCCTGGCGAGCCCGTGGCCTGGGCGCAGGTCGCCGCCGTCGAGGCGTTGGGCGGCCGGGCCGTCGCCGTCGCGGGCGCGCTGGCCCCGGAGGCGCTCGCGACGCTGCCGGAGTTCGGCGGGCTGGTCTGGTGGGGCGACGCGGAGAGCGCACGGGTCTGGGCCGAAGCGCTCGCCGCGCTCCCCGGCCCGATTCTGCCGCTCGTCACCGACCAGCCGGACGCGGCCCATGTGCTCCTGGAACGTCACCTCTGCGTCGACACCACGGCAGCCGGCGGCAACGCCAGCCTGCTCGCGGGCCAGGACGCGGGCTAACGGCAGGCGACTTCGGCAAGGCCCTCGGCCAGCGCGGGGTCGAGCCCGGCGACGGCGGCAAGCTGGTCGGCCGGGAGCCCCGCCGTGCGCGCCACATCCGTGCGCATCACGATGCGGTAGCCGCGCGCGCAGGCCGCCGAAACCAGCGACGGGTCGATTGCACCGCCGGAACTTTCCGGCGACCACAGCGCGAGCAGCCGGTCCGGTGCGCCGATGGCGCTGGCGTAGCCCTCGGGCGGGCCGAAGAAGATCACCGGGCCCTCGATCTGCGCGCTGATCGCCGAGCGGGCGGCGTTCTTGGCCCGCACCTTCTGGGAGGCGAAGATGTCCGCTCCGGCCAGCGCGGCGGCAAGACCGACGCCCGCGCCGATGGCGGCGAGGGCGCTGAGGGTCGGGAGGGGCCGCCCCGCGAAGCCCGCCCAGAGCGACGTTACGGCGACGGCAAGGAAGACCCAGGTCGACAGGATCTGGTGTAGCAACGCTGACTTGGCCGGGACCAGCGCGAGCCAGATCAGGCCGAGCGCGAACGCAACCACGACGCCGCCGAGGAAGACCCGGCGGCCGCCCGTCGCGCGGTCGATGAGTTGCGTGACGATCCAGGCCACCAGCGACGCGAGCGCGGGCAGGATCGGCAGGAGGTATCGCATGTTGGAGCCGAGCCCGCCGTGCCAGGCGCGGAGCGCGAAGGGCAAGGCCCAGAGCCCGGCGACGACGAGTACGAGGGCGACGCTGCGGCGCTGCACCCCCCGGCCCGCGCCGATGAGATAGGCGAGCGCGCCGAGCCAGGGCAGGCTCTGGGCGAGCGCCTTCTTCGGCAGGCCCCAGAACAGGATCGTCCCGTCCATCTGGGGCAACACCCCCGGCCGGGTGTCGGCGATGGCGGTGGCGTCGAGGAGGATGGCCTGCGCGCCGTGAATGAGCCGCCAGAGCTGCGGCGCGACAGGCGAGACGAGCCCGAGCGCCAGCGCCGTGATGCCGGCGATGAGGATCGCCCGGCGCGCGCGCGGCCCCGGCGCGGGGACAAACCTGAGCCCGGCAAGGAGCGCGAGCCCGACCAGCAGAACGAGCCCCTCGGTGAGGTAATCGGAGACGGCGACCGCCCCGCCCGAGCGCCCATAGGACAGCGGCGACCAGGTGCCGAACTTGGCGTGGTTGGTGAGCGAGAGCAGGCCCAGCATCGGCGCGAGCCCGAGCGCGCCGCCGGCCAGAACCTGCACGGGCCGCGCGGCCCAGAGGATGGTGACGACGGCGATGGCGGGCAGCAGCAGCACCCCGTCGAGCCGGAACGTCAGCCCGAGCCCGACCGCGAGCCCGGACAGCGCCGCCGCCCGCCAGGCGCGGGCCTCGGCGGGCAGAGCCTTCACCAGCGCGAAGAGGGCGAGCGTGGTGCAGAGGATGCTCACCGAATGCGGCCAGAAACCGAGCACGTATTCGGCCCAGAACGTCGCCAGCGCCAGCAGCAGCACCGCCAGCAGCGCCACCTGGCGCGAGCCGAACAGCGCGAGGGCGAGCGCATGGGTGGCAGCCAGCGTGGCGATACCGGCCGCGAGGTTGAGCGCCATGAGCGCGCGGCCGCCGAACAGGGGAGCGAGCGCGGCCCCCGCCCAGGAGGAACCTACGGGATATTGCGAGACGAGGCCGGAGGGGCCGAGGGTCAGCAACCAGATCCGCAGATCTTCGGAGCCGAAGGCCGCATCGCCGTTTTCGATCACATGGGAGCCCGAGCGCGCCGCGGCGACCCCCAGCGCGTAGACCACCTCGTCGATGTTGAAGAGGCCGGTAGACGCGAAACCGGCCGCGACGATCAGCGCGGCCGAGAGAAGGGCGACCGCCGCCCCGGGACGGGCAAGCGCCGGGATCATCGCTCCCGCGCCCGTTCGAGCTCGGCCTTGAGGAGCCGGCCGCGAATCTCGGCGAGCAGCACCCGGTTGGCGGCGATCAGATCGGCGATCAGACCGCCCACCATCGTCACCGCCCCGGCCGCGATCAGCGCCGCCCCGATCACCAGCGACTGCACATGGCCGTCGCCGCGCCCGGCGGCGTAATAGACGAGGAACCGCGCGAAGGCGAGGAAGCCGGGCAGCGCCAGCAGCGCCGCCAGCACCGAGAAGGTGCGCAGCGGGCTGTAGAGCATGGCGATGCGCAGGATCGTGCCCACCGAGCGGCGGATATATTGCCCGATCGAGCCGATCAGCCGCGACTCGCGCGTCGGCCCGTTCACCTCGATCGGCACCGAGACCATCGGGATGCCGAGCCGCCCGGCCTGGATAATGGTCTCGAGCGTATAGGTGTAGCGGTTGAACACGTAGAGCTTCATCGCCGCGTCGCGGTGGAAGGCGCGAAAGCCCGAGGGTGCATCCTGGATATCGGTCCGGCTGGCCCGGCGCACCACCCAGCTTCCGAGCCGCTGCAACGCGCGTTTGGTCGGCGAGAAATGCGCAACCGTGCCGATTGGCCGCGCGCCGACGACGATCTGCGCCCGGCGCTCGATGATCGGCCGGGTGAGATCGGGAATGCCCTTCGCATTGTACTGGTTGTCGCCATCGGTGTTGACGATCACGTCGGCCCCGGCCCGAAGCGCCGCCTCGAGCCCCTCGGAGAATGCCGCCGCCAGCCCCTGGTTGTGCGACAACCGCACCACATGGTCGACCCCGGCGGCCTGGGCGATCTCTACGGTGCGGTCGGTCGAACCATCGTCGATGACGAGCCATTCGACCCGGTCGAACCCCGGCACCGCACGCGGCAGATCGGCGAGCGTGCCCGCAATCGTCGCTTCCTCGTTGAAGCACGGGATCTGGATAATGAGCTTCATGCCGCCCCTGAACCTTAACGGGGCCCGCGCCATGAGCGCGAACCGTCAACAATTCCGGGACTACTCCATCAATGTTCGCCATATGCGGACAAAAGGTGTTCTTTTCTGGGCATCCCACGCGGCAGGAACGATGCCGGATGGCCACCCTGCCCCGCCCGGGCGCGACGGGAACTTGGCCCGCGCCGCGCGATGTGCCAAGAAGACGCGCCGGGCCGTGCCCCCTCACCCGCGTTGGACATGCCAGAGACAGCCCTTTCGAACGATGCGCCCGCGCTCGATGTCCTCATTTGGGGCACCTACGATCTCGGCAAGCCGAGGGTGCGGATCATGCGCGACGCGCTCGGGCGCTCGGGCGCGCGGGTGACCGAGATCCACGCTCCGGTCTGGGACGGGGTGGACGACAAATCGGTGATCGGCACGGGCGCGGCGCTCGCCCGCGCCCTGCGCTGGGCCGCCGCCTATCCGGGCCTCCTGTGGCGGCTCGCCCGCGCGCCTAGGCCCGACGTGATCGTAATCGGCTATCTCGGCCATCTCGACGTGCTTCTCGCCTGGCCCATCGCGGCGCTGCGCCGCCTGCCTGTGGTCTGGGACGCCTTCCTGTCGCTGCACGACACGGTGGTGGCGGACCGCCGCAAGGTCTCGCCGAAGCACCCCGTCGCCTTGGCGCTCAAGGCCTGGGAATGGCTCGCCTGCCGCGCCGCCACCCGGGTGGTGCTCGACACCGAGGCGCAGGCCGATCTGTTTCGCACGAGCTACGGGCTCAGCCGCGAGCGCGTGACCTCCGCCCTGGTGGGCGCCGAGGCCTCGGCCTTTCCGGTGGCCCCGCCCCGCCTGCCCGGCGCCCGGGCTACCGTGCTGTTCTACGGCCAGTTCATCCCGCTCCACGGCATCGCGACCATCGTCGACGCCGCCCGGGCCGCCCGCGACAAGCCGATCGACTGGGTGATCGTCGGCACCGGCCAGATGGCGGGCCAGATCGGCGCGGGCCTCGCGGCCGACCGGCCCCCGCACCTCACCTGGCACGAATGGGTGCCTTACCCCGAGCTTGTCGAGCGCATCGCCGCCGCCGATGTCTGCCTCGGCGTCTTCGGCGCGAGCGACAAGGCCGGGCGGGTGATCCCCAACAAGGTGTTCCAGATCCTCGCCGCCGGCCGCCCGCTCGTCACCCGCGACGGGCCGGACATCCGCGAACTGGTGCCAGAGGGCGCGGAAGGCATCGCGCTGGTGCCGCCGGGCGACCCGGCCGCGCTCATCGCCGCCGTCGAGCGCCTGATCGCCGCCGCCCCCTACCGGCCCGATCTGCACGCGGATCTGCGCGCGTCCTTCGCGCCGGACGCGCTGGCCAGACGCTGGGACACGATCCTGCGCGACGCGGTGGCGGCATGACCGAACGGCTCGCCATCCTCGCCCAGTTCGATCCCGCGGGCGGGCTGCCGGCCCATGTGCGCCTGCATCTCGAAGGGCTGCGCCCGGCGGTCGACCGGCTCGTCCTGGTCTCGAACTCGCCGCTTGACCCCGCGTCGATGACCGAGGCTGAAGCGCTCTGCGACAAGGTGCTGACCCGCGCCAACACCGGCTGGGATTTCGCCGCCTGGCGCGATGCGCTGGCGGGCGAGGATACCGCAAGGTTCGACCGGGTGATCCTGACCAATTCTTCGGTCGTGGGCCCGCTCTACCCGCTCGCCCCGATCTTCGAGGCGATGGAGGCCCGCGCCCCCGACCTCTGGGGCATGGTGCTGTCGAAGAACAAGGGCACGCATCTGCAAAGCTATTTCCTCAGCGCCGCCGCCCATGTCGTCGCCTCCGACGCCTGGGGCCGCTTCTGGCGCGGGGTCGAGAACCACGACGACAAGATGCGTGTGATCCGCGCCTACGAGATCGGCTTTTCGCGCACGATGCGCGATGCGGGCTTCGGCCTCGTGCCGATGATCGAGCCCCTGCGCTTCCCCGAGAACCTGCGGATCGTCAACATCGAGCGGTTCAAGGGCAGGTTGCGGGTGCCGTTCAGCGTGAACCACATCAACCGGACGGTGGAATTTCACGAAGACCTGGTGCGCCGGGGCATGCCCTATCTCAAAGCCTCGTTGCTGCACGGCAAGGACATCTACCGCTTCGTCGGGCTTGACCGGATCAGGGCGATCGCGGGGGAGTACTTCCCGTTCGACCGGCTGTCGGACTGATCGTCTCGAACAGGATCAGCGTGGTCAGCGCCCGGTGGCGCTTCTCGCCGAGCGACCACCACAACAGCCGCCAGCCGCTCGCCCGGCGCAGCCCCCGGCCGAGCGCGGCGAAATCGGCGGCGAAGCGGCGCTCGGGCGCGGTCATGTCGGCCCCGAACCGCGCCAGCACCGCGCCGGCCTGGCTCGACAGCATCCGGCTCGCCTTTCGGGTGCGTTCGAGCGCCTTTCGGGGCTCGGTGAACAGCCGCTCGATCATCATCCGGAACGTGCGCACCCGCGCGCCCACCGCGTTCTGCCCATGCTGGCGGTAGTCGATGAGCGGACGGTCGACGGCGACGATGCGCCCGTACTGCGCCGCGATATGCGCCGCCCACCAATCGTGCATCGACATCGTCTCGGGCACCGGCAGCATCGCCCTGCGCAGGTCCGCATTGCCCAGCATCGCGCAGCCGGTGACGAAATTGCGCAGGATCAGGCTCTTGCGGATATGGCTGTCGCCCGCTCCGGCCCGCGCCGCGCGGTAGGTGTAGCCCTGCTGATCCCAGAACGACGGATGCAGCGTGGCGAGATCGCGGTCGACCACGGCGAGATCGCAATGTGCGAGCACCGGTCGGCCCGCGCCCGCCTCGACCTGCGCGGCCCGTGCCGCCTCCAGCAGCACCGCGACCTTCTCGGGCCGCCAGACGTCGTCCTGGTCGCAGAACAGGAAATGCGGCGCGTCGGACGCTTCCAGCAGCCGGGCGAAGCTGCTGCGCGGCCCGAGCCCCCTGTCGCCGTCCCTGAGCACCGTGAGCGCACGGCCGGCCGCCGCCGTCCAGTCTTCAACCAGAGTGAGCGATCCGTCGGACGAGCCGTCGTCGCGCACGATGAGCCGCCAGTCGCGAAACGTCTGCGCCTCGAGCGAGGCGAGCAGTTCCGGCAGGTAGCGCGCGCCGTTGTAGGTCGCGAGCAGGATGTCGACCGCCGCCATCACGCCCCTCCCCGGATCGGGGAGGCCGGCTCTGACCGGCAGGCGCGGTCGGCGGGGCGGGTTTCACGGGCTTGCATCGGCATCGACGGCGGTTGGGGCGGTTGCCGGCCACTTGCGCGGATGCGCACCGCCGCGTCAACCCATCGCGGGCACGCGCGCACGCCGGGTTTTGCGCCCCGCCCGACTGCTTGCGACTTGATTTCGCCCGAGCCATTCAGCACACCGAACACCATGGCCCGCCCCCAGCCCTTCCTGAGCCGCTACCCCGGCATCGCGTCGATCCTGCGCAACGGCTCGCTCGTGGCCGGCACCCAATGGACCGAGGCGATCCTGCGCGGCATCTACGTGCTGGTCATCAGCCGCTGGCTCGGCCCCGAGCTCTATGGCGCCTGGAGCTATGCCACGACGAGCTACGCCTTCGCCGTCGGTCTCACCCTGTTCGGGCTCGAAACCCTGGTGCCGCTGCGCCTCGGCCGCGACAAGAACGCCACCGCCTTCCTCGGCACCAGCTTCCTCGTGCGCCTCGCGCTTCTCGGCCTCGTCGCCGTCGCCTTCGCGATCAACGCGCTCGCATTCGAGGGCGAGGCCCAGACCCGGACGGCGATGCTCCTGGTGCTGCCGGCGCTGATCGGCCGGGGCGTCGTCTACTGGACCCGCTCGGCGCTGCTCGGCTTCGACAAGAGCCGCCTGGCCTTCCGCTTCGCGCTCAGGCTGCGGCTGTTCGAGGTCGCCGCCGGGCTCGCCGCGCTCTGGCTCGGCGCGGGCCTCGGCGCGCTGCTCGCGATCCACGCTCTTTCCTGGCTCGCCGAAGCCGCCCTCACCTACCGCGCCGTTACCGGCGCGGCGCCGGTACCGCTGCGGCTCGACCGCGCCGAGCTCGCCCGGGTGCTCGCCGACGGCTTCGTGCTCGGCCTCGTCACCATCGCCACCGCCTTCCTCACCGCCATGCCGCTCATCTTCCTGCGTCACCTCACCGGCGATCTGGCCACCGTCGGCCAGATCGGCGTGGCGATGCAGCTTGCCGCGCTGGCGATCATGGGCGCGCAGGGTCTGCTCGGCGCCGCGCTCCCCGTCGTCGCCCGCGCCTCGACGCGCGGCGACGGCCGGCTGCCGTTCTACGGCGCCTTGGTGGGGCTCGGCACCGTCGCGGTCTTCGGCCCGGCCATCCTGTTGGCCTGGATCTGGGGGCCAGCGCTGATCCCGGCGCTGCTCGGCGCGGGCTTCACCCCGGCCGGCCGCCTCCTTGCCCCCGCGCTGGTCGTCGGCGCGCTTATCGTGCTGCCGGGCGGCGCCTGGCAGGTGCTGGTGGCCGAGGGCCGCAGATGGCCTGGCGTGATCGCCGGCGCGGCCGCCTCGCTTGCGCTCGTGATCCTGCTGCCGGGAATGATCCGCGCCTCGGGCGCGGCGGGTGCGCTGCACGCGGCGTCGCTGGCCTGGGCGCTCAATGCCGCGATCCTGTTCGGCTGGTCCCTGGTGCCCGCGCGGCGGCGCTAGCGGATCCCGAACGCGGCCCCCAGAACCGCCACCGGATCGGACAGCGGCCCGCGGGTGTAGAACGCCGGGAACACGTCGCCGAGCGCGACATAGACCATGGTCATCGCCCAGCCCGTGGCCTTGACCCAGCCGCGTTTCAAGAATTGACTGCGGCGCTTCTGGAACAGCCGCGTCCACCAGATCAGCACGGCGAGCCCGATGCCGTGCCACAGGCCCCAGATCACCCAATGCAACGGCCAGGCGGCATGCCAGATGCCGACGACGAAGAAGGCGGCGATGATCGCGAGATAGGGGTTTCGCGTCGCCCCCACGATCGGCATGTAGACATAGGCCAGCACCCAGGACGCCAGCGTCATGTGCCAGCGCTGCCAGAAGTTCTGCAGGCTCGTCGCCAGGAACGGCAGGTTGAAGTTCTCCATGATCCTGAGGCCGAGCAACCGGGCCGAGCCGATGGCGATGGCCGAATAGCCGGCGAAATCGAAATAGGTATAGGCAAGATCCAGGAACAGCGTCGCCCAGATCCGCCAGATCTCGATCTCGGCCACGTTGGCGGCCAGCATCGCGTAGTGTCCGCCGGCGAGCCGGTCGACCACCGACGACAGCGAGGCGGCGATGACGAATTTCATCACCAGCCCCTGGGCGATGCGCAGGAGCCCCTCGCGGACGAAATGCCATTCGAAATCGGGCGCGCGGTTGTCCATGTAATGGTCGAACCGCTCGATCGGCCCGGCCGAGAAGATCTGCGGCAGGAACATGTAGGAGGCGAAATCGGCGAAGCCGTGGGCGGGCAGCCGGTCGCGTCCGCGCTCGATCGAGTAATGCAGGAGCTTGAAGGTGAAGTAGCTGATGCCGAGCGGGATCGCCAGGTCGAGGAAACTCGCCTGGTGGCCGAGCGCGAGCAGCAGCGAGGGCAGGTATTTCGACCAGACGAAATAGCCGATCACCAGCCAGAGCGGCAAGGACGAACGGCCGAGCCGTGCAACCCAGCCCATCGCGCCCGTCCCGCCTTCGGGCAGGCCATGGGCGACATAGACCAGCCCCGCCAGCGCGGCGAGCGCCGCCATGTCGGCCGGCGCGAAAGTCAAGAGCAGCGCAAAGCTCGCCACCGACAGCACCCCCGCCCTGATCCCGCGCGGCAACTGCCAGTAGACCAGAGGCGACAGGACGACGAAGGCCCACCAATATGCGCTGTCGACCATCCTAATACCCCTGGTAGAGGAAGGCTTTCGCACCGAAACCGGCATAGAGCTCGGCAATCGCCATCACCACGAGGAAGCCCACGGCGAACCCCTGGATCACCTGGCCGGCCAGCCGGGCGCGAGCGACGAAGCGCGCTTCGGTCTTGGGGGTCGGTTCAGCCATCGGCCATGTCCTCGTAGACCTGGGCGACGAAGGCGGCGAGATCGTCGCGCAGCGCTTCGCGGGTCGGCGCGTCGCCGATGTGATAGGCGTCGTAGAACGCCTCGCGCGGAAACGAAGGCTCGGCCGTCGGCGCCCAGAACGAGGCCCCGATCTCTTCGGCGAACGCCTGGTAGGCGCGGGTCTGCTCCGCGATCAGCCCGCCGAGATCGTGGCGTTCGAGAAACCCCGCCTCGGGCACTTCCTGCATCAGGATCAACCGCGCGGCGGGCAATTGGCTGAGGTGATCGGCCAGCATCCGGTACATGTCGAGATTGCTCTGCGGATCTTCCGCCGCCACCGCGCGGATCTCGCCCGCGATCAGCGGCTCGTTGCGCGCGTCGATCGGCAACGGCTCCTCGTGCTGCCTGGTCGAGCGGTTGAAATACACGTCCTCGTAGGGCCCCTTGAGGAACAACCGGACGAACAGCCGCGGCGCGCGCAACGCCGAGAAATTCCAGTTGTCGAGAAAGTAGATCGAAGACCTCGGCAAGGGCGCATGCCCCAGCCGCTCGACTTCGGCATCGACCCAGGGCGAACGCACGCCGATCCGCGGCGCGTCGTAATATTGCATGAGCTCTTCGGTGGTCCAGCCGCCGGTCACCGCGTCGACCCCGAGCAGCACCACCACTGGCTCGCCGATGTTCGATTCGAGCGCGTGGTCGATGAGCGCGATGGCATCGAGGGGGCTTTGCGACGCCGTCGCCATGTTGGCCACCCGCCAATGCGTGGAGGTGAGCGCGTCGAGCTTGTCGGACACGAATTCGTCCGAGCCGAAGGCCGAGGCCGAGAACGAGGTGCCGAGGATCATCAGCAGCGGATCGTGGCTCGGGTCGACCCCGAGCCTCAGCGATCGCATCGTCGCATAGGCTTCGAGATCGTCGCTGTAATTGAGCAGGTATCGGCCCATCGGCCCGGTGACGGTGGCGTAGCTGAAAAACCAGACATAGACCCCGAACGCGAGGGCCGCGCCCACCACCATGGCGAGGAAACCCGCCCGCGAGGTGCCGGTGAGCCCGTCCCAGAACGCAGAAAGTGCCATCGCGGCGGGTGATTTCTGCCTCGCGCCCGGCCTCATCCCGGTCTCCCGCGCGCCTCGGCGAGCGCCGTTGCCATGGCCAGCACCTTCGGGTAGTCGACCTTTCCGTTCGGATTGCGCGGCAACCGCTCGACCACATGCCAGACCATCGGCCGCATGAAATTCGACATCGTCTCGCGGGCCGAGATCTTGAGCCCGCGCAGCGCGGCTTTCTCGTCGCCCCGGGGCACGATCACCGCGGTGATCTGATGCCCGACCATCTCATGCGGCACGCCGACGATCGCCACCTCGTCGACGAGACCGGTGGCCAGGATCAACCCTTCGACCTCGTCGGGGCTCACCCGGGTGCCGAACGACTTGAGCTGCCGGTCGCGCCGGCCCTCGATATGCAGATGCCCTTCGTCGTCCATCCAGCCGATATCGCCGGTGAACATTGCCGCGGGCCTCGGCAGATGGTCGGGCGCGAGCGGGTCGGGACGACGGACCGCGAGCGTGCGCTCGCCGTCCCCCCAATAGCCCAGAAACACGCCCATGCCGCGATGGATCACCTCGCCCTTCTCGCCCGCGGACGCCTCGGTTCCGTCCGCGCGCAGAACCGCGAGCGCCGCGCCGGGCAGCGCCGCGCCCACCGCAGCGGGCTTGCTGCGCGCCAGCGCGAGCGGCAGCGTCGCCGACCGGTAGGTCTCGGTGAGACCGTAGTTCAGCGAGATCGCGATTTCGGGAAACACCTCGAGCATCTGCGCGAACTGCGGGGCGGGGATCTTCGAGCCGGTGTTCATCACCAGCCGGAGCGAGCTCGCATCGATGTCGCGGATCGGCGTGAGCCCGGACACCAGCTCCGCCATCACCGCCGGCACGCTCGGCAACACCGTCGGCCGGTGTCGCGCGATCGCCTCGCAGAGCCCGATCCCGCCCTTGCGCTCGGGCAGGATCTGGGGAACGCCGTACAGGAAGGTGGTGAGCAGATGCCCCCAGCCGTAGTCGAACGCCCAGGGGATCGCCACCACCAGCCGGTCGTCGGCCCTGAGCCCGACCGCGCGTCCGACCTCGTGGCAGCCCCACATCAGGTTGGCCGGCGATTGCACCACGCCCTTCGGCAGCCCGGTGGAGCCCGAGGTGAACACGATGGAAGCCGCGTCGCGCGGGGCCGGCGTCTGCGCGGGGCCCCGCGCCATCCTGCCCCGGGCAAGGCCCGAGCCCAGCCCGAGCACGACGCAGTCGGCCGCGACATCGGCCTTGTCCTCGGTGGTGAGCAGGAGGGTCGCGCCGACCTGCGTCACCGCGTGGATCGCGTGCGACTGGGGCGCCTCGGCATTGACCAGCACCGGCACCATCCCCGCCGCCGCCGCGCCGAGGATCGCCGCCGCCATCTCGACAGAGTTTTCCGACCAGATCACGCAGCGGTCGCCCGCCGCGCCGCCGGCCGCGCGCAGCCGTTCGGCCGCCTCCAGCGCCAGCGCCCGGAGCGCGGCGAAGCTGACCGTGACATCGCCACGGATCAGCGCCGGGTGATCCCGGCCTACCCGCGCGACGGTTTGGTCGAACGCGGTCCAGATATCGGCGAAATAGAACACCTCAGCACTCACCCTGCCCTTGACGCGGCCGCCGGCTCCCGAGCGAAAGCGCAGATCGGCCCGGCCGTGCCGCCAGGCAGTCCCCGCACCCCGCGACCGCGTGCCGCGAATGCGACGGTGCCGCCGGCGACGGCGCGCCGCGCGTGATCGTCTCGCAGTCCACGGCTATTCGGCCGCGCGGGCCGCGCCTTGTTCAGCGAATGCGATGATGTTGTTGATACTGTCGAAATTGTCCAGAATCATATCCGACGAAATCAGCCGGAATCCCGCTTCGCCCTCGATGAAGGTCATCAGCGTCACGAGCGAGAAACTGTCGACGATTCCCGAGCTGAACAATTTGGTATCGTCGTCGATGTCGGACATATCCAATCCCATGTCGACTTCCATGAATTCGACAAGGGTTTCCCGCTCAATACTCACGCCTGTTCTCCCGTCCCCATCAATTTCGGCGGCTAAGGTGGCGCAAAAACAGCCGGGTGTTCAAGGGAATTCTGCCACCGCGCCGGCGAATTGACCGAGCTGTGATAATCCGGGCCGGAACGGGCGGTTATTCACCCGTCGCCACGCGGCTTTTCGCGCGCGAAACGCGCTCCTGACCGGTTGCGTTCCGGCACGAGGGTTATCATTTAGTAGGCTGTAATAATTAAGTTTTCTGACCTTTGTGAAATCCGTTTGCTCGGCAGGGAGCGACCGGTTTTTTTCGCTGCCCCGACCATTTCAAGACCACGCGAAAAATTTCCTTCCGATCCAGGCTTGTTGTGGCCCCTGTACACCTGGCGGCAACAATCGGATGAAGGCCCCGCCATTGTCGGAATAATGCCTCCGCGACCACGTCGGCGGTGCCGGCGTCCCGGAGGCCTGAATGGCGGACTTCGCCTCGGTCTGGGCCGAAGCGTCAGGCCGAACGCCGGACCGCCCGGGCATCGAGCGCGACGGAAAACGCGGCCGCGCTTTCGCCCGCGTCGAGCATCCGCGCCATCATCGCCGCCATTGTCTCCGGGGCGAGACCGCCGAGCGGCGGATCGCGGTCGAGATTGGTCGGAAAGGCGTAGCCCTCGGCGCTGGCGGCGATCGCCGCGGCCCGGCCCGCCGG
>JAGRMO010000171.1:0-7477 GCA_020441205.1 Maritimibacter sp.
GCGCTGAACGCGGTGCAGATCGCCGAATTGCTGGGCCGGGAAGTGCTGAAGAAGGGCTGAGGTTTCGGCCCCGCGCAAGACAAGACGACGCCGCGCCTTCGGGGGCGGCGTTTTCGTTTCTGCGTCTCGCGGGCGTGGCCGCGGTCAGAACGGCTCGATCAGAACGAGATCGTCGGGATCGGCTTCGGCGGCCCCGGTCACGAACAGATGCGCCATGCGGTGGGGGTGCCCCGGCATCGGCACCCCGAACTTGCGCACGAAGCGGGCATAGGGAAAGCCGAGCTCGGAGGATTTGCACAGGCGCCGTCCGGCGGCGTCGTGCAGGGTGAGCCCGCCGCCGGCGGGGCGCAGGGCATGGCCGTGGCGCGCGAGCCTGGCGCTCAGGTCGTCCCAGGAGCCGGCCTCTGCCATGGTCGGGGCGAGGAGGCGCTGGAGGCGCGCGACGAGCGGCTCATCGGCCCGATGGGTCCTCTTCGCCGGGCGAGGCGCGAGCTCCCGCTCGAGCAGGTCACACAGGATCCGCCCGGGCGTCACGCCGCGCGCCTGGGCTTCGGCCAGCAGCTTCTCGGCCAGTGCCGTGGGCAGCCTCAGCCTGATTTCCGCGTCGCCCATCGGGCAGGGCTCAGGCGGTTTCGGCGAGACCGCCGTCCGCCGCCAGATCGCCGCCGAACCGCGCCGCCAGGTCGCGGGCGCCGAAGCCCAGCGCCGCGCTCGAGCACAGCCGTTCGCCGGTGATGTGGTCGTGCAGCATGACGCCGCCGCGCGCGGGCTTGAGCGCCACGCCGTAGAGCGCGAGGCGGCGGGCCATGTCGTCCCAGCCGGTGGCGCGGGCCAGTTCCGGCGCCAGCAGGCGTTGCAGCCGGGCGACGCGGGCGTGTTCGGCGATGGCCGAGGCGCGGGAGGAGCGCAGCCTTGTCACTTCGCGGTCGAGCATCCCGCGCACGAGGTCTTCGAAGGCCTCGCCGCGTTCGGCGGCCATCGCGTTGAGGGTCGAGACCAGATCGGCGGGGAGCGGGAGGGAGATGTCATGGCGGGTCATGGCCGCATCTACGCATATCGCGATTAATGCGCGGTAAACGGCCATGTCCGGCGCGCCCGCCGCATTCGCGCTTTCCGCGCCCCGGGGCCGGCGCTAGCGTGGCCCCCGTAACTCGTCAGAAGGGTCCACCCCCATGCGCCTCGCCGTCTCGCTCCTCGCCCTCGTCGCCGCGGTTCCCGCGCTCGCTGAAGACCTGAATGTGCAGGCGCCCGTCGCCGCCGTCACGGTCTATCCCGACGGGGCGAAGATGACGCGGCGGGCGAGCTTCGACCTGCCGGCGGGCGAAACCCGGGTGTTCCTGCCCTACGAGGGGCTCGACTACCTCGACGCGCTGCCCCGCATCCTCGCCTCGGACGGGGTGAGCGTCGGCGCGCTCGGGTTCCGCCGCGACGTGCCGGTGGCCGAGGGCGCGATGCTGAGCCCGGCGCAGACGGCGGCGCGGGACGAGATCGAACGGCTCGAGGACGAGATCGCCGCCGCCGAGGACGCACGCGCGACGCAGGCGGCCGCGGTGAAATCGCTCGAAGCGCGGCTCAGCTTCCTCGCCAAGGCGGTGCCGGGCGAAGCGGCGACGGCGGAAAGCCTGCTCGCGATGGCCGGCGTGATTGCCGACGAGGTGGCGAGTGCCGAGGCCGCCCTGGTGGCTGCGCGCGCCGCGCTTCGGCCGCTCGACGAGGGGCTCGCGGAGCTCGCGGACGCGCTGGCGGCGGCGGAGGCGGCGTTCGAGCGGCTGTCGCCCCCGGGCGCGACCACCGACATGCTGAGCGTCGAGCTCAGCGTCGCCGAGGCCGGGCCGGTCACGCTCGAGCTCAGCCAGCTCACCCGGCAGGCCTGGTGGCAAATGGATTACGATATCGACCTCGACCGCGCGGCGCGGTCGCTCGAGATCGACCGCAAGCTGATCGTGATGCAGGAGACCGGCGAGATCTGGGGCGATGTCGAGCTGACGCTGTCGACGGCGCGGCCGGGCGAGAGCGTCGCGCCGGCGCCGGTCTACCCCGACCAGGCCCGGATCGACAATCCGGCCGAATACGCCCGTGCCGCCGGCGACGCCATATCGATGAGCGAGGCCGCGCCGGTCATCGAACCGGAGGTCATGATCGAGACCGCCAAGATGCAGATCGACGGGCTCGCGCTCTCTTATATATACCCCACGCCCGTCACCATCGCCTCGGACGAGGCCGCCGAGCTCGCGCTCGACGAGCTGTCGGTGGCGGCCGAGCCGATGGTCTGGGCGAGCCCCCAGCGCGACGAGACCGCCTTCACCGTCGCCCGCTTCACCAACACCACCGGCGAGCCGCTGTTGCCCGGGCCGGCCAACATCCTGCGCGACGGCCATCTGGTCGGCCGCAACCATATCGAGATGATCCCGGCCGGCGCCGAGACCGAGATGGGTTTCGGCCCGATCGACGGCATCCGGCTCAAGACCATCTTCGAGACCAATGCCGAGGGCGATACCGGGCTCATCTCGCGGTCGAACACCCGCGAGCAGAAGATCACCTTCACCGTCGAGAACCTCACCACCGAACCGCAACAGGTGCGCGCCTTTTATCCGCTCACCTATTCGGAGCAGGAAGACCTGCGGGTGCGGGTCGACGCGGTGCCGCCGCCCGACGAGACCGATATCGAGCGCGAGCGCGGGGTCTCGGCCTGGGATCTGGCGCTGGGGGCAGGCGAGACGGCCGAGGTCAACCTGACCGTCCGGCTCGACTGGCCCGAGGGAATGGAGCTGTCCTGGTTCCCGCACTGACAACGGGCCGTCACCGCGCGGAACGCGGCGCCGGGGGCGACCGGCGCCGGGGCGACCGCGGAGACTTGTGGTAAATCTTTTCGTTTTTGGCAGAATTTTGCCCCAATTGAGCGAAGATGCCGCCGGATTCGGGCGCAATTCTTAACTCATCGGCAAGACGCCTTGCCCAGCGGTTAAACCGCTCGCCCCCAGAGGCACCCCACCGGGAACCGGTTCCTTCAAACAGCAAGAGAGACCTGCAGGGGCGCCCGACGGCGTTTCCGCATCCTGGGGAGAGACCAACATGACCGCCACCGTGATCCGCTTCGACGCCCGCAGCGCCAACACCAACCGCCGCCCCGAGGCCGTCGCCCGCCACCGCGCCGATCGGACCAACATCGTGTCGATCGCGGCCTGGCTGGGTAGCCCGCGGCCGAAGCGGACGCCGACCGGCGTGTTCTTCACCACCGATGTGCTCGTCGCCCCGGGCCAGTTCGCCTGAGCCCCCACCCGTAGCCCGCAGACTGGGAGAGACAGATGACCAAGATCACCGACAGCACCCCGATCCTCGACAAGGTCCGCGCCGGCCGCCGCGCCGCGCTCGCCTCGCTGCACACCCGCCTCGGCCACAGCGACAAGATCGTCTCGATCTTCGAGAACACCTTCCCGCCGCGCCAGGCCGTGGCCGAGTTCCACTCGGTGCGCAGCCACACCGCCGCCCGCCGCCAGCCGGTGCTGGTGCTCACGAATCCGCTCGCCGCCTGATTTCGGCCTCGATCTCTCCCGGATCGCCTGCCTCGGCGACTCGCCCGGTCCAAAGATGGCGGGGATGCGGTCGTTTGGGGCAGGCGACGGGGTGGAACTGGGGCCAATTCGTGCCAAATCACGGTTTTGCCGCATTTCGGCGCGTCCATCGCCCCATTCGCCGCAAACTCCCGTCACTTTGCGGCGCCCTTGTCCAAATTCTACATTGCCCGGCGCGCTGCGTTAACCCTGTCTTAACCTTCCAAATAAGGCCATCCGCGGCCAAACATGGCGAGGATGGGGTGGTTTGTGTCTGGTGCCGGGTAGTTTTTGGGCCGTTTCGTGCAAATTCACGATCTTGCCGCAATTCGGCGCAATTGGCGCCCGAATCGGACGCGATCTTGTCTTCATCGGAACGGAAACAAGACACGGGAACACAATATGGCTGCCACCATGACCCCCCGTAGCTTCGTGCGGATCCTGCACCTGCAGGGAAATTGCGAGGCCGTGAAGCGGACGGATCGGGAAAACCGCCTGCCCACGATCAGCAGCGACGAGGTCGACACGATCTTCGACCAGATGCGCCGCGCAACCCTGCAGACCACCCACGCCGCCTAAGGCAAGGGAACGACCTCGAAACCAACACTCCGGCGCAACGCCGACACCTGGGGAAGACCAAAATGCACACGAACAACGTCATCGCCTTCGACCGCAATCGCCGCCCGGCCCGCGCCTCCGTGCGCGCCGTCGCCGAAGAGCTGCGCGACAACGTCATCGCGCTCGCCGATTTCCAGGGCCGCTCGCGTGCCCATCGCACCGCCCGCGGCGTGTTCTTCACCACCGGCGTGCTCACCACCTACGGCTCCGCCGCCTGATCGCTTCCAGATTTCTCACACCCCCCCGCGTCGCCTCCGCGCGATGCCCCCCACGGGAGAACCCAAAATGACCGCTCAAATCACCCTGCTCGACAAAGCCCGTCTTGGCCGCCGCGCCGCTCTCGCCGCCCTGGCCGTCGCCCGTCTCGGCGATGACGAAGACAACGTGGTCTCGATCTTCGACGACTCGTTCGACGTGAAATTCGAAGAGCTGGAAACCGTCTCCAACGTCGTGCCGTTCCGTCGCAATGCCGCGATGACGCCGCGCCCGGCCCTGCTCGCCGCCTGATCCCATCCGCTCTGGCGGAGGCTCTGCCGCCAGAAGCGCCCGGCGACCCCTGTTGCGGACCGCCGACACCACTAGGAAACCCGACCCCGCTCCCCCGCGCCCGGATTTTCGCCCAAGATTGTACCGGACCTCCCCGAGCGATCGGGTCGCAGCTCCGCCCCGTTCAACGGTTCGCAGATTTCCCCCGAGACACCGCCCGCGCCCCCCCGCGCTTCGCGGCGTCGGCCCTAGGCCCCCTCGAAGAAGTACCGCACGAGGTGGAACAGGACCGGCGCCGCGAAAACGGCCGAATCGAGCCGGTCGATGAAACCGCCCTGTCCCGGGATCAGATGGCCCCAGTCGGCCACGCCCTTGTCGCGCTTGATCGCCGACATCACCATGCCGCCAGCATAGCCCGTCACCGAGACCGCGATCGCCAGAAGCGCCGCCTGCCAGGGCGCGAAAGGGGTGATCCAGGCCAGCACCGTGCCGACGACCGTGCCGGTGCCGAGGGCGCCGAGGAAGCCTTCCCAACTGCGCGAATGGTGGACCTTGGGGGCGATTCGGGTCCGCCCCATCAGCCGGGGGGTGACGAAATGGGCGATGTCGGCGGCCTGCACCACGATCACCAGCCAGGCGATCAGCAGGATCTGCTTGCCCGCGAAGCCAGGGATGTCGAGCCAGAGCAGCGCCGGCACGTGGGAGGCGGCGAAGATGCAGAGCATCAGCGCCCATTGGGTCTCGGCCACGCGCGACAGAAAGCCCGAGGTGTCGCCCCGCATCGCCGCCAGCACCGGCAGGAACAGGAAGGCGTAGACGGGGATGAAGATGGTGAAGAGCCCGACCCAGCCGATGTAGACCAGCAGGTATTGCAAGGGCAGCGCGGCGAAGAAGGCGAACATCATCATCCAGTGATCGGCGCGCCGCTTGGCAGTGAGGGTGAGAAACTCCCTGAGCGCCGCGAACGAGATGATCGCGAACAGGAGCACGATGCCGAGCCGGCCGGCGAGCCCCGCGAGCGACAGCGCCACCACCATCGCCCACCAGGCGTTGATCCGGGCGAACAGCGTCTGGACGATGATCGCCCTGCGCCCGGTCTGCTTGCCCCAGCGGCGCAGCGCCGAGGCCGCGAGGGTGGCGCCGACGAGGGCGAGCACGAGCCCGGTGAACAGCTGGAGGACTTCCGCAGAGGTGCCCATCAGTCGCGCTCCCGGCCCAGGGCGGCCAGCGCGAGGCGCGCGCGGTCGAGGAAGATTTCCTTTTCTTCCCCAGGCCTTATGTGCATGGGCGTGCCGAATGTCACGGTGCAGATCAAGGGCACCGGCACCACTTCGCCCTTCGGCAGAACCGAGTTGAGATTGTCGATCCAGGTCGGCACCAGGTCGATCTCGGGCCGGGCCGAGGCAAGGTGAAACAGGCCGGACTTGAAGGCGAGCACCGGCTCCTCGGTGAGGTTGCGCAGGCCCTCGGGAAAGATGATGAGGCTCGACCCCTCGTCGATGGCGGCCACCATCATCGCCACCGGGTCTTCGCTGGGGTCGCGGTTCTCGCGGTCGCGGTTGATGAGCACCGCGTTCAGCACGTCGCGGCCGAAGAAGGCGCGCACCTTGCTCTTCAGCCAGTAGTCGGAGGCCGCCACCGGCCGGGTCTGGGCGCGCAGAAAGCCCGGCAGCACCGCCCAGATGGTGGGGAAGTCGGCGTTCGAGGTGTGGTTGGCGAAATAGACCCGCTGGCGCGGGATCGGCTCGATCCCCGACCAGATTGCGCGCGGCGCGGTCAGCAGGCGGACGAAGACGACGAGCGCCTGGCCGACGATTGCCGCGAACAAGCCTCTCAGCACTGGCGCCTCCCCTCCCCGGCCCTGTCCCGGCGTGCGCGCGGTGCGGTCACACCGGCTTGAAGCCCTGCTCGGCCGGATCGTACCACCACAGATCGCCCTCGCCGATATTGTGCCAGACGCCGTGCAGGGTCAGTTTCTCCGACTCTACCGCGTCGGCGACGAAGGGGAAGGTCATCAGGTTGTCGAGCGAGACGATCACCGCCTGCTTTTCCAGCGCGTCGACGCATTCGGGGCCGGAGCGGTCGGATTTGATACGGTCGTAGCCGGGCTGCAGCAGATCCATCCAGCGGCCGACGAAGCTCGAGCCATCGGCGAGCTCGGGGGCGGTGCCCATGGTCATGTCGTAGAAGCCGCGCACGCCGCCGCAGGAGGAATGGCCCATGACGATGATATGGGCCACTTTCAGCGCCGTGACGGCGTATTCGACCGCGGCCGAAGTGCCGTGCGACTTGCCGTCGGGCTCATAGGGCGGCACCAGGTTGGCGATGTTGCGGTGGATGAAGAACTCGCCCTCGTCGGCGCCGAACAGCGAGGTGACATGCACCCGCGAGTCGCAGCACGAGATGATCATCGCGCGCGGATGCTGGCCCTCCGAGGCGAGCCGGCGGTACCAGACCTTGTTCTCCGCATATCCGGTGGCCTTCCAGCCATGGTAGCGGCTGGCGAGCTTGCGCGGCAGCGGATGGGCGACGGTCATTGGGCACCTCGGGCTGGATCAACCTTCGTGTGGTTTTAGAGCAAGCCAGCCCCCGGTTGAAGCGGTTGTTTGCCGGCTGGCCCGGCGGGCGGGTCCGGGCGGGCCGAGCTCGGGCGGATTTTGAAGAAATTCGAAAGATTTCGCCGCGGCGCGGAAACCATTTCTTGAGGACGCGCTGCCAGCATGGCCCGCGAGTGGGAAACGAATGGGAAGCCAGGGGTGGCATGATGACAGCCGTACTCAAGATAAGACATGACGAATCCGTCCGGCTCGACCGGTCGCAGC
>JAGRMO010000171.1:7595-8054 GCA_020441205.1 Maritimibacter sp.
CGTTGCAGGCCTCGGTGCGCGGGCTGATCGCGGTGGCGCAGCAGGTGGGGATGACCACGCTGGCGCGGGTCGGGCGCGACGTGCTCGAACTGTCGCAGAGCTACGACGCGGCCGCCTTCGGCGCCACCGTGGCGCGGCTCGGGCGGATCGGGGAAAGCTCGCTGATGGCGGTCTGGGATCTGCAGGATCTCTCGGTCTGAACCCCGGCGCGGGCCCGGCCGCAACCGGGCTTGCCCCCGGGGCGCGACCCTGTAGGCTGGCGGCGTTTCCAACCGGAGGTGCCGTTCATGCCGCTCGTTTTCGCCGCGCCCGGGGCGCCGTCGCTGCCGCTCTACCTGGTCGAGCCCGCGGGGCTCGAGGCCGTGCTCGACGGGCTGGAGCCCGCGCAGCGCGCCCATGTGGCGGCGACCGGATTTCGCGCCGCACTCGGCGCGGTGGTCATGGTGCCGGGGGCCGACG
>JAGRMO010000172.1 GCA_020441205.1 Maritimibacter sp.
CCGCCGGCGCCGCCGGTGACGAGGGTGACTTTGCCGTCGAGCGTATAGGCCATGGGTATGTCCTTGTGTTGGGCCGCGGCCGGGGGTTCCACCCCCGGACCCCCGGAGGTATTTGGACCAGGATGAGGATCAGGCGGGGAAATTGCCCGCCGCGACGATCTCGACGATGAGGCCCGAGGGGTCGCGAAAGAAGAAGGCGGCGGCGGGCGGGCGCGGGTCGTTTTCGCTGAGGCTGGGGTTGGGCTCCGGGGCCATCGGGTCGCCGGGCTTGCGGATGATCCCCACGATCTCGCAATCGTCGCGGGCGTGCAGGAGGTCGAGCGCGCGCTGGGCGTCGGTCACCGAGAAGCACGGGTGCTTGGTGCCCTGTTCGCCAAGGTCGGTGTTGGGGGCGCGGCGATGGTCCGGGATCGGGGCCGAGCCGGCCTTCTGGAAGACCTCGAGCCGTGCGTCGCCCTTGCGCAGGAAGGCGAGGTGGGTATCGATCGGGGCGATGTATTTGCGGTCCTCGACGGCGAAGCCCATGACCTCGGTCCAGAAGGCGATCGTGACCTCGATGTCGGCAACCGAGAAGCCGACATGGTGGTGTTTGAGGTCAGGGAAGAGGTCGTCAGACAAGGCCGTGTGCCTCTTTCAGGCGGTGATCGTGGCCTTCAAAGGCTTCTTTGAGCTCCGGGTCGAAGGCGCCGTCCGTCAGGATGAAGAGCATCCGCGTGATCGTTTCGGTGCGGTTGGTCCAGGCGTGGATCGTGCCGCGTTGTACCACCATGTCGCCTTGTTCGAGCACGACTTCGCTGTCGTCGAGCAGGAGCACGATCTGGCCTTCCAGCACGATGCCGTAGTCGATGCTCTCGGTGCGGTGCATCAGGGGATGACGGCCGGGGATGGTGTGTTCGGCGTTCTCAGCAAGGCCGACCTTTTCGAAGAGCGCCCGCGCGGTTTCCTTGTCGAAATCCGGGCCCTTCTGGCCCTCCGGCGGGATGTCGACCATGCGGATGATCGTGCCGTGCGGCGGCGGCGCGGTCTCGGTGTAGCGGTCGGTCGGCTCGGGTTCGGTGGCGGTTACAGGGGCGGGGCTCCGGTCGGTGTGCCAAAGCTCGTGGAAGGCAAGTCCCGGCTGGTGCTCCGGCCGGATCACATTGGGTAGGGCCCCGTCCGACAACACGATGGCCTTGCCGGTTTCGTCATGTCCGGTGACGACGCGGCGGACGTCTTTCGACACCATGGTCCTTTTCCCCCTGCGCTAATTGGTTGGTCGACCAAGGTATTGCCAAAATTGGTCGATCGATCAAGTAGGCACAGAAATGTGCCTTCTTTTGGCGGTGGGGCGCAGTGGTTTAGCGTCGGGAGAGGTCAAAGGGAGGCGCCTATGTCGCACTATGATGTCGTCGTGATGGGCGGCGGTCACAACCAGCTTGGGACAGCGGCCTACATTGCGAAGGCGGGCAAGAAGGTGCTCGTGCTCGAGAAGAAGGACTTCGTTGGCGGCGGCGCCGTCACCCTGCCGCGCACTGCGCCCGGGTTCCTGCACAACAAGCATTCGATGATCCACGGGATGATCCAGGCGAACCCGATGCTCTTGCATGACGAGCTGGGGCTGAAGGCGAAATACGGGTTGGAATACATCCATCCTGATCCGCCGATGAGCCTTGTGCTCAAGGATTTCACCTACATGCGGTCCTATATCTCGGTCGACAAAACCTGTGAGGAGATCGCGCGGTTTTCGCCGAAGGATGCCGAGACCTATCGCGAGTTCGTCGAATGGGGCGGGCGGATGATGCCGATGCTGATGCAGGGGATGTTTAACGTGCCAGTGCCGATGGGGGCGTTCCTGATGATGATGCAGGGCACCGAGGATGGGCGCCGTCTTGTCGACCTGATGTATCGCAGCCCGCTGCAGATCGTCGATGAGCTGTTCGAGAGCGATCTGTTGAAAATCTTCATTCTCAAATGGGCCTCCGAGGGGATTTTGCAGTTCCCCGATGACATGGGTACGGGGCTTGGCGTGATGATCATGATCGTCATGACGCATTACTACCCGGTCGGTTTTGCCAGGGGCGGCTCGGGCGAGCTGTCGCGCGCGCTCAGCGACTGCATCGAAGATCACGGGGGCGAAATCCGGTTGGGCACCGAGATCAATTCCGTCATCGTCGAAAGCGGGCGAGCGGTGGGGCTGCGCTCGACCGAGGGCGAGGAGTTCCGCGCCAAGGAGGCGGTGGTCGCGGCCATTCACCCCAACCTCTTGGGCGATTTCGTCGAGGGGTTGGACGAGGCGATGCTGAAGCGGGCGCGCCGGGTCACCAACGCGCCCTATGCGCTGTTCAAGATCGATGCCGCGCTCGATCGGCCCGTCGACGCCTTCGCCGGCAACCTGCCCGACGAGGTCTTCGGCACCGCGGCCAACACCATCCATGCGACCAACCTCACCGAATTTCTGGAGAATTTCGAGCCCTTGCGGATGGGGCGCGTGAACACCGAGAACCCGCTGCAGGGCGGCGGGCCGACGGCGCTGCCGGGGCTGCAGCCGGAGGGGATGTCGAACCTCTATATGACAAGCTATCAGCCCTACAATATCGAGCGGCAGGGGCCGGGAAAATGGGATGAGATCAAGGAGGAGGTCGCCGACCGCCTGCTCGAAAAACACAGCCATTTTTACCCCGGTCTCAAGGATGCGGTGATCGCGCGCGAGGTCGACAGCCCGCTGGATATGCAGCGCTGGTCGCCCACCACTTTCGTCAATGGCGAGGTGCACGGGGCGGGCCTGCAGCTCTTCCAGACGGCGGGCTTCCGGCCCACGCCGGAGCTTGCGCAATACGCGGTGCCGGGCTGCGAGGGGCTCTATCTGTCGGGGCCGTTCATGCATCCGGGCGGGGCGATCTTTGGCGCCGGGCGGCCCTGCGCGATCAAGATTCTCGACGACATGGACATTGATTTCGACAAGGTCATCGCGGTGACATCGTGATGGGAAACAAGAAGACCGAGATGAAGATCTACGACGCGCACGGTATGACGCTGATGTCGGTGAAGCGACTGGAGCGGGATGGAAACGATCTGGTCATTCGCGGCAAGATCTTCGACGCGATGCCCATTGCCGCGCGGCTCACGCCCGAGGATGCGCGCGCGGCGCTGAGGCTGCTGGACCTCAAGACCATCCTGTTCCTGATCACGCTGCTGTTTCGGCCCGCGAGCAAAAAGGCCGGAGAATGAACCGGGAGACTTTCGAGGACTACATCGCGCGGTTCAACGCCCGCGACGTGACCGCCTTCGAGGATTATCTCTGCGACGACATGCAGATGCTGAACGGCGCGCTGAGGTTTGAAGGTGTCGCGGGGATGAAGGATCACTACGTCGGGAAGATCTGGCCGCATTTCGAGGAAAAGCTGAACCTTATCCGTTTTCTCGGCGGCGAGGATCACGTGGCGGTGGAGCTGCGCACCGATTTCACCGCGCTCCATGACGCGCCGGACACGCTGTTCGGGCCGGTCGAGACGGGCGAGATGTTCATCTATCGCGGGCTGATCATGTATGACCTGCGGGGTGGCAAGTTCGCGACGATCACCGTTGCCTATAACAGCTTCACCAATGTGAGGCCGGACGGGACGACACGCGAGATGGGCCTGCCGCACTGATGCCATTGTGAGCTATTGCGACCGACGATAGGCTCGCGCCATGGACAGCGCGAAGATCACCGACCTTTTGAGTGTAGGCGAGCCGGACGGGGTATCGCCCGACGATCCGCGCGTGGCGGGGCTTGCGGGTCTGGCCGCGCAGATGGGTGCGGCCCCGCCGACCCGCGACGCCCCGGTGCGCGAGGTCATGGCGCGACTGGGCGACAACTGGTCGGCGCTGATCCTGAAGGTGCTCGCCACCGGCACCTTTCGCCATGCCACGCTGAGACGGGTGATCGGCGCGCTGGCCGCCGAAGGCGACATTTCGCAACGCATGCTGACGCTCAGACTGCGCGCCCTTGAGCGCGACGGCTTCGTTCTGCGCGAGGCGCAGCCGACCGTTCCGCCGCGCGTCTGTTACACGCTGACCCCGTTGGGGACGGCGCTGACGGCCGAGTTTGACCGGCTGCTTGCCTGGATCGAGGCGCATGAGGCCGAGATCGAGCGGGCGCGGTTGGGCTGAGGCGTTTCACCGCGCCTGGGTGCTCTCCATCCCGGCGGTCACGAAATCGAGCAGCACGCCATAGGCCGTCTCGAGGTCCTCGGTGCGCACCGCCCCGTCGGTTAGGCTGGCGACGCGCTTGTGCTGCGACACCGTAGCCAGCATGATCTCCAGCACCATCGAAAACCCGCGCGCCACGGCGCCGGGATCGGCCTCGGGCAGGGCCGCCTCAAGGTGGGCGAGAAAGGCCCGCGCGGTCTTGTCGAAGTGCCGTTGCAAAAGCGCGATCCATCTCTCGCTCTCGCCGAGACGGGCGACGACGCGGAAATAGTCGGTCCAGCCCGGCTCGGCGCTTGCGGCCTTTTCAAACAGCGGTGTCATGAAAGCATCGAGCAGGGCACGGGTGTCGGCAACCCCCGCGCCGAGGGCGGCGAGCCGCGCCTCGCGTTCGCGGCACAGGAGCGCGGCGCGCCGGGCCACGACCTCTTCGAACAGGCTCTCCTTTGTGCCGAAATGGTAGCTTGCCAGCGCCAGGGTGACGCCGGCCTCGTCGGTGATCTCGCGCAAGGATACTGCGTCGAAGCCCTGCGCGCCGAACAGGTGTTCGGCGGCATTGAGAATCTTTGCCTTGGTGCGCGCACCGTTCGAGCGCGTTTGTCCTGGCGTTCGTGCCATGGTCCGACCCCTTTCCGTCGCCGTCCCAACCTATCCATGAGTCCGATAGATCGCGCCTGAATTAGCGATTTCGCGGTTGTTTGGTTAAGTGTATAAATAAGCGCGCGCGCCCCGGGCAAGTCACATGTTGCGATTCGTCCCCCAGGGCGCAGAGTCAATACAAATGGATGCGTCAGAGTGTCCGCCAGGGAGGAGAACAGAAATGGCATTCAAAACCACATTCAAGGCCGCAGCCCTTGGCACCGTCGCTGCCGTCGCGCTGGCAGGCACGGCCCTTGCGGACGGCGAAGGCCTCGCCTTCTCGCCGCTGTCGCTGGACATCCCCGCCCTCAAGGGGCTGTCGGAAGGGGTCAAGCATGTCGGCGGCGACATGGGCTACGACGTGATCGTGCTTGATCCGAAATTCGACGCGACCCAGCAGCAACAGCAGCTCTTGCAGCTGATCGAGACCGGCCGGATCAAAGCGGCCTGGGTGATCTCGGTGAACCCGGGATCGATGGGTGGCGTGATCGAAGCGGCGCAAAACAACGGCGCCGTGCTGGTGGTGAACGGGGTGCCGGGTGAATACGGTTTCGACGGCATGATCCCGGGCGTGACCTTTGCCAATATCGACTACACCGCCTTCGGCGGAGAGGCCGGAAAGCTCGCGGCGCAATGTGCCAACGATGCGCTCGGCGGCACTGGCCAGGCGCTGCTGATCCAGTCGACCGAGGGCACCGCCGGCAAGGCCGAGATCGACGCCGCGATGGAAGCCGAACTGGCGGCCGGTGCGCCCGGGGTCACCGTCGTCCAGACCATCATCACCGCCGAGCGCGCGGAATCGCTCAACAAGGTGAGCCAAGTGCTCCAGGCCCATCCCGACATAAACGTGGTGATCTCGGCCCATGACGAGGGCGGGCTCGGCGCGCTCGGCGCCTTCGAGGCGGCTGGCAAGGAGATCCCCTGCCTGATCGACATGGGCGGCAACGACGAGGTGCTGGCTTCGGTCGAGAGCGGCACGATGTACGGCGCTGTGGCGCTCAACTTCGGCGCCGACCTGATGGCCACGTTCGACGCGGTCAAGACCATGCTCGCTGATCCCGCCGCCGATGGCCGCCAGCAGTCGGTTCCGCTGGACGTCAAGACCCGGCCGTAAAACGATGAGCGACACCCGGACATCTCAGGCCGGCGCCGAGAACGCGCAGGTCAGCTCCCACGGAAGCGAGGCCGACCGCCTGCCGCTGGGCATCGCAACGCTGCTGTTCGTGCGCGAGCGCGGCATTGTCGTGCTCTGGGTGCTGCTTTGCGTGTTCTTCACTTTCTGGGACTGGCCCTATTTCGCCTCGGTGGCGAATGGGCTTTTGATCCTTCAGGCGGCGGCTCTGACCGCCGTCTTCGCCCTGGCCGTCGCACTGGGCGTGATCTCCGGTGCGCTCGACCTCTCGGTACCGGGAACCGCCGCGATGGCCGCGGTGATCGCCGGCACCATCCTCACCGCCGGCGGCCCGATCTGGGCTGCCCTGCTCGCCGGGCTCGCCGCCGGGGTGGCGGTGGGCTTCGTCAACGGCGTTATCACGTTGACCGGGCTGAACCCGCTGGTCGTCACCATCGGTACGCTCAGCGTCTTGACCGGGCTCGCCTCGGTGATCTCGGGCGGCTACAACATTTCCGGCCTCGCAGCTCTCAAATTCATGGGCACCGCGCGCTATTGGGGTGTCCCCAGCCACGTATTCATCGTCGCCGCGGTCTATCTCGTCGCCACGTTTTTCCTGACCAAGACCCGCCACGGGGTGCGGATGATCGCGACGGGCGGCAACCCCGAGGCGGTGCGCCGCGTCGGCATCAACGCGAACGCCTACAAGCTCCTCGGCTTTGTCCTGTCGGGCCTGCTTGCGGCGCTTGCGGGGCTGATGCAGACCGCGCTAGTGACCGAGGCCAGCCCCCAGGCCGGCCCCGGGATCATCTTCCAGGCCCTCACCGCGGTGGCGCTGGCGGGTGTGTCGCTGGCCGGCGGGCGCGGCTCGCTGCCGAAGGTACTGGTGGGCGCCATCGTGCTGGCGACGATCGCCGACGGGCTCACGATCAAGGGGGTGCCGCCCTATTGGGCCACGGTCTCGACCGGGGTACTGATGATCGGCGCGCTGATGCTCGACAAGGTGCTCACGCACACGATCTCCGAACGCCTGGTTGCGATCGGCAACATAACCGTCCATGGCGGCGCCAAAGGCGGGAGAGCGAAATGAGCAACGACAAATGCGCGATGCGCCTGGTCGGCATCGAAAAGCACTACGGCTATGTGCAAGCGCTTGAGAATGTCGATTTCCGGGTACGCCACGGTGAGGTGGTTTCTCTCCTCGGCGACAACGGCGCCGGCAAGTCGACTTTGCTCAAGGTCATGTCGGGCGCGCACCGGCCGACCTCGGGGCTGATCGAGGTCGATGGCAAGCGGGTCTCGTTTCACTCGCCGCATGATGCCGCCAAAGTGGGGATACAGATGGTTTACCAGGACCTCGCCCTGGTCGAGGCGCTGGACATCGCCACCAACCTGCAGCTCGGCGAGGAAAGCCTCGCACGGTTCCCGTGGAACCTGCTCGGCATGCTCGACCGGCGCAAGATGCAGCGCGACAGCCTGACCCAGCTCGAGCGGCTCGGGGTGCGTACCGCGCCGCCGACCCGGCCGGTCGAGATGCTCTCGGGCGGGCAACGCCAGGTGGTCGCGATCGCGCGCGCCGCGGTGCGGGTGCTTGAGACCCACGGCCGTGGCGTGATCTTGATGGACGAACCGACCGCGGCGCTGGGCTATGAGCAGACCCAGATGGTGCAGCAGTTGATTCGGCGGATGGCCGACGAGGGCATAGCCATCGTGCTGGTCACCCACAACCTGCCGCTCTGCTTTGAGGTCTCGGACCGGGTCGTGGTGATGAACCGGGGCCGCAAGCTCGCCGATGTGAGAAAGGACGACACCGACCGCGACAGCGTGGTCGGCTGGATCACCGGGGCCAAGGAAGAACGGATCGACGCCTGAGCGGGGTCGCCCCGCCTCAGACGGCGATCTCGTGGCGGCCTGCGGCAAGCTCCCGCATGGGCCGGCCGGCGAGGTCGAGCAGGACCGGCACCGGGCTATCGACCACAACCCGCCCGGCCTCGGCCCTGAGCGCGATCTCGCCATGCGGCGTCGGCACCCGGCCCTCGGCCCAATCCAACGCGTCGAGGCGCGGGGCGATCCGGGCCTGGGCAAAGCCCGGTAGTGCCGGGGTAACCCCGAGGACATAGACCACCAGATCGCGCGTGGGCGTCGACGACCAGCCATGCGCCCGCGTGCCGGTGCCCCAGTTTTCGCCGAAGGTGTCGTAGCCGTCTTCGAGGAAGGGGAGCCAGCGCTTGAGCATGCCGGGCAGGAGATCGGCTTGGCCCGCCTTCGCGACCGCGTCGTGCACCACGTAGGACATGAACGGCTCGGCCAGCACGATCTCGTTCTCGACCTCCCAATCCGGCACCAGGCCGCCCACCGTCATCCGGCGAAACCGCTCGCGCGCCTCCTCAGGTGTGCCGTGCTCGCCGGGGAACATCCAGCTGCGCACCACGAGACGCTCGGGATCGGTAATGGCCGCGACGATCCGCGACCAACGCTCCTCCGGCGCGAGGCCGGAGACGATGGCCAGCGCACCGGCGAGCTGGTTGACCGGCGGTTGCGGGTTGCCGTCAACCGCATGATCGACATAGAGCCCGCGTGCCTCGTCCCAGAACAGCTCGAACCCGCCCCGGACCTGTTCCCAAAGCCCCTCTGCCCAGGACGCCGAAGCGGCCTCGTCCAGCCAGCGGGCCATCTCGGCAAACTCGGCTAGCCCACGCGCCCAGAGCGCCGTGACGATGGCGGATTGCGCTTCGGAATAGAGCGCAGACCAGTCGACGAGGTTCCACTCGGGCACGTCCTCCAACACGCCCGCCCGGGTGAGATAGGGCAGATACCAACGCAGAATGCGCTCGGCGGTGGGCATCAGTTCCTTCACCTTGTCGCGGTCGCCCGCGTAGCGGTGGAGGTTGTACACCCCGTGGATCCAGTGCAGCGACCAATCGGGGATGGTGAAGCCCTCTCCCTCCTCGACATCGCCCGCCACGCTCATAGGCAGGATGCCGTCGGGGCGCGGCGAATTGCCGAGATCGAGGTAATGCGCAGCGAGCCGCCAATCGGAATTGGTGGCGAGGTGGACCATCTGGTGAACCACCGCGTCACCCACCCAGGCGCGCTGCTCGCGGGTCGGGCAATCAATGAAGCCGTCCCAGGAATTGAGCGCGACCGTCCGGCGGCCGGCGGCGTAGAGCCGGTCGAGCTCGGGATCGGACGAGGTGAAGGTTGCGCTGCCTTCCCAAGGATAATGGTGCTCGGCGACGGCGAAGTCCTCGATCGTCACCGGGCCGTTTGCCCCGTGCACCAGCAGGTAGGCGTAGCGGAAGCCCTTCTTGTCGAACACCCGGTGCCGGTCGTCGTGCCCCCGTGCGACGTAGCGGTTGCCGCCGGCCGCGCCGAACTCGGGCGGGCGGCAGACGGGCTCTTCGGCATAGTAGAATTCGAAGGTGGTGCCCGCGGGTGCCGCGAGGGCGAAATCGACGAAACCGGCCGTGATCCGCCCCATGTCGAGGCGGATGAGCGCGGCGCCACCGGCGCCGAGGTCGCAGCTCATCGGCAGCGAAACCGGTTTCATGGCGTCTTGCAGGCCCCGGGCCACACCCTCGGCCCTGGCCGCAGGCGACGGGCTGTCGAAATGCGGGGCTACCGGCAGGATCGCGAGGCTGGCTTCCGTGGGACGTTGGCGCGCCCCGGCCAAGTGGGCATGCCCCCGCGGCAGCAAGGGCCCATAGGGGTCGGTGGGCGGCTGCGAGCGGCCCCGCGCGCCGATGTGGACGGGGGTGATACGCCGGGCCGCGGCCCAGCCTGCGGCCTCGAAGCCGGGCTCGGTCCAACGCGCCGGCGTGGCGCGCGCGTCGAAGCTTTCGACCGGGACACCAACCATGATGTCGGGCGCGTTCGGGTCGCGCCCGTCGTCGCTGTAGCCCTTCGCCGGGTGACTTTCCCAGGCTTCATCCGAGATGAGCCAGCTGTCTCCCAGATTGGCCTCGAACACCATCACGCCGCTCTTGCCCAGCGTGGCGTTGCCCACGGCGGGCATCCAGTCGGTGCGCGCCGTGCCGTGGTATTTCACCAGAACGGCGATGACGTTCTCGCCCGCGCGCAGGTGCGGCGCCAGGTCGTAGGTATCGTAGCGCATGCGGCGCGGCTGGCTGCGGGCCGGGCCATAGCCGATCCAGACACCGTTGACCCAGAGCATGTAGCGGCTGTCGGCGGTCAGCCGGGCAGGAACGCGGGCGGGTACTTCGTCAAGTGTGAAGCGGCGGCGGAACATCCCGTGCGCCTCGGCGCGCGGGGCACGGTCCCAGGCAAAGGGCGAGCCCATGGCAGGCGGTGTCTCGCCAAGCCAGATCCAGTGGCCATGCCAGCGGACCGGCGGAAAATCCCGGGCGGTCACGACGGTGGTCGCGGCCGTGGTTTCGAGGGGTGTCATGGGATGAACCTGTATCTTGCGCCGCGGCCTGTTCCCTCGACCGAAAGGTCGGTGAAGGGGTTTCGGCGCGGATCTGTGACGACCTTGTAGAGGGAATGGAGCGTGGGCAGGAACACCTCCCAATTACCGATCTCGCCGGCGGCATGGGCGGCCCAGACCTTGCCATCAGCTTCGGTTTCCGGCTTGCGCGCGCCGATGGCGGTGGACTTGCCAACCACCCCACTGTCAGACGGCGACCATTGATGCAGGCGGTAGCCGAGCGGCTCGGGGTCTTGCATCGACGCCTCGTTGAAGCCAAGGCCGGAGACGGCGATCACATGGCTGTGACAGATCGCGGCGCGCACCGGGTCGGGCAGGTCTTCGAGCCGTTCGAACCGGATGTAGAGGTCCTGCCTGCGTCCATCGTCCCAGGTTTGCGGCGCATTGTGGATCGCGCCGAGCGGATTGCCGTGCACCGGCGGCACCGGCCAAGAGAGCGGCTCGTGCTGTTCGGGGTGCCAGAGGATGAAGCCCTTTTCCATGTTCGACCAGAACCAGTCGATCTGGGACGCGGTCACGCCATCCAGCGCCCAGTCGATATGGGTGCCTAGAGCGCTATGGGTGATCTGATAATCCATCGCCTATGCCTCCGGCCGTTTCGCCTGCCGTGCTCAATCCGCCGTCCAGCCGCCATCGACGGTGAGCGTTGTTCCCGTCATCATCGCCGAGGCGGGGCCGGCGAGAAAGACCACCGCACCCATCAGGTCTTCGACCTGGCCAAGCCGGCCCAGCTTGATCTTGGACAGCACATGTTCGAGGAACGCCTTGTCGTTGAAGAAGGGCTTGGTCATCGGGGTTTCGATGAAGGTCGGGGCGATGGTGTTGGAGCGGATGCGGTGCGGGGCAAGGTCCAGCGCCAGCACCTTGTTCAGCCCCTCGATCCCCCATTTCGAGGCGCAATAGAGTGAGCGGTTCGGCCCGCCGACCTGGCCCATCTGGCTCGACATGTGGATGAGCGAGCCGGGCTTGCCCGCCGCGATCAACCCCTTGGCCACGGCTTGCGCGACGAAGAAGGCGGACTTGAGGTTCAGGTCAAGCACCGCGTCATAATCGGCCTCGGCGACCTCCCAGACCGGTTTGGGGCGGTTGGTGCCGGCGTTGTTCACCAGCACGTCGAAGGGGCCGCCTTCGGCGATCTTGGCTGCCGCCCCGGCGATGTCGGAGACGTCGAGCACCAGGGCGCGGGCCTGTCCGCCAGCCTCCCGGATCGCTTCGGCCGCCGCCTCGATCTCATTCGCGCTGCGCGCGGCCAGAGTAACCTCGGCCCCGGCGGCTGCCAGCGCCGCGGCACAGCCCAGACCGATGCCGCGCCCGGCGCCTGTCACCAGGGCGCGTCTGCCGTCGAGGCGGAAACTCGGGGTCTCGGGCAGGCTCATTCGGCCGCGTCCGCGCCCTTCACCGGGGCCGCGCCCTCGGCATAGGGCACGTTCTGGTGGCCATAGCGGCGCACCCGGACGTTGGCCTGTTCGGCATGGCCCTGGAACCCTTCCAGCATGCACAGCCGCGAGGTGTAGCGGCCCACGAGGGCGGAGGCCTCATCGGTCAGAACGCGCTGATAGCTGTGGGTCTTGATGAACTTGCCGACCCAGAGCCCGCCGGTGTAGCGCCCGGCCTTTTTCGTCGGCAGCGTGTGGTTGGTGCCGATCGCCTTGTCGCCATAAGCCACATTGGTGCGCGCGCCCAGAAACAGCGCGCCGTAGCCGGTCATGTGCTCGAGATACCAATCGTCGCGATCGGTCATCACCTGCACATGCTCGGAACAGATGTCGTTGGCGAGCTTCAGCATCTCGTCGTGATCCTCGGCCACGATCACCTGGCCGTAGGTCTCCCAAGAGACGCGGGCATGGCCGGCGGTGGGCAGGATCGTGAGCAGGCGCTCGACTTCGGCGATGGTCTCGCGCGCGAGTTTCTCCGAGGTGGTGAGCAGAACCGCGGGGCTGTCGGGGCCGTGCTCGGCCTGGCCCAAAAGGTCGGTGGCGCAGATCTCGGCATCCACCGTCTCGTCGGCGATCACCATCGTTTCGGTCGGGCCGGCGAAAAGGTCGATGCCGACGCGGCCATAGAGCTGGCGTTTGGCCTCGGCCACGAAGGCGTTGCCGGGGCCGACCAGCATGTCGACCGGGGCGATGCTCTCGGTGCCCAGCGCCATGGCGCCCACTGCCTGGATGCCGCCGAGCGCGTAGATTTCATCCGCACCCGCCATGTGCTGGGCCGCGACGATGGCCGCGGCCGGCTTGCCCTGGTAGGGCGGCGCACAGGTGACGATGCGCGGCACCCCCGCGACCTTGGCGGTCAGCACCGACATATGCGCGGAGGCCAGCATCGGGTATTTGCCGCCGGGCACATAGCAGCCGACCTCTTGCACCGGGATGTTCTTGTGGCCGAGGATGACGCCGGGCAGGGTCTCTACCTCGACATCGCGCAGGGCGGCTTTCTGGATCTCGGCGAAATTGCGCACCTGGTCTTGGGCGAACTCGATGTCCTTGATGTCCTGCGCGGTCATCTCGCCAAGGCAGGCGTTGATCTCGGCCGGGCTCAGGCGATAGTCGTCGCGATCCCACTTGTCGAACTTGACCGACAGTTCGCGCACCGCCGCATCGCCGCGTTTCTCGATATCGGCGAGCGTGGCTTCGACGATGTCGCGTACCTTGTCGTCGGCGGCCTTCGCGATACCCGGATCGATCCCGTCCTTGAGCACTTTTGCCATGGTGTTTCCTCCCGTTCCGCGGCGCAGGGGCCGGCGATTTCCCTCTTTCAAACCGATATCAGTCGGAATGTCTTATTGTTTTCCTCGATACATTCCCTCATGAAATACGATGCAGCGTCCGCCAGTAATCGTTGTCCGGACAGCCCTTAGCGCTTATTGTTTGAACATACGACCAATTATCGGTCCCGCGCGCAGGGCGCGCGCGGCCGGGGAGGCTTGGGCATGAAAATAGCGGTGATCGGTGCCGGGGGCTTCGTCGGCCAAAGGGTCCTGCAATTGCTCGCCGCCACCCCCGAGGTCACGGCCATTTCCGGTCTCGACTGCGTCGATTTCACGACCCCGAAGGACGCGCGATTCGCGATGCATGTCGGAAATTTCGCCGATCCCGCTACGCGCGCCGCCGTGGTGGACGGGGTCGATGCGGTGATCCTGCTGGCCGCGATCCTCGGGGGGGCGGCCGAGGCGGACTACCGGCTGGCGCGCGCCGTCAATGTCGAGGCGACGCTCGACCTTTTTGAACATCTGCGCGACGCAAACCCGGCGACCCGCATGGTCTTTGCCTCGACCATCGCGGTCTATGCCAAGCCGATGCCAGACCCGGTGACGGACGCCACGCCCTTCGGGCCGACGATGGTCTACGGCGCGCAGAAGCTGATGATGGAAGTGGCGCTGTCGAACTTCGCAGCCAAGGGATGGCTCGACGGCGTAAGCCTGCGCCCGTCCGGCGTGATGGCGCGAGACGGGGCGGATGCCGGGCTGAAGTCGGCGTTCATTTCGCGGCTGTTCTGGTGCGTGAAGCGGGGTGAGGACATCACTCTGCCGGTGGCACCCGAGAGCCGGACATGGCTGACCTCGATCGACGTGGTGGCGCAGAACTTCATCCATGCCGCGACCCTGGCCGAGATCGGGCCCAACCGCGCTTTCACCCTGCCCGCGATCGCTGTGACATTTGCCGAACTGGAGGCCGCGCTGCGCCGGCGCTTCCCGGGCAGCGCTTCCCGGATCACCTACCAACCCGACCCCGCGACCGTGGCGCTGTTTGGCAGCTACCCGGCGCTTGAAACCGACACCGCCGACCGGTTTGGCTTTGTCCGCGATATGGATGCCGACGCGCTGGTGGCCCATGCCATGCTGGAGGAGAAGACATGAAACTCGCAACTCTGCCCAACGGAACCGCGGATGGCCGCCTACATCTTGTGAGCCGCGACTTGTCACGCGCGGCCCCGGCCGAGGCGGCCCAGACGCTGCAAGCCGCTCTGGAGGATTGGGCGGGGCTGGCCCCGGCGCTTGAGGCGCAATTTGCCGAGGTCAATGCGGGCGCGGGCGACGCGTTCAACCCCGCCGCAGCCCTCGCCCCCCTGCCGCGCGCCTGGCAATGGCTGGACGGGTCGGCCTTTGACAGCCATGGTGCGCTGATGGACAAGGTCTTCGGCATGGAAGACAAATACCGCCCGCCGTTTCCCTATATGTATCAAGGGGTTTCCAACAAATTCTACGCCCCGACTGAGGACGTGAATTTCCGCTTCGAAGAGGATTTCATCGATTTCGAGGGCGAGTTCGGGATCATCGTTGATGAGGTGCCGATGGGGGTGAGCGCGCAAGAGGCGGCTGGCCATATCCGCCTGATCGTGCAGATCAACGACTGGTCGCTGCGCCGGATCGCGCCGCTGGAGATGAAGGGGGGCTTTGGCTGGGTCACGGCCAAGCCGCCCTGCTCGATGGCGCCTGTGGCGGTGACCCCGGATGAGCTCGGCGCGGCCTGGCGCGACGCGCGGGTCGATCTCAACCTCAACGTCTGGTGGAACGATGCGAAATTCGGCGCCGCGAGTGGCTATCCGATGTCTTCGGGCTTCGATCAGCTGGTTGCCCATGGCGCCTATTCGCGCGACCTGGTGGCCGGCACGGTGATCGGCTCTGGCACAGTGTCGAACGAGACCTACCGCGAGGTCGGCTCCTCCTGCATCGCCGAACGGCGCGGGATCGAGATGATGGACGAAGGTGCTGCGAGTACCGAGTTCATGAAATTCGGCGATCGGGTGCGGATGGAAGTTTTCGGTGCCGACGGGCAGAGCCTCTTTGGCGCCATTGACCAGATGGTGGTGAAAGCCTGAGAGCGGGGCCAAGCCGCTTCGAAGCGGCTTCGGAAACGTGTTTGGAAACGCGTTGGGTAAGCCCTTCGAAGGGCTTCCCTCCCGCTCAGTAGGGTTCGTAGATCGCGTGCAGGGTCTCGATCATCAGCGCCTGCATCTCTTCTGCCGGCGCGCCCTCCTGTTCCATCTGGCCAAGCTTGATCGAGTTGCCGACGACAAGCTCGCCGCGCGGCAGGCGGCGGGCCATGAAACTCTGCATTGCGGCCTCAAAACCGGCTTCCCTGTCCAGCTCATCGACCAGCACGATCGCGTCTTCGGCGGCCATGCCGGCACCGGAGGCGAGGTGCGGCGTGGTGGAATGGGCGGCGTCGCCCAGCAAGATCACCCGGCCGGCATACCAGCTGTCGGTCAGCAGCACGGATTCCAGCGGCCGCGCCATGATCGGCGTGGCCTCGTCCATCGCGTCGCGCAGGAAGGCCAGTGCCGGGAACGGGGCGAGCAGAGCCTTGAGGCGCGGGAGCAATTCCGCCTCCTCAATCCACGGCTTCTCCTTCACGTTTTGAAGGAGGTACATATACATGTCCTCGGGCGAACAGGGCGTAAACCCGACCTTGATCGCCCCGAAATACATCCGTGCTCCCCGCCATTCTTCAGGCCGTTTGAACTGTGCCCGCCAGCAGACCTGGCCGGTATACCAAGGCTTCGGCGCCTCTGGCATGATCATGTCGCGAACCTTGGAAAAGAGGCCATCGGCACCGATCACGAGGTCATAGCGCCCGGTGGTCCCGTCGGTGAATGTGGCATCGACGCCGGTGTCGTCCTGCTCGAGCGCGGTCACGGTGGTGCCGGTGCGGATCGACACACCCAGCGCGCGCATCCGCTGTTCCATCAGCAAGTGCAGGTCAGGGCGCATGATGCCGCCCTCGGCAGGCACATCGGGGGAAAAAAGCCGTGGGCTTTGGACCTCGTTGACCTGCTCGCCGGCCGGAGAGAACATGGTCAGCGTGTCGTGCAGGTGACCCTTCGCCATCAGCCCCTCGGCAAAGCCGAGATCGCAAAGCGCGCGTGCGGTGAGCGGGCTGAGCGTCACCCCAGTGCCGGCGGCACCCCAGTCGGTTTCGATGTCGACAAGATCGACCGCCACGCCGCGCTCGGCCATGCGGATCGCCACCGCCGGGCCGCCGACGCCGCCGCCGACCACCAGCACCTTTTTCGCGTGTTTCGACAGGTTTCCGCCCATCGTTTCCTCCCACGGGTGTTCCTCGTGCGGGCAACGGTAGCGGGCAGGGAGGTTTCGGTGAAATCGATTGATTAGATGCGGCCTATTGATTCTGCGGATGTATTAATCCGCAACCGCCGAGAGGATTTCCTGCCGGACCCAGGCCAGGCATTCGTCGCCGTCGGAATAGGCGTGCCACTGCAAATGCTCGACCAGCGGCGGGATGTCGACCGGACAGGGCAACACCTTGATCGGCATCATCGACGCGAAGGTCTGCGCGAGTTTGCCCTGCAAGAGCGCGATATTCTCGGTGCCGGCCACGAGGAAGGGCACCGCTGTAAAGCTGCCCGCCACCGCCGCCACCTTGCGCCCGACGCCCGAGTTCTTCATGAACCACGCCTCGAAACTTGGCGTATGAGTGGCAAAACGCATCGTCACGTGGTGGGCATCGAAGAACTGTCTGCGGGTGATCCTGTCGTCATAGGCCGGGTTGTCGGCATCGACGACGACCATGTATTCATCGGCGAAATAGCGCGCCGAGGGGTGATCGTCGGCAATGTATACTTCCGGCATGGCGACGAGGTCGACCTCGCCACGCTGCAGGAGTTCGGCGGGCGCGCTGCCGGGCGGATTGAGCAGAAAGGTGAGGTTGGGCGCCTTGCGGCGGATATTGGCGATGGCCTTGTCGAGTTCGGCGATGACGACGTAGTCGGAGGCGACGACGCGGATCGTGCGCTCGATCGTGGCGAGGTCGAACTCGGGCGGCTGGATGATGGTGCCGTCGATCTGCAGGAGGGCGGCGCGCACCTTGGCCTCGAGCATCTGGGCGCGCGGGGTGCAGACCATCTTGCGGCCGACCTGCACCAGCAGATCGTCGCCGAAATAGTCACGTAGGCGGGCCAGCGCCCCGGAGGTGGCCGACTGGCTGAGGCAGAGCTTGTCGGCAGCGCGGCTGACGTTTTTCTCAGACAGGAGCACGTCGAGGGCGACGAGGAGGTTGAGATCGAGGCCTTTGAATCGCATGGCACACCTATTGGCGAGAGGAATTGAAGGCATCCGCATTATCGGTTTTGCGGATAAAGTTTCGCAAGGCAAAACTACCCGTGGGAGGACGGTCCATGGCACCCTCAGAGATGTTCGACCTTTCTGGCAAACGCGCGCTGGTGACCGGCGGGGCGAGCGGGATCGGGCTTGCCATCGCGCGGGCCTTCGTGGCGGCGGGGGCCGAGGTGATGATCGCGGGCGACCGGGCCGAAGAGGTCAAGGCGCGGGCGGGCGAGATCAGCGCGCGAGGTCTGCATGTGGTCTTGGGAACGCGAGCGGCGGCCGAGACCATTGTGGCCGAGGCCGTGGCGGCGCTGGGCGGGGTCGATATCTTTGTCTCCAACGCCGGGATCGAGGGGCCGGTGAACGGCTTTCACGAGCTCGACGAAGAAGCCTATATGCGGGCGTTCGACGTGAACCTGCATGCCGCCACATGGGTGACGGCGGCGCTGGTGCCGGGCATGGCGGCGGCGGGCGGCGGGTCACTCATCTACATGGCGAGCCTGTCGGCCCTGCGCGGCAATCGCGCCATCGCCACCTATTCGATGACCAAGGCCGCGCTGGCGCAACTGGCACGCAATGTGGCGGTGGCCCATGGGCCCGACAACATCCGCGCCAATGCCATCGCGCCCGGGCTGATCGAAACCCCGTTCTCGCAAGGGCTCATGTCCGACGAGGATTTCATGAGACGCCGGATGCAGGCCACGCCGCTCCGCCGCGTCGGCCAGCCCGACGAAATCGCCGCCACCGCGCTCTGGCTCGCCTCACCCGGCGGGGCTTTCGTCACCGGGCAGACCATCGTTGTGGACGGCGGCACGCTCATTACCGACGGGAGCTGAGGCGGTCACCACGCCGTTGCGCCGCCGTCGATGTTGAAATCCGCCCCGGTGACGTAGCCGCTCTCGTCCGAACCGAGGTAGATCGCCAGGTGGCCGATGTCTTCGGTGGTGCCGAGGCGGCCTACCATGAGCTTGGCGCGCACATTTTCCATGAGCGGCGTGTCGAGGTGTTGCTCGGTCTCTTCCGTTACGGTGAAGCCCGGGGCGATGGAATTGGCGCGGATGCATTTGGGGCCGCCCTCCATCGCCATCTGCCTAGTCATCGCCAGGACCGCGCCTTTGCCGGCGGTGTGGGCGATGGCGGGCAGGCCGGGCAGCGCCATATGCGCGTTGGCCGAGGAGAAATTGACGATGCTCGCCGCCCCCGAGGTCTCCAGCAGGGCCCAGAGCGCGCGGGTGACGAGGAACACCGTGTCGATCTCGCCAGCCGTGGTGGTGCGCCAGTCGGCAAAGCTCATCTCGGGGATCGGGGCAAAGCGGACGATGGCGGCGGCGTTCACCAGGATGTCAACCGCGCCCAGGGCGGCAGCCGCCTGCGCCAGAACTGCCGCCCCCGCCTCGGTGGTCAGATCGGCGGCGAGGGTCTCGATGCCGTCAAGCCCTCCCAGCGCGGCTGCGTCGATGTCACAAGCTAGCACTCGCGCGCCCTGGGCGGCATACATTTGCGCCACCTTGCGCCCGATGCCGCGCCCCGCCCCGGTGACAACGGCGCGCTTGCCCGCCAGACGCTTATTCATCGAAGATCGCCACGCAGCGGGTCCAGCCCGCGGACGCCCCCTCGACCTTCACCGGGAAGGCCGCGACGGTGTAGCCGTTGGCAGGTAGGGCGTCGAGGTTGTGGAGCTTCTCCATGTGGCAATAGGCGGCCTCGGCGCCCGCCTTGTGGCCCTCCCAGAACAGCGACTTGTCGCCGGTCGCGGCGATGGCGGCCTTCTGGTAGGCCAGCGGCGCGTCCCAGCCCCAGGCGTCGATGCCGCAGACCTTCATGCCCTTGCCCGCCAGATAGAGCGTCGCCTCGCGCCCCATGCCGATGCCGCGCGTGAGGTAGTCGTCGTGGCCGTAGCGCGCGCCGGCGGCGGTGTTCACGAGGACGATATCGCCGGGTTGAAGTTCATGGCCGATGCTCGCGAGTTCCGCCTCCACCTCGGCGGCGGTGACCACGTGGCCGTCGGGCAGGTGCCGGAAGTCGAGCTTCACGCCGGGGCCCATGCACCACTCCAGCGGCACCTTGTCGATGGTGATGGCGGGCTCGCCCCCATTCATTGTCGGGTGGTAATGCCAGGGCGCGTCCATATGGGTGCCGACATGGGTGGTGATGACGCATTCCTCGGAGGCGGGCCCTGCGCCCTCCAGCATGTCCTCGGGTTTCAGCCCCGCCATGGGGGCGAACTCGGCGGCGCCATAGGCGTGATCGCGGTAGGTGATTTTCGGAAGCAAAGGCGGCGGGTCGGAGGCAATGCCGACCTTCAGCGGCACCGAGAGGTCGACGATTCGGCGGGCCATGGGGTCTCCTTCAGTGGTGCGCCCGGCCCATGCGCGGGCGCAGGCCGGGAGCATAGGGGGCGGCAAGGAAGATCGCGCCGTCGCGGACCTCCAGCGCGACCGCGGTGAGCCGGTCGCCAAGGCAGGGGCCGAGCACGCAGAGCCCGGTGTCGATCTCGAACTGCGCGCCATGGGCACCGCAGACGATGCGGGCACGGTCGCCGGTCAGAAACTCATCCTTCTTCCAGGCCATGCGGGCGTGGTCGTAATGCGGGCAGGCGTTGCGCCAGCCGAACAGTGCCTCGCCCCGGCGCACAATGAACATCGTGTCGCGCCCTTCGCCCAGCGGGTCGAATCCCTTCGAGTGGCCGTCTTCAATGTCGGCCACCTGGGCGAGCGGGGCTGTCACAAGCTCAGTGATGGTCCTCGCCCTCCGGCGGTGGCCCCGAGGGGAACCACTTCTCGACACCCTCAAAGAGGAACATCTGCGCCGAAGGCGCTCCCACATCGGTTTCGCGCGGGACCCATTCGTCATCGTGCAGATCCATGTCGGCGTCGAACTCGAAATGGGTCATCAGCGGGCAGTTGAAATACCAAAACCAGTTGGAGCCGAACTTGTGGCGCCCCGGCCCCCAGAAGCTCTCCCAGCCCTTGTTGAGCATCCGAGTGCCGGCCAGCATCAGCTCGGTCGGACCCTGCATGTGGAAGGCGAAATGCTCCATCCCCTGCATGTGCGGGGGCGTC
Organism: Maritimibacter sp.; assembly: GCA_020441205.1. GTDB lineage: Bacteria > Pseudomonadota > Alphaproteobacteria > Rhodobacterales > Rhodobacteraceae > Sinisalibacter. The sequence continues at coordinate 20,490 of JAGRMO010000172.1, forward strand.
TGGACCATGAAGAGCGTGTGGTGATCAGTGCAGGCGGCCGGCCGCAGGAAGGGGCCGACATCGGTGAAGCGGTCGGTGACGACGAAGCGGAGACGCTCGACATAGAAGGCCTCCTGCTTGTCCATGTCCGGGGAGAAATAGACAAGGTGGCTGAGCGTGCGCGGCACCGCCACGGCGTCCTCGTTGGCGCCCACCACGTTGAAGCCGCGCGCGGGCGCAGCACCGGGCGAGTTCACAAGCTCCGGCGGGGCAGTGAAGGGCTTGCGCTTGGTCACCTGGAATTTCAGCGCGATGCCGACGTCGTCGCTGCAGGTGATCGAGCCGTCGGGGCTGCGGACCACCTCGCGGTCGCGGCCAAGCTCGGTTTCGATTGCATCGACCGTCGCCTGATCCTCGCAGCCATAAATTGTCTGGCGAATCGTCGCGCCCGAGGCGAGAGCGGCGGGCAGGCTTGCGTCATCCCGTGCGCGCACGGTGATGCCGGTGTTGTCGAGGCCGACGAAAGTGCCGCCCGCCGCCGACCACTCGGCCTCGATCAGGCCGCTGTCGAGCAGGAACTGGCGGCAGGCGTCGAGATCGTCGACGCCGAAGACCAGCTCGTCAGGTCCGATGATACGCATGAATTCCTCCCAATTCCTGGTTTGACGGAAAAGGTAGGTGGCGCCGTGGTATTGGGGAAATTGTTATTTCGCATTTTTGCCATCTGTGGCGTCGATAGGTTGGCGCGGGACTTCCGATTTCTCATCGCGCCTGCCTGCGGGTAGCGTCGCGCCAAACAGGAGGAAACGCGCGTGGCCCTTTTCGAATATTTCCCGAACTACGTCTGGAACCTCTCGCTGTCGATCGCGCTGCAGTCCGGCGCCGAATTGGGCGAGATCATCGACATGTCGAAACCGCTGCTGGCCGCGGCCGAGGCGGGCGAGGATGCGGGCACGGCTGAGTTTCTGGTCGAATGGATGAAGAAGGCCGCCGATCTCGAGGCGCAGGCCGCCGTGGACGAGGCGAAAGACCGGCTCTATTCCGCCGCCGACAAGTTGCGCCGCGCCGCGCTGTACCTGCTCACCGCCGAGCGGATGCAGGGCCACGGCCACCCGGGCCGGGCCGAGACCTTCGCCCGCGCGTTGGCCGTTTTCGACAAATATGTCCGATACAACGGCGAAAACTGCGAGCGGATCGAGATCCCCTATGAGGGCAAGGTGCTGGCCGGTCTCTTCACCCGTGCCGAGGGTGTCACCGGTCCGGCGCCCTGCGTGCTCTTTCTCAATGGGCTCGATAGTAACAAGGAGCTCCTGTACTGGACCTGGCTGCCGCATGCGCTGGCCAAGCGCGGAATTTCCACGCTCTGCCTCGACCAGCCCGGGACCGGGGAATCGATCCGCCTGCAGGGGCTGCACGCGCGCTACGACAGCGAGGTCTGGGGTACGCCCGTGTTCGACTGGATGGCGGCACATCCCGAGATCGACGCGGAGCGGATCGGGTGCTCGGGGATCAGCCTCGGCGGCTATTACGTGCCGCGCGTCGTGGCCAATGAGCCGCGTTTCGCTTCCGGTGCGGTTTGGGGCGCCAACCACAATTGGGCCGAGGTGCAGTACAAGCGCATGCAACGCGAGGGCGAGAACCCGGTGCCGCATTACTGGAAACACGTCTGGTGGGTGTTCGACGCCAAGGATCAGGAGGACTTCCTCGAGAAATCCGCCGGTATGACCCTCGATGGGCAGATGGAAAAGATCAAGGTGCCCTTCCTCATCACCCACGGCGAATTCGACCGCCAGATCGGGCTGGACTATGCGCACCAGTCCTATGACCAACTGGTGAATTCGCCCCGCCGCGAGCTGAAGATCTTCTCCCCCTACGAGGGTGGGGTCGAGCATGTCGGCGCCGACAACATGTCCTATGGCCGCTCGCTCATTGCCGATTGGTTTGCCGAGACCCTAGGCGGGCACACGAAATGACGGCCTTTCGCTTCGAGACCGTGATCCAGCCCGACTGGATCGACTACAACGGCCATCTGCGCGACAGCAATTTCCACCTCGTCTTTTCGCTCGCCGTCGATGCGCTGCAGGACGAGGTGGGGTTCGATGCCGCCTATCGAGCGCAAACAGATTGCTCGATCTACCTCGTCGAAAGCCACGTCTTCTACCTGCGCGAAGTGAAAGTGGGGCAGCGGGTTACGGTCGAGACCCGGCTTCTCGCCGTCGATGCTAAACGTTTCCACCTTTACATGGAAATGTTCGAGGCTGGCGATCGTGTCGCCGTGGGCGAGTTCATGGAGCTCCACGTGGCCCAAAAGCCCACGCCCCGCGCGGCCCCAATGCCCGAGCCTATCCGGGCGCGCCTGGAACGGGTCCGGGTCGTCGATCCCGAAGCCCTGGATCGCCGCGCGCGGGTGATCGGAGCCTGATACCACGCCTGGCTTTTTCCGCGGGCTCGCGACAACCAAGTACGCAATGCCTTGGCAAGACCTCGGGTCAAACGAGCCACGCGCAGCATTGCAACCCAGGGCCCACAAATCCAGCGACTCTGCACATCACTTTATTGAGCCGGCTCCTGTCCCCGAATTTCGGTAGCCCCCTTGGCTCGAAGCCGTCCTGTACTACAGGGCACTTCAAAGGCAGCTGTGGGCCGATCGCCGCCGTTGCCTTTTCTTCCGCAATGGCCGTTTCGTCCCGCACAGCGCTCCTTCGATCCTGCCAGCATACTGCGCGCGCCGCATGACACCTTCGGCGAAACGCGACGCGGCTCCAGGCCCGGCCTCGAAGGGCCGGAAAGGGCCGTTTGCCGCTCTCTTTGCAAATTGGGCAACTGGCTGATTTTGTCATTTGTGATTGCGTACACGAATGCAACATGCTCGCTTGGGCACATACGCATTCTTTTTTGCCAGCTTTGCAAATATGGATGGATTGAAGATCCTCGTGTCGGTGGTTCGATTCCGCCCCGGGGCACCACTTTTCCACCAGCCTATGCCGTTCGCCCCGCCCGTCCGTCCATCGTTTGCCCGGCGGCGAGGCATCATCGAAACCGGATGGGCGGCGGGGTCGGCGGGCGGCGATCGCCGGTTCGCGGACGACCGCAGGGCGGCCAAGGCCCTCCCGCCGCGTCACATCAAGGGGCGTTGCTGCGGGCGTTCGAGGTCGATCATCGCAAGGTCGGCGAGGGCCGAGATCTTGCTCAATTTGAGCGCGCCGTCGCTCCATTGCGCGAGGCCCATGGAGCGCAGGGCCTTCAGCGTCTTGTTGGTGTGCACGAGCGACAGCCCCAGCGCGTCCGCGAGGTCCTGCTGGCGGAATGGTAGCGGGACGCGGCCATCCTTGCCGAGGCCGGCGGCCTTCAGGCGCTCGTGGATCCGCACCAGTGCCCAGGCGATCCGCTGGGTGGCGTCGCGGCGGCCGAGGGAGGCGATCGTTTCGCCCAGGAAATGCTCTTCGACGGCGGCGATCCAGGTCAGGTCGTAGGCGCGTTCGGGATGCTGACGGAAGACCTGCCAGAGATCGTTGCGGCGGAAGGCGCAGAGCGTCATCGGCGTGGTCGCTTCGACCGAATGCTGCATCTCGCCCATGATACCGGCCTGGAGGCCGGTGAAATCGCCGGGGAAGAGGAAGTTGATCACCTGCCGCTTGCCGTTCTCGAGCGTCTTGTAGCGCGTGCCCATGCCGTCGAGCACGGTGTAGAGCTGCGGGCTGTTGGAGCCTTCCATCAGGATCGTCGTGCCGGGATCGACATTCAACTCGCCGGTCTTGAACGACTGCATGAAGGTCAGTTCGTCCTCGGTGAAGGGGGTGAACAGGTCACGTTTGCGCAGGGGACAATTCTTGCAGGCGGTGCCGGGCATTCTGAAAATCCTCTATCGGTATGTCACAGTTAAATGCGCGCCGCGCGAAATGGTTCCATGGTTTGCGCCTGCGAGGGGGCTGCTCATGGAACACCGCAACGCTGCCCAGGCCGATGTCTATCTGATCGCGGTGCGCGACTTCGTGGTGCTGCGGGATCTGGAAGACACGGTGCGGGAGTTCGATCCCGATGCGGTCGTGCTGACGTCGACGCGGCTCGAGGAGGCGATCGCGCAGATCACCGCGCAGTCCCGACTTGCTCTGGCCTTCGTCGAGGCGGGGCCGGCGCGCGTGGCCGAGGTCAAGCTGGATGCGCTGGTGCGGTCGAAAGGCGGGCGCATCGTGCTTCTGGGCGACGACGCGGAGGATGAGTGGGACGGGGAACGGCCAGCCTCGCACCGCTGGCCGACGCTGCTGAGGCCGTTCTCGTCGCAGACGGTGCTTTCGATGATCGTGGCCTGCCGCGGCTAGGGAACCGCGCGCGTGCCCCGGACGTTTTTACCGCAGTCCGGCCATCGCTGATGCGACCGGGATTGTGCAAACCCGCGCCAGTTGGCGCCAAGCTCAAAGGACGTGTGATGAAAGACGCTATGCAAGTCGTTCCCGCCCCGGAAAACGTGAAGACCGGGGTGCAGCGGGTCAAACCCGTCGCCAAGGCCCTCGCCGAGGCGCTGGCCGATACCTACCGGCTGGTCTTCAAGACGCACGCCTATCACTGGAATGTGGAAGGGGCGCTGTTCTATCCGATCCACACGCTCACCGAGACCCAGTACGAGAACATGTTCGCCGCCGCCGACGAGATCGCCGAGCGCATCCGGGCGCTGGGTCAGATCGCGCCGTCCACGCTCAACGACGTGATCGAAGCGTCGATCGTCAAGGATGCCGACACGCTTCCGTCGGCGCAGGAGATGGTCGAGGATCTTGCCGCCGACCACGAGAAAGTGGCGAAGCGGATGCACAAGGTCATCACCCTGGCCGAGGTGCACGAAGATCCGGTGACCGCCGATCTGATGACCGCGCGTTCGGCGTTCCACGAGCAGGCGGCCTGGATGCTGCGCGCGACGGCGAAGTAGGCGCGGGCGCGCAGCAACAGGGGCACGACGCGAAAAGAGGCCGGGGTTTCGCCCGGCCTCTTGTTTGTTTCCCGTGCCGGCCGCTCAGGCGGCCAGTGTCTCGGTCGAGGAGAAGAACATCGCCTGGCTCACCGCCGAGCGCACCTGGTCTTCCGAGAACGGCTTGGTGATGAGGAAGGCGGGCTCCGGCCGGGTGCCGGTCAGCAGGCGTTCGGGGAAGGCGGTGATGAAGATCACCGGGATGTTGTCGAACTGCGCGAGGATATCGTTGACCGCGTCGATGCCGGAGGAATTGTCGGCCAGCTGGATGTCGGCAAGGATGAGGTCGGGGCGGTCGGAGGCGGCGAGCTTCACCGCCTCGGCGCGCGACCGCGCGATGCCGGTGACCGCGTGGCCCACATCCTCAACGATCGACGCGATGTCCATCGCGATGATCGCCTCGTCCTCGATCACCATGACCTTGCCGGCGATGGCGTTTTCCATCTCGCGGCGGGCGATGTCGATGAGGTCGTCGGCCTCGTCCGCCGTGACGTCCATGATCTGCCCCACCTCGTGAACGGTGAAACCTTCGACCGCGTGCAACAGAAGCGCCTCGCGGGTGTTGGGCGTAAGTCCGGCCATGTGATCCTGCGCGCGGGCCGACAGGTGCGTATCGGCCTCGCCGACGGGGGCGCCGGCGCTGGACCAGACGAGATGGAAGGCGCGGAACAGGCCGATCTTGGCGTTCTGTCGGTCTTTCGCGGCCGTATCGTCAAGCAGGATGGCTTCCAGCGTGGCGGCGGCGTAGCGGTCGCCGCTTTCCTGACTTCCGGTCAGGGCGCGCGCGTACCGGCGCAGGAACGGAACATTCGCCGCAACCGAGTTGGCGAAGTCAGCGTTTTCGTTCGACGACATTTTTTACTCCCATCGCGTTTTTCTTGGGAACCAACGCGCGCCGGCTGCGTTAGGTTCCGTACGATCGACAAAAAATCTGGCCAGACAAGTGCGGTTCCATGAAACAGACCAATGACAAGGCGAAGCTGCAAGCGCAGATCGACGAGAACCTGAAGCGGGTCTACCAGGAAGCTCTGGACGAGCGCCTGCCCGACCGTTTCCAGGAGCTCCTCGAGCAGCTTCGAGACAAGGAAACCACCAAATGAGTTCGGGTTCCGACCCTCGGGACGAGCTTCCCGAACACCTGCCGGCGTTGCGGGCCTTCGCGATCAGCCTCTGCGGCGACGTGTCGGCCGCGGACGATCTGGTGCAGGACACCATCGTCAAGGCCTGGACGAATATCGAGAAGTTCCAGGCCGGAACCAACATGCGGGCATGGCTGTTCACCATCCTGCGCAACACGTTCTTCTCGATCAAACGCAAGCGCAAGCGCGAGGTCGCGGATTCCGACGGCGTTCATGCGGGGCGGCTGTGCGAAAAGCCCGCGCATGACGGCCGGCTCGCGTTCAACGATTTTCGCCGCGCCTTCGACCAGCTCTCGCCCGAGCACCGCGAGGTGCTGATCCTCGCCGGCGCGTCCGGGTTTTCCTACGAGGATGTCGCCGAGATGACCGGCGTCGCGGTCGGGACAGTCAAGAGCCGGGTGAACCGGGCGCGGGCCCGGCTGGCCGATCTGCTGGGGCTTGCGGAAGGCGAAGACCCGGTCTCCGGCGCCGATGCCGCGACCCTTGCCGTGGTCAGCGCGGCGGGAACCCAGGCTGCATGACGTCGATGTCCGGCGGCCCCCGGTTCACCGACAGGCTCGGCTACCGGGTCGCGTTCCTGCTCGCGATCGTGCTGCTCCCTTTGACGATGATCTCGGTCGCGCGGTCCTTCGCGGTGATGGAGCAATCGCGGGCCCGGTCCGAGGCGGCGCTGATGGGCGAAACCATGCGCGCGGCCTCGGGCGAGCTTCGTCTCATCCAGCAGGCCCGCGGCTCGGCCACCGTGCTTGCCGATGCGATCTGGCCGCTCGTCGAGGACAACGAGGAGTGCATCGGGTTGGTGACGCGCCTGATCGAGGAACAGCCGCATTATTCGCTCGTGGCCTATGTGCCGGCGGACGGCGTCAGCACCTGCAACTCGGCCGGTAAGCGGTTCGACTTCACCAACGACCCGCTGTTTCTCCGGGATTCGCGCAATCGCGACACGTCCTTTGCGGTAAAAGCGCGCGGGCTGGTGTCGGGCGCTTCGGTGCTGGTGATCTCGCACCCGGTGTTCGGCGATGACGGTTCCAACCAGGGGATGGTCAGTCTGTCGCTGCCGCACAGCGGTCTCCGGATCGCCGAAGACAGCGGCTCGGACGAACACCAGCCGCTGACGATGATTACCTTCGATTCCTCGGGCACGGTGCTGACGGCCTCGCAGGAGCTCGACGACATCAGCCTCGCGATGCCCCGCGACCGGGCGCTCGCGGATTTGACGGGCGACAGCGCGTTTTCGTTTTCGGGCCTGTCCGCCGGCGGCCCCGCGCGGGTCTTCTCGGTGGTGCCGCTGGTGCCTGACGAGCTCTATGCGCTGGGCTCCTGGCCCCCGGGAGGCGACACGCAGACCAGCGGCCTGTTCACCTCCGTGCCGGTGCTGTTTCCCATTCTGATGTGGTTCGCGAGCCTCGGCGTCGCCTGGCTCGCGGTCGAGCGTCTGGTGATCCGGCATATCCGCAAGCTCAGACATTCGCTCATCACCTTCGCGGGCGGCAACCGGATCGTCGGCGATATCGACATGACCGGCGCCTCCGTCGAGATCCGCGAGATCGCCGATGCCTACGAGAGCATGACCGAGACGATCCTGCACGACGAGGCGGAGCTCGAAGACATGGTGCACCAGAAGGAGGTGTTGCTGCGCGAAGTGCACCACCGGGTGAAGAACAACCTCCAGCTCATCGCGTCGATCATGAACATGCAGATGCGGCGCACCCAGTCGGGCGAGGCCAAGCGGACGCTGAAGGGTCTTCAGGACAGGGTGATGAGCCTCGCCACGATCCACCGCGAACTCTACCAGACGGCCGGATTGTCGGATATCCACTCCGACGAGTTGCTGTCGACCATCGTCCGGCAGATCACCAACATGACCGACCGGCCCGATCGGAGGTTCGAAGTCCATACGGATTTCGCCGATATCCGCATGACGCCGGATCAGGCGGTGCCGCTCGCCCTGCTGGTCGCCGAGGCGGTCACCAATGCGATCAAATACGCTGCCGGCGCGCCGGGCAAGCCCGCGCAGCTCTGGGTGAGCCTGACGCGCCTGTCCGAAGATCGCGCGTCGGTCCAGGTGCGCAACACGGTCGCCGACGAGGAAGCGCCCGCGCCCGGAGACGATCTGGACGCGACCGGCCTGTCGGGCCGCACCGGCATGGGCACCCAGCTGGTCACCGCCTTCGCGATGCAGCTGGGCGGAACCGCCCGGCGGGAGCGGGCCGACGGCCATCACGATCTGACCGTGGAATTCGAGGTCCGCCCGCTGGCGGATGCGGAACAGCGCCACGCAGAAGATGGCGATCCTGTGGCGGTGGCGGAACCGGCGGGCTGAGCCCTGCGTTAACCGGGAGGTACAGAGCGCCAGAACGAGTACACATGCTTCAGAGCTTCAAATATCACGCGGCCCCCGATTTCGACGTGCTGCTGACCGCCGACCAGGCGTACCCGGTGCTGGAACAGGCGTTCCTCGACGCGCGCTCGGAAATCTGGGCGAGCTTTCGGGTGTTCGATCTGACCACGCGGGTCAGATCTGCCGCGGCGAAGCGGGTTGCTGAGACCTGGTTCGATCTCGTGCTCCATACCCTGTCGCGTGGGGTGGCGCTGCATTTCGTGATTTCCGATTTCGATCCGCTGGTGCGTCCGTCGCTGCACCGTGGCACCTGGCGGTCGGTCCGACGCCTGATTTCCGCGGCCGAGCTGGCCGGCGCCGGCGCCCGGCTTCGGGTTGTCGCCGGCATGCATCCCGCGCGCACCGGCCTGTTGCCGCGCGTGCTGTTCTGGCCTGTCATCGTCGACAAGCAGCTCAAGGCCGCGCGCTGGCTCAACGCGCAGCCCGAAGCCGCGCGTCGGGCGGCGATCCGGGATATGCCGGGCCTCGCCGGGAACCTCGTCGAATTGGACAACGGCCGCTTCCGTCCGAAGTACTGGCCGATCCCGAGCCTGCATCCCGCGACGCATCACCAGAAGCTCGCCGTGTTCGACCGCAAACGGCTGTATCTGGGTGGCCTCGATCTCGACGAACGGCGGTTCGACACGCCCGCGCATGACCGCAACGCCGACGAGACCTGGCACGACGTCCAGCTTTCCGTGACCGGCCCGGCCGTGGCGGAAGCGCAGGCGCATCTCGAGAGCTTCCTCGATGTCACCGCCGGCCGGCGCGAGCCGCAACGGCAGCGGCGATTCCTCAGGACGCTGTCGCGGGCGCGGCGCCACAACTTCCTTCGGTTCGGCCCCGAGCCGGTGGTCGAGGAGATCGCCACGGCACACGAGCATTACGGCAAGCGCGCGCGGCGGCTGATCTATCTCGAAACCCAGTTCTTCCGCGATCTTCGTCTCGCGCGCTATCTCGCGCGGCGGGCGGAGGAAAATCCCGGGTTGTCGCTGCTGCTGGTGCTTCCGGGTGCGCCCGAGGAGATCGCGTTCGAGCGGCGGATCGGGCTCGATGCGCGGTTCGGCGAGTTTCTTCAGGCGCGCGCCCTGCGCATTCTGGTCAAGGCGTTCGGCCGGCGGCTGTTCATCGCGGGCATGGCGCAGGCGCGACATCGCAACGGTGAGGCCGAGAACGGCCGCGCACTGCTGCACGATGCGCCAATCGTCTACATCCATTCGAAAGTGTCGATCTTCGACGAGGACGCGGCGATCGTGTCGTCGGCCAACCTCAACAGTCGCAGTCTGCGCTGGGATACCGAGGCGGGGCTCCTGCTGACCGACCGGCGGCAGGTCGAGCTCCTGCGCCGCAAGGTCATGGGGCACTGGCTGCCCAAACAGGCGCATGACGGGTTCTTCGATCCCGGCCGCGCGGTCTCGACCTGGCGCGCGCTGGCGCTGGAGAACGCGCGCAAGCGTCCCGACGCGCGCTCGGGCTTCGTCCTGCCCTACGACATCAAGGCCGCGGAGCGAGACGCGGCCCAGGTGCCGATCGTTCCCCAAGAGATGGTCTGAGCTAGGCCGCCGGTTCCGCGGGTGCGGGGGCGGGCTCCGGACGTTCGGCGATCACGTCGTTCAGGACGAGCACCCAGAGCAGGAGCGGGATCGCGACGATGCCGCCGATCGGGCCCCAGAGCCAGAGGCCGAAGATCAGCGACAGGAACACCAGGAGCGGGTTCACCGACATGTTGCGGCCCACCAGCGTCGGAGTCACGAACTGGCCCTCGATGGTGTTGAGCACCACGAAGGCCGCCGCCGGGGCGAGCGACAGCGACCCGTCGAACTGGGCGACGCCCATGAACAGAAGGATGATCACGAAGGCCGCCGGTCCGAGGTAGACGACGAAATTGGCGACGAAGGCGACGAGCCCCCAGATCATCGCATCGGAAACGCCAATGACCTGCAGGACGCCCGCGGTGATCGCGCCGAGACCTGCGTTGATGAGCGTGATGGTCGAGAAATAGCGCGAGACATTGCGGTCGGCGCGGCGCAGCCGCAGCGCCAGGCGGGCCCGTCCGCCACGGTCGGACAACCGCAGCGAGACCCAATCGTAGATCTCGGTCCGGGTCAGCAGGAAGAAGAACAGCGCCCCCGAGAAGATCAGGATCTGCGACAGGATCGCCGGCGCGACCATCAGCGCGTCGGTGACGGTGGGCAGCTCGATCGCCTCCTGGGTGGGCGGTGCGGCGGGGGCGGCGTTGGCTTCGGGGGTGACGACCGACGCGACGTTCTCGGTCACGTCGGAGAGACCGCGCATCAGGCCGCGGATGGCTTCGACCACTTCGCGCATGTCGGACCAGACCTTCGGGGCTTGCTCGACAAGCTGCATGATGACGGGCTGAAATGCCAATACCAGCGCGCCGATCAGCGTTAGGGTGATCGCGAGGCCGAGCAGCGCGCCCCAGACCGTCGAGAGCCCGCGGCCTTCCCAGTAGTCTGACAGAGGCGACAGAACGACCCCGGTCACGAGCGCCAAGGTCAGCGGGGCGAGGATTTCCTCGGCGAGATCCATCGCCGCGATCAGGGCGATTGCACCGAGGGCGATCAAGGATAGCTGCGAAAGCCGCGTGGTCTTGTCCAAGGTCATCCCCCCAAACATGTCAGGGATTAAACGCCGGCAAGTTCGGTCCGGTTCCCCCGGCAGGTCTCCGCGCGGAGGATTTATTCGGCACGCCGCGTCGGAACCGCACCGTCGCCGAGGCGTTGGTCTTGCACATTCCGTCTTTCCGCAAACGAAAGGAGACCGTCATGAATTGGGACCAGATCGAAGGCAACTGGAAGCAGCTCAAGGGCAAGGCCCAGGCCAAGTGGGGCGACATCACCGATGACGAGTGGCACAGCGCCGAAGGGCGCCGCGAACAGCTCGTCGGGCTCGTGCAGGAAAAGTACGGCCACGCCAAGGAGGCGGCCGAGCGCGAAGTCGACGACTGGATGAGCGACATCTGACGCCACGGTCGTCGCCCCCGGATCAAAGTACAGCGTCGCCCTCGCGGGCGGCGCTTTTTTGTTGCCCTGTCGGCGCCGCGTCGGGCCGAGCGGACATGCGAAACCGGCGGCTGCGCCTGGCAACCGCCGGTTTGACCATCGCCCGCCCGCCCGCCCGGTCGTTGCGTGCCGGGCGGGCGGAAGTTCGGGTTCGGTCGGAGCTCAGAGCGTGGTGGTGCTGCCGGCCTCGGTCGCCGCCCGGTCGCGCAGGTTCTCGCCCAGTTCCGCGGCCTTGGCGGCCGCGGTGTCGGCAACGTCACGGGCCGAGGCCTTGAGCTCGTCGGCCACACCTTCGGCGACCCGGGCCATGCGGTCGCGCTCCTCGCTCAGCAGGGCGGCGGCGCGATGCATCAGCCGGTCGCTTTCCTCGCCGAAGGTGCGATCCTCGATCCGCGTCCGGGGCAGGGCGGCCGCGAAGGCCGCGCCGAGCGCCATGGCGATGGCGCCTGCGATCATCGGGTGCTCGTTGACCAGGCGCCCGGCTTCCCTGCCGCCCGCGCGCGCGGTGTCCGCGGCCCGCAGATGGGCGCTGTAGGCGGTTTCGCGGGCCTTGACGATCCGGTCGCGCGCGGTCTCGGACAGCCCGTCGAGACCGTCCTGCAGGGTGTCGCGCATATCGGCGGTGAACGCCTTCAGGATCTTCCCCCGTTCGGCGGCGAAATCCTTCACGTCGCCCGCGTAGCTGCGTGCGTCGCCTTCGAGGCGCCGGAGCGCTGTCGAGGCCGTGTCGCGCAGCGCGTCGAGCTTGTCGGACCAGGTGGCGCCAGCGCGGTTGGTGGCCCGAGCCGCGAGGGAGGACCGCGGCAGCGGGTTGCCGCCTTCGTCTTCCCAGCGTGCGAAGGTCTCGTCCGACGGGTCCGGCGTGGCGGGCTTGCGCCCGCCGAAGATCAGCCAGGCAAGGCCGATCCCGGTCACGGTCAGCGCCAGCGGATTGGAGCGCACCGCGCTGTCGATCGAGCTTGTATAGGCGGACGCGTTCGACCGGATCAGGCCGAGCGCCTGGCGGGCCAGCGAGTCGGCCGAAACGCGGTCGTTCAGCGCTTCGAGCGTCTCGGACAGGCGCGCGCGGTCGCGTTTCAGCCCGGTTTCGATGGCATGGGCATCAGGAACAAGTGTCATGGGTCATAGCCTCCTTCAGGGTTAGCGCGTCGCGCCGGATATTCTCGGCCGTGCGGCGCGGCAGCAGATTTGCGGATGACAGCGAGCGGCGGCCGACCAGGGCCAGCAGGCCGGCGCAGAAGATGAGCCCGGCGGCGACGATGAGCGCGGCCCAGCCGGGGGTGAACCCCTCGGCGACGAGAGCGGCGACCGCGGCGCCGGAGAGCACGTTGAGCGCGACGAACAGAACCGACAGGCCGAGCAGGATGAGCACGACGCCGGTCAAGGCGCTGCGCAGGTTCGCTTCGATCTCGGCGCGTGCCAGCGCGATCTCGCCGCGCACCAGACGGGTCGTCGCGTCGAACGCCTCCGTCAGCAGGCTGGCCGTCGATATGGGCTTTCGGTCCATGATCAGGACTGCATCTCGGTCGCGAGGACGGCGTCGTCGCGGACCAGAGCGGTCGAGGGCGCGATTTCGGCCGCGGCGGTGTTGGCCGGCACGATCGGGACGGGCCGGGGGGCGTCGGGCATCGGGCGTTCGCCGCCGCCACCGCTCGCACGGGCGAAGCGCGCGAGTGCAAAGCCAGCGATGGCCGCGCCGGCGACGAAGGCGCCGGGATGGTTGCGGGCGAAGCGCTCGGTGTCTTCGATGATCGACGACACGCTGCGGGTGCGCAGGCCTTGCGACATCTCGGCGACGCCGCTCGCCACCGCGTCGAGAACGCGCCGTTCGAGCTCGTAATCGGCCGTTGCCGCCCGCTCTTTCAGCGCGTCGGTGAGCCGGAGGCCCTCGCGCGAGATCTGGGCCTTGCCTTCGTCGGCCCTGGCCTCGGCCTCGGCCCGGATCGCTTGCGCCGCCGTGGTTACGACCTCCGCGGCCTCGTCGCGGGCCTTTTTGAGCGCATCCGCGCCCGCCGCGCGGGCGGTTTCTGCGGCGTTCTTGGCGGTGTTCTTCAACGTTTCGCGTGTCATGTGTCGCCTCTTTTTATCGGTTTCGATGGGATGCGCCGGGCCTCGTGTTCCGCCGTTCGGGCCACGGGTCGGGGCGCAGGTGGGACAGGCATCGAGGGGATCGGCGTACCTGATCCGGCCCGCTCCTAGGCGTGGCTCGCGGCCGACTTCGGACCCGCGATCAGCCAGATGAGGAAGCCGACCAGCGGCAGGAAGAAGACGAGCAGAAGCCAGATCGCCTTGCGCCCGTTCGAGGCGCGGGAGCCGATGATCGAGACGAGCACCCAGACGTCGAGCGCCAGAAGGATGAGGCCTCCGAAGCCGGAGAGCGAGAGCATGTTCATTTCCATTGCGGGCTCCTTTCGAGTGGATATCGAACAAACCCGCCAGAGTGATTTCGGTTCCCTCGGGCATTGCGCGGGAACCCGGCGCGCCTCTCGGACGTTGACCGGCATACGCAACGATGCGTGTCACAAAGGAGAAACAGATATGCTTGGTTGGGCCCTCACGTTCCTCGTCATTGCTCTCATCGCGGCCGCGCTCGGCTTCGGCGGTATCGCCGGCGCTTCGGCCGGGATCGCGCAGCTCCTGTTCGTCATCTTCCTGATCCTGTTCGTCGTCGCCATGGTGATGCGCGCCGTCCGGGGCAAGCCGCCGGTCTGAACCGCGGCGCATACGGCCGACGAACCAAATGGCCGGAGCGGGGGCGACCCGCTCCGGCCTTTTCTTTGCGTTGTGCGATGCGTTCCGCGCGGTCTCGGTCCTGTGCGCACGGCGTCCCCGTGGCGCGTGGGGCGCACGGGGAAGATGCTGGCAAAGGGTGTGGGGCCCGTCGCCGCCCCCCTCCTGCCTAGGCCCCGCGTTCGCGCCCCCGCAGACGAAGACGGCCCGTCCGAAGACGGGCAGTTTCGCGGATGTCCGGGCGCCACGGCTCCGAGCCGTGGGCGCCCATCTCGTGTGGTCTCAGCCCTCGTAGGCCGGCAGGGCCTCGAGCTCTTCCTTGGTCATCGAGACATAGACGCGCACGTCGTCGCCTTCGGTCTCGCGCAGGATGTCGACGTCGCCCATCGCCAGTTCCACCGGCTTTTCGCCGATCCCGAGGAACCCGCCCACGTCGATGATCGCGTGGGTGATCTTGCCGCTCTCGTCGATGATGAGCTGCGACACTTCGCCGATCCATTCGTCGTTGGCATCGTAGGCCTTCGCCCCGGTCAGCATCTCCGTGGTCAGGTCTTCCTCGGCAGGCGTGTCGTAGCCGTCGCGGATCACAGGTACACGCTCGGCGCTCTCGGTGTCGGTCGCGGTGCCGATGGCCGTCTCGGTGGCGGCGGCCGCATCGTCCACGGCCTCTTCCACATCCTCGACCGCGGCTTCGACATCGGCCTCGGCCTGTTCCATCGCGGCGTGGCCCCAGTGGTATTCCGGCGCGCCTTCGAAGCTCGCGCGGTCCGCGTTCATCACGAGGAAGTAGTCGGCCTCGTCCTCGGCCGTCGAACTGTCAGACACGAAGCGGATCGCAGTCATGTCGACAGCGACCTGGCGTTCGCCGATGCCCAGGAACCCACCGATGTCGACGAGCACCGCATCGACGGAACCGGTGCGCGACAGGATCACGTCGTTGATCTCGCCGATGTCTTCCCAGCCGTCCTGCAGGCCGTCGAAAGCGTCGCCGTCCACCGCGGCTTCGCTCGCGTAGACGCGCTTGCCGATGAAGTCGGAGGCGACGATTTCCATCGGATCGGCCTCGGCCCGGAACATTGCCTCCTGCGCCACCGCCGACGACGCGACAACCGCCGCCATGGCGGTGGAAATCATGAGCTTTTTCATGGGGATAGTCTCCATTTCTTGCGATTTGAACCAGCGCCTCGGCGCCTGGAAAGCAAACGTCCCGGTCGGAGTGCGGTTCCGAAAAAAATCTGCGCGGGCGGGGTTTGCCGAGGGCCGGCGCCCTGGCGATGGCATGCGGCTCTCGTGATCCGAACGGCGGGTCGGACAGAGGCCACCTACACGGGTAGACACGCGCGCGCGGGGGGCGCTTCGGCAATATCCGGCCGGTCGGCCCGTTGATACGTCGTCACGCCGGAACCGGCCCTCTACCCGCGACGTTCTTCGCAGGACGGCCCCTGGTGCCGCCGAGAAACTGTCTAGGAGTTCTACAATGTTCACCATCCCGACCCGCAGCCTTGTGGCCGCGCTCGTCCTCGCCGCAGCTGCCGCCCCGGCCGTCGCCTCCGAAACGGTCGTCCACGAAGTCGAAGTGACCGCCGACATGGAGGCGCTGCAAAACGCGCAGGCGGCCGCGCGCTGGACCGATCTCGCCGACGACCTCGAGAACGCCATCGTGGCCAGGCTCGTCGGGCGGACCGGCGATGAGGGGGCAAACATCTTCGTCGATATCGACGAGATCGAGCTCGCCAACACGCTCCAGTCCGCCACCGGCGTCGCGGATTCGCGCCTCGTCGGCGCCGTCGCGGTGACCCATGACACCGACACGTCGAAATACGACAATTACGAGCTGGCGGTGACGTTCGATCAGGCTGGACCGTTCTTCCTGCCGGAGACCGATCTGACGGCGATCACCACCGACAGCGACGAATATTACACCGGCATGATCGCGGCCTTCGCCGACCATGTGGTGGAAAACCTGAAGTAGATCAGGACGCGCAAGACCTGCGGGGATGGCCCGGGCCGGACGGCCCGGGTCATGTTCGTTTCAGGCGCCGGGTGGCGTCCTGCCGCGCTGGCCGCGCCGGGCTCCCCGCGGGTTGGGGCTGGACCGGGGCGGCGATTTGATCTCTGCTGGGGCCGATCCAACAGGGAGCGACGACAGCCAGATGCCAGACCCGGTCAAAGCCATGCCAGGCAGCCCGGAGCCGTCGTGGCGGTGACGTTGAAAGAGGTCGCGGCGCGGGCCGGCGTGTCGCGCTCGGCGGTGTCACGCACCTTCACGCCGGGGGCCTCGGTGTCGGCGAAGATGCGCCGCAAGGTCGAGATCGCGGCGCAGGAGCTGGGATACCAGCCGAACGCCCTGGCCTCGAGCCTCACGACAGGACGGACCAAGCTCATCGGCCTCGTGTCGAACAATTTCCACAACCCGGTGTTTCTCGAGATTTTCGACCGGTTCACCCGGGGGTTGCAGGACAAGGGGCTGCGGCCGCTGCTCGTGAACCTCTCGGACGAGACCGAGCCCGAGAACTCGGTGCGGATGCTGCGGCAATACTCGGTCGACGGGGTGGTGGTCGCCTCTTCGACCTTGCCGCCGGGGTTCGCCCGGGCGTTCGGTGCGGCGGGGGTGCCCGTCGTGCATGCCTTCGGGCGGGTGTCGGGGGCCTCCGGCGTCGCTGTCGTCGGCATCGACAATGTCGAATGCGGGCGAATGGCGGCGCGCACGCTGGCGGCGCGCGGGTACGGGCGCGTCGGTTTCCTCGGAGGGCCGGAGACCGCGACCAGCACGCAGGACCGGTTCGCGGGCTTTCGCGCCGGGCTCGCGGGTTTCCCCGAGATCGCGGTGAGCCATTCTTTCGCCGGCGACTACACCTTCGAGGCCGGTCGGCGCGAGATGCTGCGGCTCGTCGAGGCCGGGCCGGCGGAAGCCTATTTCTGCGGCGACGACGTGCTGTCGATCGGGGCGATGAGCGCGCTGGCCGACCGGGGGCTCGCGGTGCCCGGCGATGTCGGGATCATCGGGCTCAATGACATGGAGATCGCCGGGTGGGACAACATCCGGCTGACCACTATCCGCCAGCCGATCGGCGAGATCGTCGCGGGGGCCATCGAGGCGATGGTGACGATGCTGGCGGCGCCCGAGGCGGTGCCGGCGTCGCGGGTCTTTGCCTGCGAGGTGGTCGAGCGCGCCACGTTACGGCCGTTGACTGTGGCGGGCGCGCCGGGCCGCTGACCCGCATCACGCCTGTGTCACAGCCTCCCACCGGCCGCTCGCGGCGGAGGCGCGGACGGCCTCGATCACCTCGCTGACCGCGAGCCCGTCGCGGAAGGTCGGCCAGAGGGCTTCGCCCGTGTCGATGGCGGTGAGGAAGTCCTTCGCCTCGATGATGATCTGGTCCTGGTAGCCCGTGCCATGGCCGGGGCCGAGGCAGAACGGCTGGTAGTCGGGATGGGCCGGGCCGATCAGGATCTTGCGAAAGCCGCGCTCTGCCTCAGGCCCCTCTGCACGGTAAAGCCAGAGCGCGTTCTGATCTTCCTGATCGAAGCGGATCGCGCCCTCGGTGCCGTGGATCTCGTAGGCGTAGCCCATCTTGCGCCCGGTCGCGATCCGGCTCGAATAGATGTGGCCCATCACGCCGCTTTCGAACCGGCACATGATCTGGGCATGGTCGTCGTTGGTCACGCGGCCGCCCGGGCGGGTGTCGTGGACGCGCTCGATCTCGGCCATCACCCCGGCAATCGGACCCATCAGGGCGAGGGCGGCGTTGATCGGGTGGGGGGCGAGATCGCCGAGATTGCCGTTGGCCGCGCCTTCGCAGCGCCAGGAAAATGCGGCCGCGGGATCGGCGAGGAAATCCTCGGCGTGTTCGCCGCGAAACCAGGTCACTCGGCCTATGGCGCCTTCGGCCAGCAGGCGGCGGGCGAACTGGCTGGCAGGGGTGCGGATGTAGTTGAAGCCGATCATGTTGACGGTGCCGGCAGCCTCGGCGTCGCGCACCATGGCGCGGGCGTCGTCGACCGTTTCGGCCAGCGGCTTCTCGCAAAAGACCGGCTTGCCAAGCGCCAGTGCCGCCTCGGCGATGGCGCGGTGGGTGTCCTGGGGGCTCGCGATCACCACTGCCTCGACCCTCGGGTCGTCGACCAGCGCGCGCCAGTCGGCGGTGGCGCTAGCAAAGCCCAGCGCCGCGCGGTGCCGCTCCGCGCTTTCTGCGCTGGTCGCGGCCACCATCTCGAGGCGCGGCCTCAGCCTGGTGTTGAACACCGGACCGACCGCCGCCATCGCCACCGCATGGGCCTTGCCCATGTAGCCGCCGCCGACAATTCCGATGCCGATTTGGCTCATCTTCCCGTGCTCCCCGTCAATCTGTTTGCAACCGGTTGCAAAAACTGTAGCCTGAGTGCGAGAGTCGGGCAACCGCCTTGCCGGGCCGATGGTGGGGAGGAGCGAAATGGCGGAGGACACCCAGCGGCTGACCACGGCGCAGGCGATCGTGTGCTGGATGGCCGCGCAGTTCATCGAGATCGACGGGACAGAGCACCGGCTGTTCGGCGGCGGGTTCGGGATCTTCGGCCATGGCAACGCGACCTGCCTCGGCGAGGCGCTCTACGATCACCGCGCGGCGCTGCCGCTCTACCGCGGCCAGAACGAACAGAGCATGGGCTTCGCCGCGGCGGGTTATGCCAAGGCTTGGCTTCGGCAGCGGATCATGTTCGCGACCGCGAGCGCGGGGCCGGGTACGTCGAACATGCTCACCTCGGCGGCGCTCGCCCATGCCAACCGGCTGCCGGTTCTGTTTCTCTGCGGCGACGGCTTCGTCACGCGGCTGCCCGATCCGATCCTCCAGCAGATGGAAAACTTCCACGATCCGGCCTTCGGGGTGACGGATGCGTTCAAGCCGGTGTCGCGCTACTGGGAGCGGATTGTGCACCCGGCTTCGGTGTTGCAGGCGCTGCCCGCGGCCGTCGCGACGATGCTCGACCCCGCCGATTGCGGCCCGGCCTTCCTCGCGCTGCCGCAGGACGTGCAGGGCTGGGCCTGGGACTATCCCGCGGCGTTCTTCGAGAAGACCATGCACCGCATCCGCCGGCAGGCACCGGACGTGGCCGAGATCGCCGAGGCGACGCGTCTGCTTGTCGGGGCCGAGCGGCCGATGATCATCGCCGGGGGCGGGGTGCAGTATTCCCGCGCCACCGCCGAACTTGCCGCCTTCGCCGAGACTCACAACATCCCGGTGGTCGAGACCATCGCCGGGCGGGCCAACCTGGTCGCGACTCATCCGTGCAACATCGGCCCTCTCGGCATCACCGGTTCGACCAGCGCCAACGCCATCGCCGAGCGGGCCGATGTGATCCTCGCGGTCGGCACCCGGCTTCAGGATTTCACCACCGGGTCGTGGACCGCTTTCGACAAGGGCGCGCGGATCATCGGGCTCAACGTCGGCCGGCAGGATGCCGCCAAGCACCGTTCGCTTGCCGTCGTGGGCGACGCGCGGCTCGGTTTGGAGGCCCTGGGCGCGGCGCTCGGTGGATACCGTGGGCCAGACGGCTGGATGGGTTTCGCCCAGGCCGAGCGCCGGGCGTGGGATGGCTACGTCGCCCAGAACGTCGCGCATGGCGACAACCGGCCCAATTCCTATGCCCAGGCCATCGGCGTGGTGAACGCGCTCTGCGATCCGCGCGACCGGATCGTCACCGCCGCCGGCGGGTTGCCGGCCGAGATCACCGCCAACTGGCGCACGCTGGGCGTGGGGACTGTGGATGTCGAGTTCGGCTATTCCTGCATGGGCTACGAGATTGCCGGGGCATGGGGCGCGCGGATCGCGCAGGACCAGCTCGAACCCGGGCGCGAGGTGGTGAGCTTCGTCGGCGACGGCTCCTATCTGATGCTGAATTCCGACATCTATTCCTCGGTGCTGACGGGCAAGAAGCTCATCGTCCTGGTGCTCGACAACGGTGGCCACGCGGTGATCAACAAGCTGCAGGGCAACACCGGCAACGCGAGCTTCAACACCCTCCTCGAGGATTGTCCGACGATCCCCGTGCCGTTCGGGGTGGATTTCGTGGCCCATGCGCGGGCGATGGGGGCGGAGGCGGAACGGGTGGCCGGGCCGGCCGAGCTTGCGGCTGCCTTCGGGCGGGCGCAGGCGGCGGACAGGACCTACGTGATCGTCATGGAAGTAGACCCGCGGAGCGGCTGGACCGACGAGGGCCATGCCTGGTGGGAGATCGGCACGCCGGAGGTTTCCAGCCGTGACAGCGTCCGGGCGGCGCATGAGAGCTGGGAAGCCGGCCGCACACGCCAGCGCCAGGGGGTGTGATGGGCACGGGTGGGATCGCGGCGAAGCGCTTCGTGGTGCTCGGGCGGGTGGGGATGGACCTGACCGCCGAGCCCATTGGTGCGGCAACGTCCGAGGCCACGGGCATGATGGTGTCGATGGGCGGCTCCAGCGCCAATATCGCGGCGGGGCTCGTGAAGCTCGGCTGCGCGGCCTCCCTGGTCACCTGCGTCTCCGACGACGCGGTGGGACAGTATTGCCTGAACCAGCTCGACGCATACGGGATCGACCGCCGCCACGTGCGCGCCATTCGCGGCGAGGAGCGCACCTCGCTCGCGTTGGTCGATGCCCGGGTCGCGGGGCATTCGAGCGTGATCTACCGCAACAACGCGGCCGATTTCCGGATGTCTCTCGCCGATGTCGAGGCGGTGGATTATTCCGGCTTCGGCGCGCTCATCACTACGGGCACGGTGTTCGCCGCAGAGCCATCGCGCGGGGCGGCGTTCCGGGCGCTGGCACTCGCGAAAGCCGCCGGGCTCACGGTGATCTTCGATGTCGATTACCGGCCCTATTCCTGGCCTTCAGCCGAGGTCGCGGCCGAGGTGCTGGGCCGCGCGGCCGGGATGTCGGACGTGATCGTCGGCAATGACGAGGAGTTCGATTTCGTCGCCGGCGCGCCGGGGCAGGGGCTCGCCAAGGCACGGGCATTGGCCGCATCCGGGGCCGAAATCGTGATCTACAAGCGCGGTCCCGAGGGCGCGATCACCTTCGCCGGCGGCGCCGAACTCCGCACCGGCATCTACGCGGTCGCGGCGCTGAAGCCCACCGGTGCGGGCGACAGTTTTCTCGCCGGACTGCTGGCGGCCCTCGCTGATGGCGCACCGCTCGACGCCGCGCTGCGGCGCGGCTCGGCCTGCGCCGCCATCGTCGTCACCCGGCCCGGCTGCGCACCGGCGATGCCCACACCCGCCGAGCTCGACGCCTTCCTCGTCGCCCATCCCGGCCCGAGCCAGCCCGCGAAAGGATAGACCATGCACATCGCGCCTTATGACAACAGGAACGAGCCTATCGTCGCGGCCGGCAACGCGACGGTGCCGCTGAACTATTTCAACATCGTCAAACTGCGTGCAGGCGAGGCGTTCGAATATCGGGTGCCGGGCTTTGAAACCTGCATCGTGCCCGCGACCGGGACCGTGGATGTCGCGGTCGAGGGCGTGGCCTTTGGTGCTCTCGGCGGGCGCGGGGTGGATGTCTGGGATGGCGAGCCGCAGGGCGTCTACGTGCCGGTGGGGGCGATGGCCCGCATGGTCTGCACCTCCTACACTGCCGAAATCTTCGTCGCCGGGGCCGCCTACGACACGGTGCTCGAGCCCTTCGACGTGCGCGAAGCCGATCTCGTGCAATACGGCTCGGACGAGACCAAGACCCATCGCAAGATCAAGCATATCCTCGGGCAGAAACAGGCGGGCAGGGTGGGGCGGCTGCTGGTCAGCGAGCTCTACACCGTGGGCGCCGGCGGCTGGTCGGGATTTCCGAGCCACAAGCACGACACCGACCGCCTACCGGACGAGACCCGGCACGACGAGACCTACAATTTCCGCTTCCGGCCCAACTGGGGCTCGGGCATGCAGATGTTGCAGCGCGAAGAGGGGCAGCCCGGCGATGCCTATCACGTCGTCGATGGCTCGACCTTCTGTATCGACCGGGGCTATCACCCCTGCGCGGTGCTGCCGGGCTACGAGATGTATTACTTCACCATTCTCGGCGGCCTCTCGCAACGGCCGCTGGTGCAGTATTTCCAGCCTACGCACGCTTATCAGATCGAGACGATCCCCGGGATCAAGGACATGATCGCGAAGTTCAAATGACGCGCGCGACATTGGCCGAGGTGCTCGGGCCGGCGCTCGCGGGCGGCTATGCGGTGGCCGGGCTGGTGACGCAGGGTTGGGAAGACATGCGCGCCTATGTCGAGGCGGCGGAGGCCGAGGGCGTGCCGGTGATCCTGATGGCGGGGCCGGGGTGTCGGGCCCACACGCCGGTGCCGGTGCTGGGGGCGATGCTGGGGTATCTGGCCGAGCGGGCGTCGGTGCCGGTGGTGGTCCAGCTCGACCATGGCAAGAGCCATGCCGAATGCGCCGAGGCGCTGGACGCCGGGTTCACCTCGGTGATGTACGACGGCTCGCGGCTGGCGCTCGCCCGCAACATCGACGAGACCGCGCGGGTGGTGGAGCTCGCGCATGCGGCCGGTGCGTCCTGCGAGGGCGAGATCGGTTTTGTCGGCTATGCCGACGGCGCCGCATCCTCCGGGACAGATCCCGTCGAGGCCGGGCGTTTCGCCCGCGAAACCGGGGTCGATGCTTTGGCGATCTCGGTCGGCAATGTGCATCTGCAACGACAGGCGGGGGCCGGGCTCGACCTTGCGCGGCTGCGCGCCATCGAAGCCGAAACCAATGTGCCTCTGGTGATCCATGGCGGCTCGGGCGTGCCTGCGGCGGAACGCAGGACGCTCGCGCGCGAGACCGCGATCTGCAAGTTCAACATCGGCACCGAGCTGCGCATGGCCTTTGGCCCCGCGCTCAGGGCGGCAGTCACCCGCGATCCCGAGCGGTTCGACCGGTTGCAGATCCTGTCGGAGACCCACGCGCCGCTGGTGGCCGCCACGAGATCCGTGCTGGCCGGGCTGAAGCCCACTTTGCCCGGGCGATAGTCAGGCGTTTTCCGGCGTGTAGATCTTGATCTCGGTCGAAATCGACTGCGCGGCACCGTCGAGCCGGCCGAACAGCCGAGCCATGGTCTCGGCGGCGAGACGCATTTCGCGCTGCGGGTTCTGGTCGATCACGGCGTCGAGCCGGCGTTCGCGCAACAGCCGCCTTCGACCCGGGGTGAGCTCATGGGTGATGACCACGACCTGGCCGCGCCGGCCCTGGGTTTCGAGCGTCTCGACCAGCGGGGTGGCGCCGGTGGTGGTGTGGTAGATCGCGCGCAGATCCGGGTGGGCGGCGAGGGTCGCGGCGGTCTCGCGCGCGCAGGTGTTGGTCGCCTCGCCGATCTCGGCGATGCGCACCAGCCGCACCGTGGGGTAGTGCTGGGCCAGCACCTCGGCGATGCCGGTGGCGCGGGCGCGCTGGCCGGCGATGTCGAGCCGTCCGGCGATCATCGCCACCGCACCGCCTCCTGGGCCGAGAAACCTTCCGATGAGGTCGCCGGCGACGCGGCCGGCCTGCAGATCGTCGGGGCCGATGAAGGCGGCGCGGCCGCAGCCGGGGATGTCGGTCGCCAGGGTGACCACCGGCAGGCGGCGCGCGGCGGCGCGCAGTGCGTCCGCCACCTCCGGCGCGTCGGGGCCGCTGATGACGATCCCGTCATAGCTGGCGGCGAGCGTGTCGATCCGTTCGGCGATGCGGCCGGGCACGGCGTAATCGATGTGGTGGATCTGCAAGAGCATGTTCCGCGCCTGGAAGGCCGGACGCAGATGGGTCAGCGCGGCCGCGAGCTCGGCATGGAACGGGTTGCCCGGCGGCTGGATCAGGATCGCGACGCGCTTCAACCGGCTCGGCGGGCGCAGGTCGCGCCGGTCGAGCCCCAGCGTGCGCGCGGCGTGCAGGATGCGTTCCTCGCGCGCCGCGCTCACCCCGCCGCGCCCGTTGATCACCCGGTCGACCGTGGCGAGCGAGACGCCGGCCGCGGCGGCGATGTCGGTGAGGGTGGTTTTCCTGGCCATCGCGTGCGTTCGAGATTGAGGGGTTCCCCTCAAAATCTCGCTTCGTTGCGGGGGCGCTGTCAAGTATTCCTGCGTCTGCCCCACGCGCCCGCGCGGGGACTGGGAGGAACGCCCGATGACGATGGTGGTGACGACGGCGCCCGCCTGCTGGGGCGTCGATGACGCGGCAAATCCGCACCTGCCAGACTGGCGGCTGGTGCTCGCCGAAGCGGCGCAGGCGGGCTACGGCGGGCTCGAACTCGGGCCCTACGGCTACATGCCGCTCGATGCCGGGGTGCTGGGGGCGGCGCTGGCGGAACACGGGCTTCATATCGTCGCCGGCACGATCTTCGACGATCTGGTCGATCCCGGCAACCGCGCCGCGGTGGTGGCGAAGGCGCGCGAGATCTGCGCGCTGATCACGAAGCTGCCGAAGCCGCCGGTCTATCCCGGCCAGCGCTTCGCGGCGCCCTATCTCACGGTGATGGACTGGGGCGATCGGGCGCGCGACTATGCCGCCGGGCATTCCGGCCGCGCGGTGCGGCTCCCGGACACCGACCTGACGGGGATGATCGAGACCATTCGCGCGGTCGCCGAGGCGGCGGCTGTCTTCGGCGTTCGGCCGGTCGTCCACCCTCATGCCGGCGGCCATATCGAGTTCGAGGACGAGATCGACCGGCTCCTCGCCGCGATCCCGGCCGAACTTGTGGGTCTCTGTATCGACACGGGCCATGCGAAATTCAGCGGCATGGACCCGGTCCGCGTGCTGGAGAAGTACTGGGACCGGATCGACTACCTGCATTTCAAGGATATCGACCAGACGGTCTACGACCGGATCATGGGCGAGAGGATCCGCTTCTTCGAGGCCTGCGCCCGGGGCGTGATGTGTCCGATCGGCGACGGCGTGATCGACTATCCGGCGATCCATGCGCTGCTCTCGGCCCGGGGCTATGCGGGCTACATCACCGTCGAACAGGAGCGCGACCCGAGAAACGCGGCGGGATCGCTCGAGGACGTGCGGAAATCGCGGGATTACCTGAAGTCGGCCGGCTTCAGCGATGGCAAGGAGGAGAGGCCATGATTATGGGCGACCGGAAGACCAAGGCGGCGATCCGCTGGGGCGTGGTGGGCGGCGGCAAGGGCAGCCAGATCGGCTATGTCCATCGCTCGGCCGCGCTGCGCGACGGGTATTTCACCCTGCTCGCGGGCGCCTTCGACATCGATCCCGACCGGGGGGCGGCGTTCGGCGAGGATCTGGGGCTCGATCCCGACCGCTGCTATGCCGACTACAAGGCGATGTTCGCGGCCGAGGCGCAGCGCGAGGACGGCATCCGCGCGGTCACGATCGCGACGCCGAACAACACCCATTACGCGATCACCAAAGCCGCCTTGGAGCACGGGCTGCACGTGGTCTGCGAAAAGCCGCTGACCTTCACCACCGCCGAGGCGCAGGAACTCGAACGGCTTGCGCGCGATCAGAACCGGGTGGTCGGGGTGGCCTACGGATACTCCGGCCACCAGATGGTCGCGCAGGCCCGCCAGATGGTGACCTCGGGCGTGCTCGGCGCGATCCGGCTGGTGAACATGCAATTCGCCCACGGCTTCCACTCCGCGCCGGTCGAGGAGACCAGCCCCGGGGTCAAATGGCGGGTCGATCCCGCTTTCGCGGGGCCCTCCTATGTGCTCGGCGATCTGGCGACGCATCCGTTCTACATCGCCGAGGTGATGGCGCCCGAGCTGAAGATCAAACGGCTGCTCTGTGCCCGGCAAAGTTTCGTCAAGGCGCGCGCGCCGCTCGAGGACAACGCGCAGGTGATGATCGAATACGAGGGCGGGGCGTTCGGCTCGCTCTGGGTCTCGGCGGTGAATGCGGGCGCGATGCATTCGCAGAAGGTGCGGATCGTCGGCGAGAAGGCCTCGATCGAATGGTGGGACGAGCACCCGAACCAACTGCGCTACGAGGTGCAGGGCGAACCGCCCCGGGTGCTCGAACGCGGCATGCCCTATCTCGAAGCCCCCGCGCTCGCCGAGGACCGGATCGGCGCGGGCCATCCGGAGGGGCTGTTCGAGGCCTGGGCCAATCTCTACGCCCGCTTCGCGCTGGCGATGGAGGCGCATGACGACCGCGATCCCGGCCGGGTGGGCGAGATGTGGTATCCCGATGTCCGCGCCGGCGTCGAAGGCGTGCGCTTCGTCGAGAATTGCGTGCGCTCGGCGGATGCGGGCGCGGTCTGGGTCGAATATTCCTGAGCTCAGGCCGCGCAGGAAACGGTCAGAGCTCGACCAGCACCCGGCCGGCTTCGATCTTGACCGGATAGGTCCTTAGATCGTCGCAGGCGGGCGCGCGCTTGGCCGCACCGGTGCGGTAGTCGAACACGCCGTTGTGCTTCGGGCATTCGATCTCGTAGCCCATCACCAGCCCCTCGGCGAGGTAGGCGTGCTCGTGCGAGCAGATCCCGTCGGTGCAGTGGAAGCTGTCGTCGGGCGAGCGGTAGAGGGCGAAGCTGCGGCCGTCGTGGTCGAAGCGGATCACGTCCTCTTCGTCGATGTCGTCGGCCGCGCAGGCGTCGATCCAGGGCATGTGTCGGTTCCTTGTGTAACGGGTCATTCTGCGGGGACGGGCGCGCCGTGCAGGGCGAGCCTGTAGGGCTTGGCCGTCGGGGGCAGGGCACGTTCGAGGAAGTACTCCTCGTTCTGCATCTGCCGCCGCAGCGCCGGCCACATTTCGCGCCAGGCGTCGGGCATCGAGCGGTTGGGAGCGGGCAGGTCGTGCTTGATCTTCTCGTGGAGCGCCGGGAGGGCGTGGTAGGGCACCATCGGGAACATGTGGTGTTCGACGTGGTAGTTCATGTTCCAGTAGATGAAGCGGCTGACCGGGTTCATGTAGACGGTTCGGCTGTTGAGCCGGTGGTCGATGACGTTGTCGGCCAGCCCGCCGTGCTGGAGAAAGCCGGTCAGCACATGGTGCCAGGCGCCATAGATCCGGGGCAGGCCGACGAGCATCAGGGGCAGGAACGAGCCGGTCCAGAGCGCGAGCGCGATGGTGGCCGCGTAGATCCGCACCCAGACCCGGGCGGCACGGATCGCCTTGGGTTGTTCCTGTTCGGGAATCCAGGTGGCCTCGTCGGGGTGGAGGCGGCCGGACGCGTTGAGCAGCATCCGCGGGATCGCCTGGGCGACGTCGCGCAGCCCGATGAAGGCGAGGGCGAGTTTCAGCACTTCCGGCGGGCGCATGATGGCGATCTCGGGGTCGCGGCCGACGATGATCGTATCGGTATGATGGCGGGCATGGCTCCAGCGCCAGGTGGTCGGGTTGCGCATCATGCAGAAGCTCGCGACCTGGTAGAGCGCGTCGTTCATCCAGCGGGTCTTGAACGCAGTGCCATGGCCGCATTCGTGCCAGCGGCTGTCCATCGCCGAGCCGTAGAGCACGCCGTAGGCGAGCCAGAACGGCGCCGAGGCCCAGCTGGGCCAGAGCGCGATCCCGGCGGCGGCGAAGCCGATCATCGCGGCGAACAGCAGCGCGGTGTCGCGCAGCGCCGGCTGGTCGGCCCGGGTCATCAGCGCCTTCATCTCCTTGCGGGGTACGTCGGTGTGATACCATTCGGCGGCGGCGAGGCCGGCCTCGACCGCGCGGGCGGCATCGGTCCCGTGCATCGAATAGTCGCGCTTGCCCATCTGCGATCCTCCCTGGCCGGAGCGCTTGCGCCCGGCGATGCGCTGCAATCTGTCGGCAATGACGATTCCCGCAAAGAGGCGGGGCTTGAAATTCGATCATTTTCCATCATTATCGCGGCGAGCTGGCGATGAAATTCTCTCATGAGGTGACGATGGCACGGCGACCGACGATGGCAGATCTGGCGCGCGAGGCGGGTGTGGGCGTGGCGACGGTGGACCGGGTGCTCAATGGCCGGATGAAGGTGCGCGAAGAGACCGCGCGCAAGGTGGCGGAGGCCGCGCACCGGATCGGCTACCATGCCAGGGGGCTGATCGAGAACCGGCTTTCGGTCGAGATCCCCGACATGCATTTCGGCTTCGTGCTGCACAAGCAGAAGCAGGAATTCTACCAGAATTTCACCCGCGAGATCGAGGCGGCGGTGGCGGCGCGCAGCGATATTCGCGGTCGGGCGACGATCCGGTTCTCGCCGTCGCAGACGCCGGACGATTTCGCGCGACTGATGCTGGAACTGGGCGAGAAGGTCGATGCCGTCGCAAGCTCGGCGGTGAACCATCACATCGTCAACGCGGCGGTCGAGAAGCTGAAGGCGGGCGGGGTGCCATGTTATGCGCTGCTCAACGACTTCGCCCAGGGGGTTCGCGAAAACTATCTCGGCATGAACAATATGAAGGTCGGGCGCATCGCCGCCTCGATGATTTCGATGACGGCGCGGCGGGCGGGCAAGGTCGCGGTGTTCGTCGGCGGCAACCGCTGGCATGGGCACGAGCTGCGCGAGACCGGGTTTCGGTCGTTCTTTCGCGAACTGGCGCCGGGGTTCACCGTGCTCGACACGCTGGTCAATCTGGAGACGCGCCAGGTGACCTACGAGGCGACGCTGGATCTGTTGCACAGGCACCCGGACCTTGCCGGGATCTACGTCGCCGGGGGCGGGATGGAAGGGGCGATCGCGGCGCTGCGCGAGGCGCGCAACCCGGGCAAGGTGATGCTGGTGGTCAACGAGCTGACGTCGGACAGCCGCGACGGGCTGTCCGACCAGTATGTCACCATGGTGATCTCGACGCCGCTGCGCGAGCTCTGCGTCTCGCTGGTCGATTACATGGTCAAGGCGGTGCGCAACGGGCCGAGCGAGGCGCCGGGCCAGCACTTTCTCGAGCCGCGTCTGTTCATCCCGGAGTCGGTGTTCTGATAATATCCTATCATGAAGATATGATCTTGAATCTATCCGGTTTGAGAGAAACGACCTCCCGCTGAATTGACCGAATCGCGCGATGTCTCGCAGGTTGCGGCCAACCCGAAAGGCGCCGCAGACGCGCCGGCGCGGCGGATGGGAGGAGATCGCGATGAAGTGGGCTTTGAACCACATGACGACCCCCGGGCTGGGCTACGAGGCGTTCGTCGATCTCGCGGCGAGGCTCGGCTGCGTCGGCATCGAGGTGCGCAACGATCTCGCCCGGCCGCTGTTCGACGGGATCGACCCGGGCGAGGCGGGCGCGCTGGCGCGGGCGAAGGGGCTGCGGCTCGTCGGGCTCAGCCAGGTCTATCCGTTCAACAGCTGGTCGGACGAGATCGCGGCCGAGGTGCGGGCGCTGATCGCCACCGCCAGGGCGGCGGGGGCCGAAACCATCAGCCTGATCCCGCGCAACGACGGCACC
>JAGRMO010000173.1 GCA_020441205.1 Maritimibacter sp.
CAGGTGATCGAGCCCTATGTCTGCGCCCGCGCCAACCCGATGACCGACGCGCTCGCCCGCGCCGCGATCCCGCAGGGATTGCGCGCATTGAAGGCCGTGGTCGAGGGCGGCGGGCCGGACGACTGGGACGCGATGGCCTGGACCAGCCTCGCCGGCGGCCTCGTGCTCGCCAATGCCGGGCTCGGCGCGGTGCACGGGCTTGCGGGCGTGATCGGCGGCATGACCGGCGCCGCGCATGGCGCGATCTGCGGTGCCCTGTTGCCCCCGGTGTTGGCGGCGAACCGCTGGGCGGTGCCGGTGGGCTCGGAGACCCGCGCCCGGCTCGACTGGATCGCGGACGAGATCGCCCAGGTCTTCGGCGCTGAAGGCATCGCCGGCTGGGCGCGCAGCCACGGGCTGCCCGGCCTCGTCGCGCTCGGCGTCACCGGGGCGTTGCGGCCCGGGATCGCCGCACGGGCGCAGCGGGCCTCGTCGATGGCGGCGAACCCGGTGCCGCTCGCCGACGCGGCGCTGATCGGCATCATGGAGGCGGCCGGATGACCTTTTCGGCCGGGAGAGACGCATGAACGCTCCAACCGAACGACCGGAAATCGATTTCCTCGCCGTCGCCCGCGCGCTGATGCCCGCCGGCGCCACCACCGACGCCTGCGTCGGTTGCGGGCTCTGCGCCTCGGGCTGCCCGGCCGCTGGCCTCTTCGGCATGGACCCGCGCCGCTTCGTCAACATGGCCGCGCTCGGCATGAACGAGGCGCTGTCGACCACCCCCTGGGTCTGGGCCTGCACCCAGTGCAAGCGCTGCGCCTATGTCTGCCCGATGGGGATCGACGTCTCGCTGCTCGTCGGCGTCGCCCGCGGCGCCTGGCCCGACGACGAGAAACCCAAGGGCATCGTGCGATCCTGCGCCGCCCAGCGGCTCGACGCGAGCACCTCCGCCATGGGCGTGCGCTCGGAGGATTTCGTCGAGATCGTCGAGGAGACCGCCGAAGAGCTGCGCGAAAGCGATCCGCGCTTCGCCGACCTCCGCGTGCCGATGGACCGGAAGGGCGCGATGTTCGTGGTCAACCAGAACTCGCGCGAACCCGCCGTCGAGCCCGAGGAGATGGGGCCGATGTGGAAGATCTTCGACTATGTCGGCGCCGACTGGACCTACTCGTCGAAAGGCTGGGCGGCGGAGAATTTCTGCATGTTCACCGGCGACGACGCCGCCTGGAAGGAGATGGTCGAGACCAGGGTCGACGCGATCAACGCGCTCGAGCCGCAGGTCTGGATCAACACCGAATGCGGCCATTCCTTCTACACGCTGTGGAAGGGGATCGAACGCTTCGGTCTGGAGGCGAAATTCGAGGCCGGCAGCCTCGTGAGCTATTACGCCCAGTGGATCCGCGAGGGCAAACTGCCGGTGAACGCCGACTGGAACACCCTGGGCGTCAAGTTCACCGTGCAGGACCCCTGCCAGCTGGTGCGCAAGTCGCTCGGCGATCAGGCGGCCGAAGACCTGCGCTTCGTGGTCAAGACCCTGGTGGGCGAGGAGAATTTCATCGACATGACCCCCAGCCGCCAGGCCAACTACTGCTGCGGCGGCGGTGGCGGCTTCCTGCAGGCCGGGATGAACGACGAACGACGCGCCTACGGCAAGCGCAAGTTCGACCAGATCGCCGCGACCGAGGCGGCCTACGTGCTCACCCCCTGTCACAACTGCCACAGCCAGATCGAGGACATCGGCGGGCATTACCACGGCGCCTATCACGTCACCCATCTGTGGACGCTGATCTGCCTGTCGCTCGGCATCCTCGGGCCGGACGAGCGCAAGTATCTCGGACCGGAACTGGCCGGGATCAACCTGCCGGAGGAGGCATGAGCGACCACGAAACCGACGTGCTCATCATCGGCGCCGGCGCGACCGGCGCCGGCGTGATGCGCGATCTGGCGCTGCGCGGGATCGCTTCGCTGCTGATCGACCGGCGCGACCTCAACGCCGGCGCCTCCGGCGGCAACCACGGGCTTCTGCACTCGGGCGGGCGTTACGCCGCCACCGACACCGCCACCGCCGCCGAATGCCGGATCGAGGGCGAGATCCTGAAGCGCGTCGCGCCGCAATGCATCGACGATTGCGGCGGGCTCTTCGTGGCGGTCGAAGGCGACGATCCAGACTTTGCGGCCCGCTTCCCCGCGGCCTGCGCCGCCGCGGGGATCGCCTGCGAGGCGCTCACCCCCGACGAGGCCCGCGCCCGCGAACCGGCGCTGCCGCAAACCCTGATCGCCGCCTATGCGGTGCCCGACGCCACCATCGACCCGTTTCGCCTGGTGCTCGAGAACGTGGCCCATGCCGAGGCGCTGGGGCTCGGCCGCTACCTGCCGCATACCGCCGTCGAAGGCTTCGAAACCGATGCCGGCCGGATCGTCGCGGCCCAGGCCCGCGATCTGCGCACGGGCGCGCCGTTCCGCATCGCCGTGCGCGAGGTGGTCAACGCCGGCGGCACCTGGGCCGGCCGGATCGCGGCGCTTGCGGGCTGCGACGAGGTGCGGCTGCTCGGCTCGAAGGGCACGCTCATCATCGCCAACACCCGGATCGCGAAGGGGGTCATCAACCGGCTCCGTCCGCCCGGCGATGGCGACATCCTGGTGCCGGGCGGCACGGTCTCGATCCTCGGCACCTCCTCGGTGACGCTCCGCGACCCCGACGATGCCGCCGCCCGCGCCCCGACCGCCGCCGAGGTCGACCGCATTCTCGACGAGGGCAGCGCGATGCTGCCGGTGCTGGCCGAAACCCGCTTCGTGCGCGCGTTCTCGGGCGTGCGGCCGCTGCTGCTGAGCGACGCGGCCGAGGAAGACGGGCGCAAGGCGAGCCGGGGCTTCACGCTCTACGATCACGAAGGCCAGGGGCTCGCGAATTTCTGCACCATCGTCGGCGGCAAGCTCACCACCTTCCGGCTGATGGCCGAGAAGACCGCCGATCTCGTCGCCGCGCGGCTCGGCGTCGTCGCGCCCTGCCGGACCGCGACCGAGCCGCTGCCCTCGGGGCCCGGCCTTGGCTGGACTGCGCCCGGCGCCTCGGCCCGCGACTGGATGGCCCGCGCCGATGCGACCGACACCATCCTGTGCGAATGCGAGATGGTGGCCCGCTCGGCCGTCGACGAGATCGTCGCCCGCGCCCCGGGCCACGAGGACCACATGAGCCTCGACGCCATCGCCCGACGTTCGCGGATCGGCAAGGGCGCCTGCCAGGGCGCGTTCTGTTCGATGCGGGTGACCTCGCATCTCTACGACGCGGGCGTCTACGAGGGCGCCGAAGGCCTCGGCGAGATGCGCCGCTTCATCGACGGGCGCTACCGCGGCGTGCGGCCTGTGCTCTGGGGTGCGGGGCTCGCCCAGACCGAGCTGGCCGAGATCCTGCACGTCGGTCTCGCCGGGCTCGACCTTCTGAACGACGACGCGCCGGAGGATCCGCGATGAGGCGCCCGCACCGGCGGATCGAGACCCAGCTTACCGTGGTCGGCACCGGCATCGCCGGCTTCGCCGCGGCGCTGTTCGCCCGGGCGCGGGGGCTCGACGTGGCCCAGGTCGGCCATTCCGGCGCGCTCGCCTACACCACCGGCTATCTCGATCTGCTGGGTGTCGCCGACGGGCGCAAGATCGCCGATCCCTGGGCCGGGCTCGACGCGCTGCGCATGACCGAGCCCGGACATCCTTTCGGCCGGCTCGCGAATGCCGATATCCGCGCCGCGCTCGACGCTTTCATCGGCGAGGTGAACGCGATGGGGCTCGGCTACACCCCCGCGGGCGCCGCGAACCTCACCGCGCTGCTGCCCTACGGGGTGACGAAACCGACGCTCTCGCTGCCCGAAACGATGTGGCCGGGCGCGGCGGCGCTGGCCGAACGGGCGCCCGCGCTGATCGTCGATTTCGCCGGGTTGCAGGGGTTCTCCGCCGCCGAGTTCGCCGCCAACATGGCCGCCGTCTGGCCCGGCCTCGCGACCGCGCGCCTCGCCTTTCCCGGCATGGAGAGCCTGCAGGTCTTCCCCGAACCGATGGCCCGCGCGCTGGAGACCCGCGAGACGCGGGCCGCCTTCGTCGCCCGTCTGCGCCCCCATCTCGGCGCCGTCACGCATGTCGGCCTGCCGGCGATCCTCGGGGTCCATCGCCCCGACACGGTGCGCGCGGCGCTCGAGGCCGAGCTCGGCGTCACCCTGTTCGAGATCCCGACGATCCCGCCCGGCGTGCCCGGCATCCGCCTGCGCGAACTCTTCGAACGCCACCTTCCGGGCCGCGGCGTGGCGCTGGAGCCGAACCTGAAGGCGGCCGAAGCGCGGCTGGACCCGAGCGGGATCACGCTCGCCCTGCACGGGCCGATGGAAGACCTCGACATCCGCGCGGAGGCCGTGGTTCTGGCCACCGGGCGGTTTCTCTCGGGCGGGCTGCGCGCCGAGCGCAGCGGCATCCGCGAGACCCTGTTCGGGCTGCCGGTGGCCCAGCCGGACGGCCGCGAGGCCTGGTTCCGCCCCGCGTATTTCGACCCGCGCGGACATCCGGTGAACCGGCTCGGGCTCACCGTCGACGACAGGTTCCGCCCGCTCGATGCCGCCGGCGCGCCGGTGCACCCGCGGCTTCACGCCGCCGGCGCCGTGCTGGCCGGGCAGGACTGGGCCCGGTCGCGTTCCGGCGCAGGGCTCGCCATCGCCTCCGCCTGGGCCGCGGTGAACGCGGCCGGGGCGGAGCTGGGTTCGTCCCCCGGCGACCCCGGCCCGACGACCGCGCCGGGCGCAGCGCCCGCCCAGGAACCCGGAACCGCCTGACGTCAAACCGCTACCCGAAACGGCGATGGCAAGGGCCGGGGCGCCCTGGAGGAGACGAGATGATCCTGGCTTCGCCGGAAGGCGCGAGCGTGCGGGTCGCGCGCCGGTCGGAGGACGACGAAATCCTTGCCACGGTGCGCTTCTCCACGCGGCAGGTCGCGGGCGACTTCGCCGAGATCTGGCGCGGCGGGCGGGAATGCGCGGCCCCAGCGGCGTTGACACTTGACGATACCCTGCGGCCGGGCGCGGACAATCTCGCCACCGGACCGCGCGACCCGGGAGGCCGACCGACGACGCCCGGGCGCGCGCTCAGGCGGTGAGCGCCACCGGGTCGGCGCCGGCCTTGCCGGCCGCCTCGTCGACGGCCTGGTCGAACTCGACGTAGAAGGTCGAGCCCACGCCCGGTTCGCTCTCGTAGTCGATCGTGCCGCCGTGCCGATCGACGATCTGCTTGGTGATGTTGAGGCCAAGCCCGGTGCCGCCGACCTTGCGGATATCGGAGGAATCGACTTGGGTGAACTTGCCGAACACCCGCTCGCGCGCCTCCTCCGGGATGCCGATCCCGTCGTCCTGGACCGAGATCCGCACCCGGCTGCCGATGGCTTCGACCCGTACCCGGACCGACCCGCCCTCTTCGGAGAACTTGATCGCGTTCGACAGGAGGTTGTTCATCACCTGGATCAGCCGCGCATGGTCGCCCTTCACCGTGAGCTCGCGCGCCGGCAGGATGGTGGTGACATGGATCCCGAGCTTGCCGGCATAGCCGGTGGTGGCTTCGACCGCGTCCTTCACCAGATCGTTGACGTCGAGCTCCTGGAACTGGAAGTGCATCTCGCCCGCCTCCATCTTCTGCAGATCGAGCAGGTCGTCGATCAGATTGGCGAGGCTCTGGCTGTTCTTCGCCGCGATCGACAGCGGCGGCTTCAGATGATCCGGCACCGCACCCAGAACGCCGGTGTTCATCAAGTCGATCGAGCCCTTGATCGAGGTGAGCGGCGTGCGCAGCTCGTGGCTGACCGTCGACAGGAATTGCGACTTCACCTCGTAGGCCGCCTTGGTGCGCTCGCTTTCTTCCTTGATGAGCTTCATCTGCTGCATCCGCTCCTGGTAGTGGCGGTAGAACTTCAGCGAAGTGTCGAAGATGAAATAGAGAACGAAAATGATGGTGAAGAATTCGAGCCAGCTGCTCGAGCTCATCGCGGGGCGGTAGCGCACCAGATCGAGCAGCGCGATGAACAGGAAGGCGCCGGCATAGATCGACAGCCGCAGAAGCAGGATCGAGATGATCGCGCTGTTGTACATTGCCGCGAACAGCGAGGCGGAAAACAGGAAGAACAGGGGCGTGAAATGACCGCCCGAGGTCTGCTGCACCGCCATGTTGATGACGAACACGCTGATCGCCACCGCACTCAGCGCGGTGTTGACGGTGATCTTGCGCAGGAGCCGCCGGCCGGTTTCGGGATCGTAGTCGGTCCAGGCCTTGGCCTCGCGGCCGAGGCGCATGTCGAGGATCTCGGCGACGAAGACCCCCAGATAGCAGACGACCGTCGAGACCGGGTCGAAATAGAACAGGCCGAGCACGGTCGCGGCGAGGAAGCTCCCCTGCCGCTGCCAGGTGAGGCTGCTCACCAGATCGACGTAATCCTTGATCCGTTGCTCGCGGTCGGTTGGGTTGGTCCAACTGATCCGTGCCGTCCGCGACCTGCCCTTGCCTGCCATGCCGTGCCTCTTACGCCATCCCTTCCATGGCCAACCTAGGCGCGCAATCTGTTGGAATTCGGACGGAGTTCGGGCAAACCTGAGCAATGTTTCCGGCTGTTCAACGGTAACGTGTGTCCGCGCGCAGATCGTATCGCCCGGAGCGTGTCGAATCGGACGGGGCAGGGGCGGAGCCGGCTGCGAAATGCGGCGCGCGCGCGTCCTCAACTCCGTTGCGACCGAAGACGCGGCACAGCCGGCAGCGGCACCTCGCGGGGCGGACCGCCGCGTCTGCGCCCTCAGGCCACCTGCGCGACCAGTTGGCCCTCGGCGTCGTAGACGCCCGGCACGCTCGGGAAGCGGATGTTCGCATGCGGCACGTCGTCGACCGGACCGAAGAACGGGTAGCGCTTCAGCACCCGGTCGCGGTTTTCCTTGAATTTCGCCGTCATCAGCCCGAGCGGCTTGGTGAGACCGAGATAGGGGCGCGGCGCGGTGAAGGATTCGTAGCCCAGATACCTCAGGTAGAAGGCGGTGTGCTCGGCCCGCACCGCGGCGAGCGCGATGTCGACCTCGTAATGCATCGCCGCGAGGAACGGGATGCGCAGCGCCGCGAGATGCAGCGGCAGGCCGTTCCGGCGCGCCTCGGGATGCACCACGAAACGGGTGGGGTCGAGGATCGTCTGCCCCGGGCGGAACAGGTCCATCACCTCGGGAAACACCTCGAGCGAGGGCGAGCTCAGCGTCTCCTCAGAGATCAGATGCAGGCGCAGCGCGGCGACATACATGTCGTCCATCTCGACCGCCACGTGAATGCAGTGCGGGCTCTCGTCGTAAGCGTCGGTCATGATCCGGCGCTCGTTCTTCAGAATCGCGTTCTCGCCCCGATAGCACTCGTATCTGAGGCGAAAGACCTGTTCGAGGTCGTCGCCATCCGACAGCACGGAATACCTGCTGCGTTCGAGGATATCCATAACCTGGTCGTACATAGTCCCCACCCCATTCGTCGGCGATTACTCCGCCGCGCGACACACCAAAAGATCGCTGTAGCCGCGGTACACGGTCTTCTGCGAAATGACTTCCAAGCCGGCCTGTGCCACCGCCGACGCGATTTCCGACGACGAATGCGTCCAGTAGCGCCCATCCCTCTGGGCCTGGTAGATCGCCTTGTTCTGCTTCGCGATCTCGCGGCCGCGCCACAGGATCTGCAGCGCCCTGGCGATGCCGAGCGTCTGCTTGAGATGCCCGAACAGGTAGGACCGCCAGTCGCCGATATCGAGCGGCCGCCCGAGGTCGATCAGGAACAGCGTGCCGCCCGGCCGCAGCAGCTTGCGCATCTCGACCAGCCGGGTCTGCGGGTCGGGCATCGTGTAGAGCGCATGGGCGCAGATCACGAGATCGGCCGGCTCCGGCGCCGCCAGCGCCTGGAACGGACTGGCGATGAAGGCGAGATTGTCGTGGCCCGCGAGTTTTTCATAGGCCCGCCGGCTCATGCCGAGATCGGGCTCGACGAAATAGATCGCGCTGTCGGGAAACCGGCGCGCGGCGAGCTGCGCGTAATTCCCGGTCCCGCCGCCGAGATCGTAGATCACCCCGGGGGCCTCGACGCCGGCCAGGAAACTCTCGAATTCCTCAAGCAGCTGTTGATATGCCGGGTTGTGCTCGAGCAGGAGATCGTAGGTGGCCGCATAGGCGCTCCAGTCCGCGAGCGGTTCGGACGGCGGCGCGATCTCGAAGTCGCGGTCGGCCTTCGGCTGCAACTCTGGCGGCAGCGTC
The DNA here is from genome assembly GCA_020441205.1 of Maritimibacter sp. Lineage (GTDB taxonomy): Bacteria > Pseudomonadota > Alphaproteobacteria > Rhodobacterales > Rhodobacteraceae > Sinisalibacter. The sequence continues at coordinate 8,268 of JAGRMO010000173.1, forward strand.
CAGTCGGCCTCTAGCCGCCAGTCAACCTCAGATTGTGCGCGTGAAGCCATGGGAATCAGTCGCCGAATGTTCGTTCAAATCGTTTGCGGACAGGGTTTTTGGGCAGCCCGAACCTAAAGGTACATTGCAAAAGTTAGATTACAAGTACATTTCTCGACAATGGCGGCGTTTCGCCGCGTCTGTTTCGGAATCTGCCCACAGGCTGCTCATCGCGCACAGGTGGTAGGCGATCGGCCGCTCGGCGCCGGACGGACCGTCACGAAACCGCCGGTTCAACCTGTGATCGGTGCGGCGCAGGGTCCGGTCCGGGCGCGAATTCACCCGCGACACCGGGCGGATTCGGATCGATTGGGCGTGCACAGCGGGAAGCGGCGACGGCCGGTCTGTAGGGGCCCCGCACCCGGCGAGGCGCTCCCCGCGCATGGCTGTCTCTCCCGCCCGGGACGGCGCCGGGCGGAAGACGATGCCGGGGCTGCTCCTAGTGCTTCAGCATGATGTGGCGCGCGACGGTGTAATCCTCGAGCGCGTACATCGACATGTCCTTGCCGTAGCCCGAGGCCTTGAGCCCGCCATGCGGCATCTCGTTGGCCAGCATGAAATGGGTGTTGATCCAGGTCGCGCCGTAACGCAGCCGCGCCGCCGTCTCCATCGCCCGGCCGATGTCCTTGGTCCAGACCGAAGAGGCGAGGCCGTAATCGCTGTCGTTGGCCCAGGCGACCGCCTCGTCGACATCGTCGAACGGCGTCACCGACACCACCGGGCCGAACACCTCGCGCTGGACGATCTCGTCCTTCTGCTGCGCGCCGGCGACCACCGTGGGCGCGTAGTAGAACCCACGCGCGCCGACCACGCTGCCGCCGGTGGTGATCTCGATATGGTTGAGTTCGCGCGCCCGCTCGACGAAGCTCGCCACCCGGTCGCGCTGGCGCGACGAGATCAGCGGGCCGATCTCGTTGAGGCTGTCGTCGGCCTGGTCGAACACGATCTCGGAGACCGCGCTGGTGAGGTCGGCGACAAGGTTGTCGTAGGTTTTCTTCGAGGCGTAGACCCGGCAGGCGGCGGTGCAGTCCTGCCCCGCGTTGTAATAGCCGAACGCCTTCAGCCCCTCGACCACCTCGCCGATATCGGCGTCGTCGAACACGATCACCGGGGCCTTGCCGCCGAGTTCCAGATGCGTGCGCTTCACCGATTTCGCCGCCGCCTGCAGCATCTTCTTGCCGGTGGCGACATCGCCGGTGAGCGAGATCATGTCGACGCCCTTGTGGTTCACCAGTGCGCTGCCCACCGTCTCGCCGCGCCCGGTGAGTACGTTCATCACCCCCTTGGGCAGTTCCTCCGCGAGGATGCGGGCGAGCTTGAGCGCGGTGAGCGGGGTCTGTTCCGAGGGCTTGAACACCACGGTGTTGCCGCCCGCGAGCGCGGGGGCGAGCTTCCAGGCCATCATCATCAGGGGATAGTTCCAGGGCGCCACCGAAGCGATCACGCCGACGGCGTCGCGCCGGATCATCGAGGTGAAGCCCTGCAGGTATTCGCCCGCGAGCGGCCCGTGCATGTTGCGCACGGCGCCGGCGAAATAGCGCCAGGTGTCGACGATGGCCGGGATCTCGTCGCCGAGCGCGGCGTTGATCGGCTTGCCGCAGTTGAGCGCCTCCAGCGCGGCGAAGCCCTCGGCCTCGGCCTCGATCCGGTCGGCGATCCTGAGCAGCGCCGCCGAACGCTCGCCCGGCGTCGTCCGCGACCAGCCGGCGAAGGCCGAGCGCGCGCCCGAGACCGCCGCGTCGACCTGGTCGAGCGAGGCCTCGGGCAGCTGCAGCACGGTCTCGCCGGTGCGCGGGTTGAGGATCGCCTCGGGCGTTTCGGTGCCGTCGGTAAACTCGCCGTCGATCAGGAATTGCGTGTCCATGTGGTCCTCCGCTTGGGTGTTCATTTGCCGCCGCCGGCGGTCTCGGTGCCGCCGCGGGTCAGGTAATAGGCGCCGAGGATCGGCAGGAAGGTGACCAGCACCACAACCATCGCCACCACGTTGGTGACGGGGCGCTGGCGCGGCCGCACGAGCTCTTCGAGCATCCAGATCGGCAGCGTCTGCTGCTGGCCGGCGGTGAAGGTGGTCACGATCACCTCGTCGAAGCTGAGCGCGAAGGCCAGCATCCCGCCCGCGAGCAGCGCGGTGCCGATATTGGGCAGCACGACGTGGCGGAAGGTCTGGATCCCGTTGGCGCCGAGATCGGCGGACGCCTCCAGCATCGAGCCCGACAGCCGGCGGAACCGCGCGACGGCGTTGTTGTAGACCACGACGATGCAGAAGGTTGCATGGCCGAGGATGATCGTGAGCGTCGAATAGGGGATGTCGCCGAGGTTGAAGGCCGAGCGCAGCGCGATGCCGGTGATGATGCCGGGCAGCGCGATCGGCAGGATCACCAGGAGCGACACCGCCTCGCGGCCGAAGAACCGCGCGCTCGAGATCGCCGCCGCCGTCAGCGTGCCGAGCACGAGGGCGATGAGCGTCGAGATCGCCGCGACCCGCACCGACAGCCCGAGCGCCTGCCAGACGTCCGGCCGGTTCCAGGTCACGCCCAGCCATTTGAGCGTGAAACCGGGGGGCGGCCATTGATAGGTGCGGTCTTCGGTGGTGAAGGCATAGACGAAGATGAGCAGGATCGGCAGGTGCAGGAAGGCGAGCCCCGCGAAAGCCGCGATCCGAAGGCCGAGGGGTGCGCGCTCAGAGGGCATCGAAGGCTCCCTTCCGCTTGGCCATCCACAGGTAGAACCCCATGATCACGATGGGCACCACGGCGAAGGCGGCGGCGAGCGGGATGTTGCCCGCCGTGCCCTGGTGGGCATAGACCGCCTGACCGATGAAATTGCGCGACGAGCCGACGATCTGGGGGATGATGTAATCGCCCAGCGTCAGCGAGAAGGTGAAGAT
>JAGRMO010000174.1 GCA_020441205.1 Maritimibacter sp.
GCCGTGATCCCCTATTTCGGCTACGCGCGGCAGGATCGCCGCACCAAGGCCCGCACCCCGATCAGCGCCAAGCTGGTCGCCAACATGATCGCCCAGTCGGGCATCGAGCGGGTGCTGACGATGGACCTGCACGCGGCGCAGATCCAGGGCTTCTTCGACATCCCCGTCGACAACCTCTACGCCAGCCCGATCTTCGCCCTCGACATCAAGCACCATTTCCGCAACTGCCTCGGCGAAGTGATGGTGGTGAGCCCCGACGTGGGCGGCGTCGCCCGCGCGCGCGAGCTCGCCAAGCGCATCGGCGCGCCGCTCGCCATCGTCGACAAGCGCCGCGAAAAGGCCGGCGAAGTGGCCGAGATGACGGTGATCGGCGACGTCTCGGGCAAGCGCTGCATCATCGTCGACGACATCTGCGACACCGCGGGCACCCTGGTGAAGGCGGCCGAGCTGCTCGCCAATTCCGGCGCCAAGGAAGTCCACGCCTATATCAGCCACGGGGTGATGTCGGGCCCGGCGGTCGAGCGGGTCTCGAGCTCGGTGATGAAGAGCCTCGTCATCACCGACACGATCGCGCCGACCGACGCGATCCTCACCGCACCCAACATCCGCGTCGTGCCCACCGCGCCGATCTTCGCCCAGGCGATCCTCAACATCTGGGGCGGCACCTCCGTGAGCTCGCTGTTCGACGACGCGACGCTGGAACCGCTCTACGAGACCGCTTACCCGTAGTCGGTGCCTCCAGCCGATCTGCGGTTGTCTGGCGGGTCGACATGTCGATCCTGGGCGCGAGGTCGGGGCATGCCCGGACCTGGTTCACACCCCGTCGAATCCCATCGCCTGAGCGAACACCCAAAACGCTACTGAGTTTCGATCGAGCCTCCTGGCGCGGGAAAAGACTTCGTCCGCAACCCGGTCATCCCGTCGGTTCCCGGTCGCCTGCGACGTCTTGTCAATCGACGCCCATTCCAGAAGGTCGCGCATCACGATGTGCGCCTTCTGCGAGTCTCCGCCCTCCGCAAGAGCAATCGCCCGTTCAAACTCGAGGGCAGCGTATTCCGGGTGGTCGGCCTCGAAATACCGCGAGAGAGTCGTCGCCGATGCGAAATTGCAGGCAGCAATCTTCTTCTGGATGTCGAGCTTCGGTTTCAGGCAATGGCTTGACAAAAGGGATGAGGAAAAACCGGTCGCCCAAAAGCACAGGAAGACAACGGCGACGGCGCTCAGAATCTTGGTCTTGGTCTTGGTCACGTTCTCCTCGACCGTCCCGGGCGGTGATAGTCACTCGCGCACATGCAGAAACGCAGTGTTTCCACCTGAAATCAATGGCTTCCAGTCACGCCATACGATGTGGCGATCCCGACGCGTGACACCGGCCCGCGACCAGGCCCACGCCCGGCCGCGCCCCGGTACGCTCAGATCAGATCGGCGAGCTCCTCCTTGCGCGCCTCCTGGTAATGGTCGAACTGGGTGGTGAACCAGGCGGTGCCGCGCGTGGCCGAGCCGAGCGCGTTGAACAGATCGTCTTCCGCCGTCATCGGCAGAAGCGTCTGGAACACGTCCCAGCCCGCCGCCGTCGGATGGCCCTCAAAGCCGAGCACCTGGCCCTTCATTCCCGAGACGATCGGCACCAGCGCGCCGGAGAACACCGAGGGCACGTGGATGTCGACCTTCATGATCGGCTGCAACAGCACCGTGCCCACTTCGGCCAGCGCTTCCTTGATCGCGTTCTTGCCGGCGGTGCGGAAGGCGAAATCGGACGAATCGACCGAATGCGACTTGCCGTCCTTGAGCTCGACCGAGACGTCGACCACCGGAAAGCCGTTCGGCCCCTCGACCAGCGCGTCGCGCGCGCCCGCTTCGACCGACGGGATGTAGTTGCGCGGCACCGCCCCGCCCTTCACCGTCTCGGTGAAGGTGAAGCCCGAGCCGCGCGCCTCCGGCCTGAGCTCGACCACCACGTCGGCGAACTGTCCGGCCCCGCCCGATTGCTTGCGGTGGCGGTGATGCACCTCGGTGCCGCGCCGGATCGTCTCGCGCAGCCCCGGCGGCACCGTGCCCTCTTCGACCTCGATGCCGAAATCGTCCTTGAGCTTGGCCATCACCCGGCGCAGGTGCAACGGCCCCTGGGTCGCCAGCACCGGATTGCCGGATTTCTCGTCCTGGCTCACCGAAAGCCCCGGGTCGATCTCGCCCATCCGCTCGAGCGCGGTCGACAGCCGGCTGTCGTCCTTCTCGTGCACCGGGGTGACGATGCGCCGGAACGCCGAGGGATGCGGCTGCGCCCAATCCGGCAGCGGATCGTTCGCCTTGTCGGAATACATGTGGCCGGCGGCGAGATGGTCGGACTTCACCGTAAGCCCGATCGCCCCCGGCGCGAGCGTGCCGAGCCCGGTCCGCGCGTCGAGATCGGTGATCGAGCCGACATTGTCGCCGCCGAGCGTCGCCCCGCCCGAGACCGGCCCCGACAGCGCACGCACCAGCACCGTCTTGCCGAGATGCTTGACCATGTCGGCCAGCGCGCTCACCGCCACCGCGCCGCCATCCAGACGCCCGGCCGCGACCGAGACGTCGGGCGCCTCGTGGCGCAGCGCCTTCATCAGCCGGTTGACCCCGTTGCGATGCTCGGCCGAGCCGATGAAGGCCGGCACGAGGTCATGGTGCTGCAACGTCTTCGACGCCACTTCGTAGACCTCGGACGGCATCACCTTCTGGTCTTCGATGATCTCCTCGAGCAGCGCATCGTCGAAATCGGCGTAGCTCTCGAGCATCTCGGCCCGGGCTTCCTGTTCGCGCGCCCGCACTGCTTCGGGGATCTCCATCAGCGTCGACGGCTCGCCGTCGTGGAACTTCCACGCCCGCTCCGACACCAGATCGACCACGCCGACGATCTCCTCGCCGTTGCGGATCGGCACCTCGCGCAACACGATATGGTGGCGCGAATAGGTCTGCAGCGCCGACACCGTCTCCGACATCCGGCTCACCGGCGCGTCGGTCTTGTTGACGAAGATGATCGCCGGCACCTCGGCCTCCTCGATCATCCTCAGATACGGCGCGGCCAGCACCGCGCCCTCGGCATCGGCCGGCACGCAGAGCACCACCGCGTCGGAGGCGGCCAGCACCGGGCCGACAGGGGCGATGTTCTCGGTGCCGCCCGCGATGTCGATCGCCGCCCAGTCTTCGCCCATGAACCCGAAGGAGGTGACCTTGGCGACACCGGGCACGTCGAGCACCTTGCCGACGGCCCCGTCGAGACCGACGAGGGCCTCGACCAGGGATGATTTGCCGGCAGACGACGGGCCTACGACGGAAAAGACTCTCATGGCGGATCTCCTTCGGATGAGTGGTCCAAGCCTAGTGCTTCGGGCCGGTCGAGCCTTGCGTCAGATCAAGAAATCGGCCCAGATTGGCACAGGTTGATGATCTACTGTGCAGGATATGAAGGCGGGCGGACAAGGCATGATTACGCAAGCGATGGTCCTCGTCGCGGCAACCGTCGCTTCTCCCGCCGCGGCGCAGCCGTTCAGCCAGTCGATGGCGCAATGCGCGGGGCTCTACGAGGCCTTGTCGGCGTTGATCTCGACGCCCGACCGCAAGGCGAAACTCGACGCTGCCGCGGCGATCTTCACCGAGACCGCCTGGACCGAGGCCGAGGCCGAGGGCCAATCCGACCCGGCAGCCTGGGTCGACGGCCACCGCAGAGCCATGCGCGACGACTGGACCGCGAAGGGACGTGGCGCGGTGTTCAGCCAGGATTTCCTGGACTGGACCGGGTACTGCAACAGGTTTGCCACCAGCCGTGGCATCGAGCTGAACCTTGACTGACCAAGACCCGCAGACCCAGGCTCAGGCCGGCGCGCCGGAGGGCACGCCACGGCTGTTCATCCTCGCCACCATCCTGCTCGACGCGATGGGCGTAGGGCTGATTTTTCCGCTGATGCCCGACCTGATGGCCCGCGTCGGCGCCGGCGACACCGCCGCGGGCGCGGTCTGGGGCGGGGTGCTGATGGCCGCCTACGCCGCGATGCAGTTCATCTTCGCCCCGATCATCGGCGGCCTGTCCGACGCCTACGGCCGCCGTCCGGTGCTGGTGCTGGCGCTCGCCACCCTCGCGGTGGATTACGCGATCATGGCGCTGGCCCAGGGCTTCTGGCTCCTGCTCCTCGGCCGGGTGCTGGCCGGCATCGCCGGGGCCACCCACATCACCGCCACCGCCTATCTCGCCGACATTTCGCCGCCCGAAAAACGCGCCGCCAGCTTCGGTCTGATCGGCGCGACCTTCGGCGTCGGCTTCGTCATGGGGCCTGCGATCGGCGGGCTGCTCGCCGCCTGGCACGTGACCGCGCCGTTCTGGGTCGCCGGCAGCCTTGCCGCCATCGGGGCGCTCTTCGGTCTCGCGATGCTCCCCGAGAGCCTGCCGCCCGAAAAGCGCCGCCGCTTTGCAAGGGCCGACCTCAACCCCTTCGCCGCGATCCTCGGCGCGTTTCGCCTGCCCGGCCTCGCCCTGCCGCTGATCCTGCTCTTCGCCTTCGAATTCGCCAACATGGTCTACCCGACCCTCTGGGCATTCTGGACCCGCGAGGCCTATGGCTGGTCCTCGGCACTGATCGGCGGCTCGCTCGCCTTCTACGGCGTCGGCGTCGCCTTCACCCAGGGCGCGATCCTGCCGGCGCTGATCCCGCGCATCGGCGACTACCGCACCCTGATGCTGGGCGTCTTGGCCGGAATCGCGGCGATGCTGGCGCTGGGCGTCTCGCCCCCCGCCGCCCTCGTCTTCGCGCTGATCCCGGTCTCCTGCCTCTCCGACATGGTGCCACCGACGATCACCGCGATGATGTCGAACCTCGCCGACGAAGATCGCCAGGGCCTGTTGCAGGGCGTGATCGCGTCGCTGGGCTCGATCGCGGCAGTCGTGGCCCCGCTTCTGGTGACGCCGCTGTTTCGCGCCTTCGCCGCCCCTGACGCCCGGTTCTACCTGCCCGGCATGCCCTTCCTCGCCGGTGCCGCGCTGCTCATCGCGATCCTGCCCGCCTTCTTCGCGCTGAACCCGAAACGGGCACGGCCGACCGGCTGACCGGCGCCCTTGCGCGACCGCGCCCCGCGTTGCATCCTCGCCCCCGAGAGATGGACACACGCAGAGCGAGAATTCGGACCATGTGGCGGATCAGAACCCACCGGATGGGCATCGACCGGGGCTCGCACATGCTGTTTTCGGATTTCCAGGACGGCGGCGAGATGTGGTCGGGCACCGGCGAACGCGAGGCGCGCGTCCGCGTCGATTTCTCCGAACCCTTCCTCGCCCCGCCCGCGGTTCAGGTCGGGCTGTCGATGTGGGATGTCGACCACAGCGCCAACCACCGGATGGACATCGCCGCCGAAGAGGTGAGCGAAACCGGCTTCGCGCTCGTGTTCCGCACCTGGGGCGACACCAAGGTCGCCCGAGTGCGCGCCGACTGGATCGCGATGGGCGAAGTGGCCCATGACGACGACTGGGATCTCACCGTCTGAACCCGGCCCTCCGCGCGAGACCAAAGAAAAAACCCCGCGCCGGAGCGCGGGGTCAATTCAGGTCTCCCGGTTCTCTGCCGGGTATCTCTTGGTCGCCGACCGGCTCAGGCGTTGAGGCCGAGCTCGCTCGCGACGAGGGCGATATCGCCCACGGTCTTCGACAGAACCGCGTGGTTCTCTTCGGTCGCGTTCTCCAGCGCCGCTTTCGCCGCCGCCATGAACTCGTCGATCGTGGCCTGCGTCACCTCGCCCACCGGCATCGCCCGCTCGGCCAGCACCGAGGCGCCCTCGGGCGAGACCTCGGCGAAGCCGCCGGTGACGACGAACTTCTCTTCGCCGGTCGTGGCCTGCACGGTCACGATCCCCGGGCGGATGGTGGCGATCGTCGGCGCATGGTGCGCCATCGCGGTGAAATCGCCGTCGACGCCGGGAATCTGCACCGCCGTCGCCTCGCCGGAGGCGAGCCTGCGGGCCGGAGACACCACGTCGTATCGCATCAAGTCAGCCATTCGGGCCTCCTAGTGGTGAGCGGTTCCGGAGTCTGACCCCGAAACCGCGACCCATTCATCAGGCGGCGTCGGCCGCCATACGCTCGGCCTTGGCGATCACCTCTTCGATGCCGCCGACCATATAGAACGCGCCTTCCGGCAGGTGGTCGTACTCGCCGGCCACGACCGCCTTGAACGACGAGATCGTGTTCTCGAGCGGGACCTGGACGCCGTCCGAGCCGGTGAACACCTTGGCCACGTCGAACGGCTGGGAGAGGAAGCGCTGGATCTTCCGGGCGCGCGCCACGGTCAGCTTG